>JAUNKE010000047.1 GCA_030532905.1 Peptostreptococcaceae bacterium
CGTCATTTATTTTTTATAACGAGGTCGTATGCTTCGTTTTTGGACAGATTGTGCTCCTTGACCAAGATTTTTGTGATTTCTTTGGTCGAATGTCCCTCTTCGCTCAAGCGCTGAATAATCTCTTGTAAATCTTGAATTTCAATTTCTTCAACTTGTTGTTCGCCGCGCTCGATAATCAGCACAATCTCTCCTTTGATTTCCGGATAGCTCTCTATCGCGGATTCCAAATCGGTATGGATGTATTCTTCATGCAATTTGCTGATTTCCCGCGCAATCACAATCTTTCGATTGCCGAAAACGGAATGTATATCACTGATGAGTTTTGCAAAACGATGCGGCGCTTCATACAGAATTATCTCGCCGAAAAAATCGGCATATCGATTCAATATGCTCAGGCGCTCACTCTTCTTTCTCGGCAAAAATCCGAGAAACAAAAACTCATCCTTGCTGACGCCGGAGCCGACCAATGCGGTTATGAGCGCGGACGCTCCCGGTAAAACGGTGTATGGCACATCATGCTCAACGGCAAGCTGTATCAAAAGCTGCCCGGGGTCTTGTATGCCCGGCATTCCCGCGTCCGATACCAATGCAATATCCATTCCTTTTTTCAAATCGTCAAGGATATATTCTCTTTTTTGAAATTCATTGTGCTCGTTCAGACTCACCAATTTCTTTTTAATATCATAATGATTGAGCAATTTGAGGGTTCGTCTGGTATCTTCACAGGCGATATAATCGACCTTAGCGAGCGTATTGAGCGTTCGAATGGTAATATCTTCCAGATTACCGATGGGCGTTGCACAAATATACAGCATTTTCTTTTCCTATTATAAATTCATTTCTTATTTTTGAATTCGATTTCGTGATAAGTTTTCTGAAAATGGATTTGCCATTTCAGATTTCAAAATTCATTTCTTGATTCTGTTTTTCAAATTTCAATTTGCGTATCACGATTTCGAATTGGGATTAACAAATCGAGTCTTTGAATTCGATTTGTTATTCCAATGATTTTTTGGCGTAAATCGCTTGAATTTCATCGGAATAATTTCCGTTTTTATAAACAAAGAGCGGTGCTCTGTATTTTAATCCCGTCCGTCCGTTTTTGACATATTTGAGCAATATCAAATTCGCCGGCTTATCCGCACTCGGATAGATGAATTGAATCTCTTTGGGCTCCAAATTTTGTGCGCGCGCCAATTCAATCAGCTCAACCAATCGCTCGGGTTTATGAATCAGATAAAGACTTTTCTGCGGTTTGAGCAAATAATTCGCCGCAACAAAAATATCGGAAAGCTCCACCAACAATTCGTGGCGCGAAATATTTTTCATTCCGTTAGGCGATGTGATCGTGTCCGTTTTATAATACGGCGGATTGGATGTTACAAAATCAAATTGATGTTTCGGCAAGCAATCGGAGATTTTTTTGATGTCGGCGCAAACAAAATGAACACGCTCCTGAAGCTCGTTGATTTGAGCCGAGCGATTTGCCATTTCCGTCATTTCGTCTTGGATTTCAACGCCGACGATTCGGCTTACGGATGACTTCGCCGCAATAATCGTCGGAATAATTCCCGTTCCGCTTCCCAAATCCACGCCTTTTTCATTTCTTTTGGGCGATACGAAATTGGCGAGGAGTACGGCATCGATGCCGAATTTGAATCCGTCTTTTTTCTGGATGATTTTATAATCGCCCAGTCCCAAGTCTTCAAGCGTTTCATTTTCTAAAATCAATCTTCAAGCTCCCTCAATTCTCTTTCCAACGCTTTATCGATTTTTTCATTCTTTCTTGCGTATTTCAAAACTTCAATGTCTTTGATGTTGAATCGCTTGACCGTCATCGTGTCGTTGGGTCCTTCAATTTGCACTTTGACTTCTTCGGTCAACACATAGACATCGATAACCTTCCCGTTGCCTTCGGATGTCTTGACCTTGCTGCCGACATTCGGTAAAACGGCAAGCATGTCTTCATAATTTTTGTGCTCGTAGTTGAGACAGCAGAACAATCGACCGCAGATTCCCGAAATTTTGGTCGGATTGAGCGACAGATTTTGGTCTTTCGCCATTCGAATCGATACGGATTGAAAATCGCCGAGCCACGATGCACAGCATAATTTTCTACCGCAGCAGCCGAGCCCGCCTAAGCTTTTCGCCTCGTCCCGAACGCCGATTTGTCGAAGCTCGATTCGGGTGCGAAACACCGCTGCCAAGTCCTTAACCAATTCACGAAAGTCGATTCGACCGTCGGCGGTGAAATAGAAAATTAGCTTGTTTCTATCCAAGGTGTATTCGGTTCCCATCAATATCATTTCCAAGTTGTTTTCTTTGACCTTGGTTTTGAAAATCTCCCCCGCTTTTTCCGCCAGTTCCTGATTTTCGTCAAATGTTTTGAGATCGGCTTCACTTGCCAAACGAAGCACCGGCTTGAGCGGCGCCACGATTTCTTCTTCCGGAACTTCGCGGTTTGCAATCGTCACCGTACCCATCTCCACGCCGCGCGCGGTTTCAACGACGACTCGCTGATTCAATTCAAATGTCATATTTTCCGGCGAAAAATAATAAATCTTGCCGGCTTTTTTAAAGCGTATTCCTACGATATTTATACTCATTGTTCCTCCAGTATTCTATACAGTAACAAGTCGGCACACAGCTCTTTGTTGCAATTTGCTTCGACTTGTCGAAGATACTGCAACACTTCTCTGCTCAACTTCAAATTTTTGGTAATATTTTCTCCGGATGTCTCCAAGAGATTGTTATATTGAAACGCATCGTCTTCCAAATTGGAAAACCATGTGATTTTTTCAACTTTAGAATGATTTGGCGAAAGCAGATAATCGAGTTTCGATGAATCTTCGTTTTGCTCGCCCAAAAACAGATGATAGGCGCGGGAAATAATCGTCTCCAAGATACCGAAAGTATGGCTGCACAAAGCGATAATCGTTTTTTGTGCACTCATATTTTCAAGCGATTTGAGCAAAATATTTTGGGATACTTCGCCCACTTCTTCAAAACGATTGATGACGATGACTTCATCCTGTATCGATTTTTTGCTGAGCTCGGATACCAATGCTCTTGCATTTTCAGCTTTGAGCTCTTCGCCTTCGATGAAAGAAATGAGCATTTCTTTTTCCTGATAGAATCGGTTGATTCGCTCATAATTTTTTTTCTCATTTCCTTCGATTATAAAAAATCTTGCACTCGAAGAAAGTGCATAGCTTAATTTATCTTCCAAATTCATATTTTTCATTGAGAACGGACACGATCTCCCGATGGATGTCCTCTACTGATTTTAATTGTCCCTGTTCATCTACACAGGTGATTTCCACCCAATTCAATTTCTTTGATATTTCAATTGCGTTTTTGTTCGTTTTTTCAAGATATGCCAAATTGGATTCATGGATATCCTTTTTTTCTTCGCCCGAGATTTTGTTGGCTCTGTCCTTCATCAGATTTTTGGATATTTCATGCGGCATATTCAAAAAGATGATGATGTCGGGCGTCGGAATGCCGAAGGTTTCGTATTCCAATTCAAAAAGCCATTTCAAAAATTCTTCCCGCTCCGCTTCATCGTCGATTTTGGATGCCTGATGGATGGCATTGGATGTCGTGTAACGGTCGGCAACGATGACTTTGCCTTTCTTATAATCTTTTTCCCAATTCATTTTGTAAGATGCAAATCGGTCACAGGCATAGAAGATGGATGCGGCTTTGGCATTCACATCTTCGGGCTTCGTTCCGAATGCTCCGCTTAAATACATTTTGACCAAAGCGGACGAATCGCTTTCATAGTCGGGAAAAGTGATGAGCTTACTCGGGATATTTTGTTGTTGAAAATATTCATAGATTCGTCGAGACTGCGTTTGCTTTCCCGACGAATCGTTGCCTTCAATACAAATTAACATATTTCCTCTATTCTGCAGAAAAAATCTGCTTGGATTTTGAAAATCTACGAATTACGGCGTGATGTTGATTCCGTCCTTCCAAATTTTTTCGATATTGTAGTAATCTCGCTCTTCATTTTCGAAGATATGAAGAATGATATTGCCGAAATCGAGCAATATCCATTTTGCCGAATCGGTTCCTTCTTTCGCGCGAAGTTCCAAATCATTGGCTTTCAAAAAATCTTCCGCATGGTCGGCAATGGCTTTCACTTTTCGCACATTGTCCGCGCTCGCGATGACAAAATAGTCGCAGATGGAAGTGACATTTTTTACATCAATCATCATGATATCTTCCGCTTGCTTGTCATCGAGTTCCTTATATAGAGCAGTCAACAGTTCTCTCATCAGCTAAAATCCTTTCCTAATATGACGACAATATCGGCATTCGTCTTACTCAATCCTTCCGTTCCTTTTTTAACGGCGGATTCGATTTTCAAAATCTCACGAATCCGATTGGCAAGTGCGATATCGTCTTTATAATAAATAATCGTGGTTTCATTGTCGAAGCTGGATGCATTTCCGGACGCATCGACCAAAATATCCTGTATCTTGAGCAAATCGGATGCTCGTCTCGCCGTTCCGCGTTTTCCGCTTCCGTTGAGCACGACGATTTGCTTGTCATTGAGCGTCGGTTCCTTCTTCTCTTCTTTATCTTCCGGCTTCTGCTCTTTTTTCAGCTTGCCGGTCTGCTCGGATTTTTTGTCATCATTCGTCGTATTTTCCGCCGAAGTGTCCTCTTTTTCCTCCGGCACTTCATAGTTTCCGGAAAGAAGATAATCGAGCAATTCTTTCTTTTTCTCTTCATCTACAACGATGATGGACGCACCGTTGGGCATTCTGTCCGGCTCGCCCGGCAAAGTCGCCTTTTGCACCATCGACAAATCCAACGACAATCCGATTTTCATCAGACTCATTACATCCGTAATCGTCATATCGGTTTCCACATATTCATAAATCGTTTCGATATGTTTCGGAATCGTCGGAAGTGCCGCCGGCGACGCCAGCTTTTTGAGCACCGTTTCAATAAATGCCTGCTGCGTTCTCATTCTGCCGAAATCTTTGTCGGGATAGCCCATTCGGAAACGGAGCAAGCCCATCGCCTGCTCGGCATTGAGTGTTTGCATGCCCGCTTTCAAATTGATGTTCAGCGGCGGGTCGGATGCGCTGTCTTTGTATTTCATATCAATCGGCACATCAAATTCAACGCCGCCCAAGTCGTCGATTGCTTTGAACAAAGCCTTGTAATCCACCTTCATATAGTGATGAATCGGAATATCGACAAAATCTTTGACGGTGTCAATCGCAAGCTGCGTTCCGCCATAGGAATGAGCATGCGTGATTTTGGTGTAGTCTTCGGTGCCGTGAATCTTTACATGGGAATCGCGAGGCACCGACAAGATGAATCCCGTCTTGCTGACCGGGTCAACGCTGAGTATCATAATCGTGTCGCTTCTCGTACCGGTTTGGTCTTTCGCCGTCTCCAGCGTATCGACTCCCAACAGAAGCACATTCACGCGCTCCTTATAATTGCTCACATCCAAATTTTCAAATGTGTTTTCGGGTTTCTCTTTGTTCAGCTTCTCTTCATTTACCGCTTTTTCCACTTCCGGTTTCATGGAAAAATACATCGCGCTTCCAAAGATGGTCGTAAATACAAAAAATAATGCCAAAAATATTCCTACTGATTTCTTCATTTTCTTTTCCTACCTTAACAGATTGTTTCTCGCTAAAACGGTGTTGATGTGTATCTCTTCTTCTTTTTTTATCAGATATAAAATCGATGAATTAAGTATGTTGAGCATTGCAAAGTTCAAATTTTCAAAGGCTTTTTCCCGAAGCTCCGAAACGCCGGGATAATCTCTTCCTTCTTCAATCGCATCGGCGACAAATACGATTTTTTCAATCAAACTCATATCGGCTCTGCCCGTCGTGTGATAGCTGATGGCAAGCAGCGTTTCTTCATCGTTGATTCGATATTCGTTTTTTGCAATCGCCGCCGCGACTTTGGAATGAATGAGATTCCCCGAGCGGCTTTCCTGCTCGTCGTATTCCCAATCGTATTTTTGAAGTATCGCCAAGCTTTTTTCCAGTGAAAATGCTTTTGCGAAATCGTGATACAGCGCCGCCGTTCTACATTTAATAATATCAGCATTATGGCAATTAGACAAGCGAATCGCCATATCTTCCACGCGCAACACATGTTCGAATCGCTTTTGCGGAAGAATCTGCTGCAATTTTCCAACGAGCTCCTCTCTTGTCAAAGTCCCTAAAATTTTATCGCTCATATAATTTATGCTCCTTGATGTACTCGGCAACCGACGGCGAAATGCTGTCCGATGACAAAACTCCGTCCTGCAAATCTTCTCGGATATCCGTCGATGACAAATCTTCCGCACAGATTTCAATCAGAATAATGGTCGATTGATATTTTTTGCGAAGATAATTCATCTGCTCATGAAGCTGTTTTTTCGTTGAAACATTGGGACGATGAAAAACCGCCATCGCCGCTTTGTTGAAAATATTTTGCGGGTCTTTCCAATTTTCAATGTCAAAAAGCGAATCCGAGCCGACGATAAAATATAATCTGTCATCCGGATAGATTTTCGCAAATTCATCCAGTGTATCCGAAGTATAGGATTTGCGCAGATTGCTTTTGTTTTCGATGTCGGACACCGAAAAACCTTCCAATTCATCGACTGCCAATTCCGCCATTTTTTTTCGGTGATGAAATGCGCTGACCAAGTCATTGTTTTTATGCGGGGGATTGCCCGTCGGTACGAGGATAATTTCATCCAGCGACAGCGTATTTTTTGCCGCCATCGCGATTCGCAGATGCAATCGATGAATGGGGTCGAATGTTCCCCCGAAGATTCCTATTTTTTTCATCATTTTTTCGGTAATTTAATCTCGGGATTTTTCAAAAACGGACGATAGAGCACCACCTTGTTGCCGATGCTCTGTACCGGCTCGGCTCTCAATTCTTTTGCAATGATGTCGATGGTTTCGCGGCTCGAAAGTCCTGAGTTGTCGAGCAACTTAATTTTAATCAGCTCGCGTGTATTAAAGGTTTCTTCAATCGAATCCAAAAGCGCTTTGGTGATTCCGTCCTTTCCAATTGTGCTCGTCGGCGTAATCGTATTCGCCAATCCGCGCAGATATGCTCTTTGTTTGCTCGTCAGCATAATTTCTCCTTAGTCAAAAAAGTCAAATTCCAATTCATAAATCTTTACGGTATCGCCGTCATTGATACCCATCTGGCGCAATCGGTCGAACACTCGATAGTTTTCCAGCGCTCTTTGGAAGAATCGAATGGATTCCATATCTTCAAAATGAACGGAGTACAATAATTTTTCAATCGGTGTACCTTCCACATAGTAGATGCCGTCCTGCTCATAGATTTTGATTTCGTCATCCAAATTCGATATCTCAGCGCTTGGCGCATAAAATTCTTCTTCGGAGAACAAATCAATTTCTTCCGCTTCTTCGAGCATCTTGGAAATCTCAAGCAACACCTCGTCCACGCCTTTTTTGGTCGCCGTTGACATCGCATAAACCGGATAGCCCAAACTCTCGACTTCCTTTTTGAATTCGTCAAATATCGTGTCGTCCGACAGCAAATCCGTCTTGTTCGCAATTACGATTTGCGGTCTGCTCGAAAGTTTTTCATTAAAAAGTCGCAATTCCTTGTTGATTTTTTCAAAATCATCGAGCGGCTCTCTGCCTTCGATGCCGGAAATATCGACGATGTGCACGAGCAGTTTCGTTCTTTCGATATGACGCAAAAAGTCATGTCCCAAACCGACCCCGTCACTCGCGCCTTCAATCAATCCCGGAATATCCGCGATGACATAGTTCTCGCCGTACTTGTTATCCACGACGCCGAGATTCGGAGACAGCGTGGTGAAATGATAGTTCGCGATTTTCGGATTGGCTTTTGTGACAATCGACAGGAAGGTCGATTTGCCGACATTCGGAAAACCGATGAGTCCGACATCCGCAATCATTTTCAGCTCAAGCACGAGCTCTCTCTCTTCTCCTTCGCGACCCGCTTTGGCAAAGGCAGGCGCCTGTCTCGTCGAGTTTTTGAAAAAGGCATTTCCTTTTCCGCCCTTTCCACCTTTGGCGATGACCGCCGCCGAATCCGGCTTGGACAAATCCGCAAGCACCAGATTGCTTTCCTTGTCGCGAATGACGGTTCCCTGCGGCACACGAATCACGAGGTCGTCGCCGTTTTTCCCCGTCATATTGGAGCCCTTTCCGTTTCCGCCCGGCTCCGCGGAATATTTTCTTTTGTATTTGAAATCCATCAGCGTTCGCATATTGGTATCGACGATAAAAACAATATTTCCGCCGTTCCCGCCGTCGCCGCCGTTGGGTCCGCCCGCCGGAACATAGATTTCCCGTCTGAACGCGACCGCACCGTTTCCGCCATTTCCCGCTTTTACGGTAATGTGAGCCTTATCTATAAACATATTATTCCTTTCCAAGCACCAATCGGTTTACCGCATGGGCAAATCCGCTTTGGTTGTTATCCTTTGTCACAAAATACGCCTTCTCTTTGAGCGCATCCGTACCATTCCCCATTGCGACCGAATATTTCGCGGCTGTAAACATACTCATGTCATTCATCTGGTCGCCGATTACAAAAATTTCATCCGAAGTGATACCCAATTCGTCGGCAAGCATTCTCACCGCGTTCCCCTTGCTCACATTGTCGGACACGATTTCCAAATTGTTGTGATGCGACTGTGTGATAACCACTCCGGTTAAAGATTTAAGCTCATCCCAAATCGATTGCAGCACCGCGCCGTCGTTGGTAAACAAAATCACTTTGTAAATTTTGTCATTCACATAGTCGGCAATTTTTTCCGAAACAACGACCTTGACAGGTTTTTCCTCCAAATGCTCAAAACGGTTGATATAGGTCTTTGCCGTATATTCCTTTTTGTTGGAGAAGACCGTATCCTCGTTATAAAAATGAAAAACCACATCGTATTTCATAATCGTTTCGACGATTGTTTTCGCCAATTCCGTCGGCAAAGGCTTGTGATACAAAATTCTGTCCGTCGAAGGATTTTTGATGAAGCCGCCATTGCATGAGATAATCGGAAATTCGTTGCCCAGCTCCTGCGCAATCAGATGAGCCGATGCATACAATCTTCCCGTACAAATACAAAAATGTATATCTTTTTCTTTAAGAAGTCCGACCGCTTTTTTGTTCTCCTCGCTGATGGATTTTTCGTCGTCCAAAAAAGTCCCGTCCATATCTGAAACTACTAATTTTATCATAAGTCCTCTACTGATTTATCTTTGTAAAAATCGCAAATTTATCATATAAATTAAATCGGGTGAGCGAGCAGTTTTCGACTTTGAAATTCCAAAACAGCTGATTGCTCCCGACGAGCAGATGTGAAATCAAACATTGAATTACACCGCCATGTGTAAAAATCGTAATTTTATCTTCCGGCGAACTTTCCACAATCTGCCAAAAACCGTCCACCACTCTTTTGTAAAAATCGAGCGTCGCTTCGCCCTGCGGAAATTGATATTTATCCTGTCCGGTTGACCAAAGCTCAAACTCTTTCGGATATTCCTTTTCAATCTCCTCCAAGGTCTTGCCTTCAAAGATTCCGAAATCAATCTCCCGAATGCTTTCCACAATCGTGATATCCTGCGTCAATGCCTTTGCCGTAAACAGTGCGCGCTGACTCGGTGAGCAGAAAACTTTGCCGAGCTCCTCTTTCGGAAGAGCGAACAGAATTCGATTTTGAATTTCTTCTACCGACTGAATAACCGAGCTTTCGATTTTTCCGCTGAATCTTTTTTCAACATTGTCCTGCGTCTTGGCATGACGAATTAAAGTAATTTGTCGCATATCAACACTCCCACATAGAATATCGGCAGAGAAAGCATTTCGCCGATTTCACAAATCGCTCCCAAAATATCGCCCGAGATGCCGTCGATTCGCATCGTGACTCTTTGCACAAACACTTTTGAAAAAAGAATGAGCACAAGCGATGTCATCCACAATGCCAAAATATATTTTATTTTCATTCCCCACAGAAGTGATATGAAAAACATAACAAAGAAATATACCGGATGGATGCTGAAAAATTCATCCGTCTGCATATTGCCGATAAAGACCGCGCCCAACTTTGATTTTGTAATCGGTCTGCCGAAATAGCAGGCATTGACGATGCAAAGCCTTCCGAAAATCGGCATGCAAATCACAAAAAACGGCAGACGAGGGATAAGGAGATTCAAAAAAGATATTTTAAGCAGCAAAATCGCAAACAGCGCCATCACGCCCATGGCTCCGATTCTTGAATCTTTCATGATTTCGATGGCTCGCTCTTTGTCACGATAGCTGAGCAAACCGTCGGCGGTATCGGAGAGTCCGTCCAAATGAATTCCTCCGGTCAGAGCCGCCAAAGTAAAAGTCGAAATCGTCGCCGCGACCAAAGAACCGAAAAGATAGTTGCTCACAAGCGATACAAACCATACAATCAGTCCCAAAATCAAACCGACGAGAGCAAAATATTTTACATTGCCCGCATCGGAGCGATAATTAAAATTTATTTTGACCGGCAATCTCGTAATGAAAACCAGATTGCTCAGAATATAATCCACTGCGTTTTTCATAAATACTCTTTTCCAAAATCATTTTATTTTCATCGGAATGCCGCTGATGACAAAATACACTTCCGACGCGGATTCGGCAAGCATCTGATTGGCTTTGCCCACGATGTCCCGATACAATCTGCTCAGACTGCTTTCGGGCACGATGCCCATTCCGATTTCGTTGGTTACGACGACATAAGTGTTTTTTGATTTGCTCAAGGCGGCAAAAATTTTCTCCGCAAAATCGAGACAAAGACGCTCCATCTGATTTCGCTCGTCTCGGTTCAAATTCTCCGGCTGATTGTTCAGCTCGTACATTTTGTTGAAAATCAGCATGGTCAAACAATCGAGCAACACATAATCATAATCGGATAATTCATCCAATGCGTCCTCGATGTCGCAAGGAATCTCAAAGGTCGTCCAATTTTCTCCACGACGCGAGCGATGACGCTCGATGCGCTCCTTCATTTCATTATCATAAATCTGCGCGGTTGCGATGTAGCCGAGTTTTTCGGAGCGATTTTGACAAAAATCTTCGGCAAAACGACTTTTTCCTGAGCGCGAACCGCCCGTTACCATAACTATTGCCATATTATTTCGGTGCAAGCGACTTATAATGCGGACATTCTATCGAAAGCTCGCAGAGATGACACAGCGGTCCGGTCGCCTTGCAGGTTCTCCTTCCGTGAAAGATGATTGCATGATGTGCCTTGTTATACATGTATTTTGGAATTTTGGATGTAATATCCGCTTCCACTTTATCCGGGTCGGTGTTTTTGGTAAGTCTCAATCGAAAGCAGACTCTTTTGACATGCGTATCGACCGCAAAAGCCGGAATGTCAAAAGCGTTGCTGAGCACGACATTTGCCGTCTTGCGCCCCACCCCGGGCAGCTTCGTCAACAATTCCATTTTGCCCGGCACCTCGCCGCCATAGTCCTTGACCAAAATCTTTGCCGTTTGAATAATATTTTCCGCTTTGGTATTATAAAATCCGATGCTGTTGATGCATGCCTTCACGACTTCGATATTCGCGTTCGCCAATTTTTCCGGCGTCGGAAAATGCTCGAACAGAGTCGGCGTTACGATATTGACCTGTTTGTCGGTGGTTTGCGCACTGAGCATCGTCGCCACCAACAGCTCGTAGGCATTTTTGTGCACAAGCTCGCACTCGGCATCGGGATACATTGAAATTATCTGTTTTATAATTCTAGTCGTCTTGTTCATTCTTCTTCAATTCTAAATTTCGAATCAATATGGATTTGCCTCGCCATGAAAAATTGCGATTGCCATATTCTTTCTTAAACATTTTATTGCTGAGCGCATTTAATTCTTCCAACTCTATATTATACAACAAATCCGTCTGAAAGTCCGCAATTTCTGTATATTTTATATGATTGTTTTCCGGACATATCATCTGACAAATGTCGCAGCCGTAGATTTTTGCGGAGCGCGCGAGCAGTTTTTCTTCTTCCGGTGTCAAATTCTTCTTTTGCGTGAGATAAGAAAGACAGCGATTGATATGAACGCCGTCCTCGCCAATCGCACCGGTCGGACAATGCTTGATGCAAAGATTGCATTTTCGGCAGGTCTTTTTCGGCGATAATTTTTCAGCAAGAGGCTCGGCGGTGACAATCAATCCCAAAAATCCGTATGAGCCGTATTCCTCATGAATCGCGAGTCCGTTGAGCCCATGCATGCACAATCCCGTTTGAATGGCAAAAAAGCGCTCGTTAAAATAGCCCGTATCACATTGGATATAGACTTTTTCCATATTTTCAATTCCCAATTCTTCCTTGCAGAATCGGCTCAGCAGATTCGAGCTTATCCAATGATAATCCATCGAGAGCGCATGCATCGACAGATTGCTGTCGCGATACGATTCCATTTTCTCCATCGTCAAATACGGTAGAAAAACGATGACGACAGAAGCGATGGGAAATCCGATCTTCTCCTGAATTTCGTCCAAATCGTAGGCGGTCGGCTCAAACTCGTTGCTGTTTCCTTTTATTTTCTCATCTCTTCTCGTGCATAAAAAGTCACGATACAATTTTTTTATTCTTTCAAAAGAAATTACACGATAATCCATATTCATAAACAAATGACCTTCAGGCATTGCCCAAAGGTCAACTCATCATCAAAAACTATGCCGATTTCCCGCAGCATTTTTTATATTTTTTGCCGCTGCCGCATGGACATTCGTCATTTCGTCCGACCTTGTTTTCATTGACATAGGTCTTGGACTTGTTATACTCTTTCTTGATTTCCTTGCGTTTTTCTTCGCTCAGAATATTGTCCCATTGCTCCAAGCCGTACAGCCATTCCGCTTTGGCATCCAGCATGTTGAAATATAATTTTTCAAAATCGATTTCAAGTTTAACAACGCTGTCCTCGGTCACTTCATCAATTACAAGTTCGTTGACAAGCGATGAATTGATACCGTCCAAAAAACCGACGACGGTCAATGCATCGACTTTGAAAATTTCAGCCAGCTCGCTCACCGGCTTCTCAATCACTTCATCCTTGCGGTCGAGCAGATACTCATAAAATCCTTTTTCTTTCGGAAGATAATCTCCCCAAAAACGATCATACTCCTCTTGTGTTTCTATTTGATAAGCTATCTTATCCCATTCACTATATAAAGACATATTTTTACTCCAATTAATAATTTTTCAGCTCACGCTCGACTCGGCGCTGCATATCTTTTTTCGCCAAGGCTTCTCGCTTGTCATAAAGTTTTTTACCTCTGGCAAGTCCAAGCTCCACTTTGACCTTGCCTCTTTTGAGATAGACCGTCAGCGGCACGAGCGTATAGCCCTTTTGTGTTGTTTCACCAAGCAGCTTGTCAATCTCTCTGCGATGCATCAGTAATTTGCGCACGCGCAAGGGATCCACATTAAAAATATTCCCCTGCTCATACGGACTGATATGCACCTGTTTAAGAAAAACTTCGCCGTTGTCAATACTCGCATAGCCATCCGAAATATTGATTTTGGACATTCGAACGGATTTGACCTCCGTCCCCTTGAGCTCGATACCCGCCTCATAGGTTTCCAAAATTTCAAAGTTGAATCGCGCTTTCTTGTTTTTCGCAACAATCTTAATGTCGGACATTTACTCTCCTCTAAGTTTTTTTGCCATTTCTTTCGCCAATATTGCCAGCGAATCCAAATCCTCTTTCTTCGGTGAAGATTTCGCTTCAACGATATGGTCGATGAAATCATAATCGCTTTGGTCGGCAAATTCTTTCAGACATTTTACACCGCCGCCGCTCCAACTGAACGATCCGAAAATTCCCAAGATATGCGATTTGATATTGTTCATCTGAATCAGATTGACAAGATTCGCCATCGGTGGAAACAGTCCGTTGTTGTAAGCACAGCTTCCCAAAATCAATCCTTTATATTTCCAAATATCATTGATGATATAGGATGCATGCGTTTTGGATGCATCGTACATCTTGATATTCTTAACACCTTCTTCCGCCAAATGTCTCGCTACCGCATCCGCCATCGTCGCGGTATTTCCGTACATGGAGCCGTACACGATGACAACCCCTTCCTCGGTCTGATAGTTCGCCCACTTGGTATATTCTTCCACGATTTTTGCCGGATTCGTTCGCCAAACCGGACCGTGAACCGGACAAATCATTTTGATTTCCAAATTCTCCATTTTCTTGAGAACGCCTTGCACCTGCTTGGAATGCTTACCGATGATATTGGAATAATATCTTCTCGTTTCACTTTCGTAGAACTTCCAGTTGATTTCATCGTCGAAAATCGGTCCGTTGAGTGCGCCGAAACCGCCGAATGCATCTTGCGAGAACAAAATTTTGTCCGTTGTTTCATAGCTGACCATCGACTCCGGCCAATGAACCATCGGCGTCATCATAAAGGTCAGGGATTTTGAGCCGAGCTCCAATTTATCGCCTTCTTTTACTTCGATGGTTTTCTCCGGGTCGTCGATATTGTAAAATTCCTTCAACATGTCGATGGTTTTTTTATTTCCCACCAATTTAACATCCGGATAATTGTTGATAACCGTTTGAATCGAGCTGGAGTGATCCGGCTCCATGTGATGAATTACCAAGTAATCCAATTTTTTTCCGCCGAGTGCATCGTCAAGCTTTGTCAAAAAGTCATCCACCTTGTTGATTTTTACGGTATCAAGCAAAGCGGTTTTCTCATCAACAATCAAGTAGGAATTGTATGTTACTCCATCATACAACGGCCACATATTTTCAAACAAACAAGTTTCGCGGTCGTTTACTCCAATATAATAAATATCTTTTGTTACATTTACGGACAATGTATTACTCATCATTACCTCCCAAAAATTTTTAATAAATTACCGATAAGCATATTTTACTATTTTCTCCGAAAAAAATCTATGACTTTAGTTAAAATTTATTCAAAAGACAGCACAACTTCGCGGAATAGAAAATCAACCCCCTCGACGATGACCGAAACTTCGTCACCGATGCGATATTGTTTTTTAATCAATTCTTCCGTCGTTGCCGTCTCATTGAAATAAGGTATATCCTGTCCCTGCACGATGCTCGAGTATCGTATCAATCCTTCAATCGTGTTTTCCAAAAGAATGAAAATCCCGAAGCTCGTGAAATTTACAATTTTACCCTTAAAGACTTCGCCGATGTGATTATCCATATAGTAGCATGCCAAAATATCATCGACCGTTCTTTCCAAATCAATCGCGCGCATTTCCGCGGAAGAAGTTTTCTCCGCGATATTTTGCAGGATTTTCTCATAATGATTGTATCTCGTCATATTGAATCGCCCGCCGACAATCTCCTTGATGATTCGATGAATCTGCAAATCTGGATAGCGACGAATCGGCGATGTGAAATGCGTATAGTAGTTGGAAGCGAGACCAAAGTGACTCGTATTCTTCGGCGAATACTTCGCTTTTTGCATCGAGCGGAGCAATGCATAATGAATCATATCCTTTTGCGGCAAATCCCGCACCTGTTCCATAATATCCTGAATGTCTTTGGAATAAATTTTTCCGTCGCGATGCTTTTTGTATTTGATATTCAATACTTCAAGTTGTTGAAACACATTGGCGAGCTTTTCGATATCGGGCACATCATGTACGCGATATAAAAAAGGCACTTCCTGTAAAAAATGCTGCTCGGCAATCGTCTCGTTGGCGGCTATCATAAAATCTTCAATCATCTCGTTGGCAATTCGAATCGAGCGATTCTTTACATCAATTACGCGCTCGCCATCCAAAGTGAACTGCGTTTCCGGAAAACTGAAGTCGATGCCTCCGCGCTTCTCTCTTTTTTTACGAAGAAGCAGCGCCAACTCCTTTGCGGTATCCAACGACTCCAACAGCGCTTCGGATTCCTGCGTCAATATTCCGCTTTGATTTTCGAGATAATCCGACACATCCTCATAAACGAGTCGATAGGAAGATGAAATAATCCCCTCCGACACTTGATGTGAAATCAGCTTGGCTTTTTTGTCAAATTCCATCAACAATGCCAGTACCAATTTGTCCTCATTCGGATTGAGGGAGCACAAATCATTGGACAATCGCTCCGGCAACATCGGAATGACGCGGTCGGCAAAATAAATCGAGGTTCCTCTCTCCAATGCTTCTTTGTCCGGAGCCGAATTCTCCGGAACATAGTGACTTACATCCGCAATATAAACTCCCAGAAGATAATTTCCGTTTGCCAACCGCTCCACCGAAATCGCATCGTCCAAATCTTTGGAGTCCGCTCCGTCAATTGTATAAATCAGCTTGTCTTTGAAAGACTCGCGTCGATTTCTTTCTTCTTCCGAAATTCCATCCGGCAATTTGGCAACCTGTTTTTTCACCTTGATAGAAAAATCTTCCGGAATTTTTCGTCGCACGATTTCGCTTTGAATATCCACAAAAAGATTGCGCTCCTTGCCGATGATTCCGGTTACCATTCCCTCCGGCTTCTTGCCTTGTGCCGGATATTTGATGATTTTGCATGAAACGATGTCGCCATGTTTCGCCTGATTGAACAATTTTTTCGGTATAAATATATCGTATTGTATTCTGCGGTCGTCCGGTACGACGAACGCAAAATTTTTGTTTTTAACAAATCGCCCGACGATGATGTCGGTATTTCGTTTGAGCACCGCTTTGACATAGCCTTCCGCGCGCAAATTTTCGCCGGCGGGTTTGGTGATTTTGTAAAGCACTTCATCCTCGTGGAGCGCATAATGGGTATCGGGCGGCGCAATAAAAACATCGCCCTGTTCATCCGAAATAAAACCGAAACCTTTGGAGTTCATGGAAATAATTCCCTTGCGATAGCCGTTTCTTTCAGCAAGACCGTATTTATTTTTTCGATCGCGAATGACAACGCCCTGCTCCACCATTCCCATGAGCAACCTTTTAATTTCTTCCTGCTCGGATTTTTTTCTGCTGAAAATTTTGGTCAGCTCATCCATCGAAAGATTTTTGTAGGAATCCTCCTGCATCAGTTTTTTTATAATTTCAGTGACATTTAACCGCATACAACCTCCGCTAGTCCACTATCTCAAATACCTCTCCTCTTTTGTCCATTGTAAAAATTTGAGTGCTCGTCCCCTTTTGCTCCATATATTTTTTGAATCTCGTCGTCACCGTAAAGCAATCCTGAAAATGCATCGGCCAAAAATATTTCGGCTTCATCATCTCGATAAATTGCTCTCCACCGTAATAATATGCGGATTCCAATCTCGGATCCACCGGAAACATCGCCAGGTCGATTTTTTCACCTTGAAGCTTCGCCATCTCTTTGAAGAAGAAATCTTTGGCATAAGCTCTCTCTTCCGGTGTCTCGCCTTCCCAATGCCACCAGTTCAAATCGCCGGCATGAAAAACATTCTTTCCGTCCAGCTTCACTAAAAAACTCAATCCCGCATCCGTCGAGCCGAAAGTTTTGATATGCAATCCGTTAAAATCGAATTCTTCATAAGGCCCGCAGGTTTTTATATCCTCGGAGGAATTCACTTTGACATCATTGGAAATGACATAATGTGCATTATCCACCAATTTGAAAATTTCTTTGTCATAATGATCGTAGTGACAATGCGTAACAAAAAAAGTAACTTTTTTATCCAAAGGGAAACTTTTTGCACAAAGCTGTCCGCAATCCTTCATCTTTTGTTTTGAGCAATTGTCTTTGAAATAATCAAAAACTACAAAATCATTCGCTGTTTCTATAGTAAAACCGCTGTGAAATAAATAAGTTATCTTCAACATATCGGCACTCCTTTCCCGTTAGCTTTAGTTTAACACAATAAAGCTGATAATACAACGAAAATAGGCTAAACAAATTAGCCTATCTCCTCTTATACGGGGTGATTCTGATTCTCTTCAGAATACACCGTTGATTCGATTTTATTGTCGAGCGCCCATCGGTTTTCCAAATATTTCTTTCCGGAATCCGGGAACAAGGCATAGATGAGAACATCCTCTTCCGTATTTGCCAATCCGCCGATTTCCTTTTTGTATTCCGCGAAAGATTTTTTCACCGTCTTGGTCGGCTCCATCCCTTTCAAAATCGCTTTGACGATGTCATCGCCAATCTCAGCCGGCGGCTGTCCGTAATTGCCCGAAACATAGTCTTTGATTTCAGTCGGCGCCATCTTGTAACGCTCGCCGAGAATCACATTGAACACCGCCTGCGTTCCGACCATCTGGCTCATCGGCGTAACGAGTGGCGGATAACCGAGGTCCTTACGAATATTCGGTACTTCTTCCAACACTTCTTTGAAACGATGCTCATTGTTCTGTTGCTTGAGTTGCAACAACAAGTTGGAAAGCATGCCGCCCGGCACCTGATAAATCAGCGTCTTTACATCCGGTGTCAACAATTTGATATCAAAAATTCCATTGTCGATATATTTCTTACGAATCGTTGCAAAATGCGCCGCGATTTTTTCCAAACTTTCATAGTTCAGTCCCGTTTCAAAACCGAGATTGTCCAGCGCCATCGCCACCGATTCGGTCGGCGGCTGAGAGGTTCCGCCCGAGAATGTCGAAATTGCCGTATCCACTCTCGTCGCTCCCGCACGAATTCCTTCGATATAGTTCAGCTCCGCCAAGCCGGAAGTCGAATGCGTGTGGATGATAATATCCAAATCGATATTCGCTTTGAGCGCTTCCACCAATTCTTTCGTCACTTTCGGCAACAAAATTCCCGACATATCCTTGATGGCGATGGAATGAGCACCCAGCTCCTGATATTTTTTCGCCACCTTCACATAATAATCAATCGTATGCACCGGACTGATGGTATAAACAATCGCTCCCTGCGCATGACCGCCATGTTTGTTGATAAATTTGAAACTCGACTCCACATTTCGATGGTCGTTCAACGCGTCGAACACACGAATGATGTCGATTCCGTTTTCAATCGATTTTTTTATAAATAAATCCAATACCTCATCGCTGTAATGCTTGTAGCCCAAAATATTTTGTCCGCGCAACAACATTTGCAACTTCGTATTCTTCACATGCTTTCGAATCGTGCGCAGACGCTCCCAGGGGTCTTCATCCAAAAAACGAATGCAGGCGTCAAAAGTCGCTCCGCCCCACATTTCCAAAGAATAATATCCCGCCTTGTCCAATTCTTCCAAAATCGGCAGCATATCTTCCGTTGACATTCTTGTCGCCATCAATGACTGATGCGCGTCACGCAATACCGTATCGGTTATCGAAATCTTTCTTATCATTTTATTGCTCCTTTTAATGCACCTTTTATTTCTACCTACAATTTACCACAATTTGAATCAAAAATATAGCGATTTTACT
>JAUNKE010000130.1 GCA_030532905.1 Peptostreptococcaceae bacterium
ATATGCCTTTGTTTTATCACTTCGGATTTGCATTCGGTATTTTTGAAAAGAACACCGTTTTTATTCCAACAAGGGTACAATAAATCTCAGTTTATTTTATTGCCTTACATGATGGGCGAAAACCCACATGCCCATATCTTACGATTGTTCATCGAAGATAAAAATGGGGAGCAAAAAAATAGTCTTGAAGAAAGAAAAAGATACCCTATATTTTCAAGATAGACCTAAGAAAAGAAGTTGAACAAGCTGAAAGCGTTAGAAACTGTATAGAAAAATTTCAACAAGAAAACAGAGAAGTAACACAGGCAAAGAAGCGAGAATTAAACCTGTAAAACTGGGCTGAAGAATGGTATAATATCATAAATATCGAGTGAAATAAATTAGAAGTCATGGAGGTCGATCATTTGAGATATATACTTTTATTGCGTGGTATCAATGTGGGTGGAAAGAATAAAGTATCTATGAGTGATTTGAAAAAATTATTGTTAAGCGTTGGCTTTGAGGATCTCGATTCTTATATCAACAGCGGAAATTTATTTTTCAGCAGTGCTCAAGATCGAGAAAGTTGCATATCAAAGATAAGGCATATCTTAGAAACGAATTACGATTTTTCGATCCCTTTTACTTTGCTTACCAAAGAAGAGTATTTGAAAGAAAGAGAAGAATTGCCTGACTGGTGGGAGGGAGAGCTGGCAAGAAGAGATGTATTATTCTTTACGTGTAACTCAGATAAATCAGAGATTCTTGATTTTATAGACAAAGCTACATTTTGTAATGAGATAGTGTATGTGGGCAGACACGCAGTATTTTGGGGAAAATATGATGAGTCTGAGTACTTGAGATCCACTTATCATAAAGAATTGACGAAGCAAGATTTCTATAAGAAAACAACGATCAGAAACGGTAAAACATTTGAAAAGATCGCGGAAATTCTGGAGAATGGAAGATAGCTTCCGGCTTATCTAATTGCATATAACGATTTTATAAACAGTAAATCAAAAGGTGATATGATACTCCATAAGTAGACAAGGTAAATAACCCAAACTACTTATGGAGGTTTTTTATTGCTCAAAATCAAGAAGAAAGGATAGGGTGGATGAAAATATAGGCGAAAAATCATAATAGCAGAAGAAATCAAGCAGTTACAAAGCAAAAGAAAAAGCTCATAAGTCAGCAGAAAGACGAGGAACGAAAAAAGAGAGATAGACGGCTTTATGAAAAAGGGGAGCGGTCTTTGAAAGTATCTTATCTGAAAGCAAGGATTTTACAAAAGAGGGATTGTATCAGCTCATCATTTTAACTGAAGTTTTCCGCTCCGTATAAATATTTTCTATTTGTCATTGACAGTTATTACGGATTGTGATATATTACATATAAAGATATATCGAAATTCGTAACAGAAAGGAGAAGTCATGGGTAGAACAGCAAACAGCGGAGCTCTTACGGAATCTGTCTTTTACATTCTGCTACTACTTCATAAACCGGCTCATGGTTATGCTCTGATGAAAGACATTGCAGAAATGACAGACGGGCGGGTAAATCTCGGAGCAGGTTCTCTCTACGGAGCATTCGACACTTTGCAAAAAAAAGGTTGGATAAAGGCAATGTATGAGAATTCGCAGGACAGAAGGATCGAATATATTATCACAGATTTAGGGAAACAGTTTTTTGAAAAAGAGCTTATCCGTCTGGAAGAATTGTTGCAAAATGCAAAAAAAGTGAAGGAGGATCCAAATGAAAACGAGCGTTAAAAAGACTTTTTTGGACATATCCAAGGAAGAACAATGGCTGAATGAGCAAGGTGACAATGGGCTAATGCTTATAGGATATCATAGCGGCGACTATGAGTTTGAGGATGTTTCCCCGGT
>JAUNKE010000048.1 GCA_030532905.1 Peptostreptococcaceae bacterium
AATCATTTTCTAAAACCGATGCAATTTTTATAATTTATTTATCGATAAGACCTTGGAATTGATATTCTAAGGTTTTTTGATTTCCTGTTTCCTTTACAAAAAATTGTAACCTTTTTGTTGTTGTTTATAAACTTGTTTGATGTTAAAGTGAATAAAAATGAATCAAGGAGGTCAAGATGATGCATTTGATTTGCTTTCGGCTGAAATCCATTTTTTTATCACCGGTTTATTATTTGGGATATGCTCTTATCCTTGCCTGTTTTTTCGGATTTCAATTTATTTTGCATAAATCGAAGTTGGTTTTTATAAATTACCAAGCGCAATTTGAGGTTTATACCTATTTGGAAATTGTTTTGCTGATGATTGTCTTTTGCATTGCCGTTTATTTGTTACAACAAGAGTCCAATGCAGAAGAATTGTGTTTATACAGCAAGCAAAAAATTTTGTTATCCAATATGGTTGCTTCTTATATTGCATTACTTTTTTTATGTATTATTCCGTCCATATATGTAGTTGTCGGAGCAATTACTCAAAAAACTGAAATGATGTTTACAAGCAATGCGCTTATATATGTCTGGATAAGATGGATACTTTTAATCACGGCGCCATTTTCATTTGCCTGTCTTGCCAATTATTTTCATCCGCATAAAACTATTTACTTATTGTCCTTGCCGGTAACTGTGGTTTTTACTTATTTGAATGCAAATATTATTCGACTTTTTTCTTTTGTCGGCAACGATGAATTTTTCGTTGAAAAAACATCTGCTTTTTTCAGTATGCAAAATCCTTTTGTCAACAGTCTGATTGTTGAATTTGCAGGTGCTCGTGTAGATTACTTTCTGATTTGCAAACTACTCTATGTACTTGTTGCGTTGATAACGACATGGACATTGATTATCGGATTGTTCTCCAAGAGAAAGAAGAAGAAGGTCGCGTTTTTTCTTTTATTATTGATTTTGGAAACGGGGATTATTTATAAATGGTTTCAATTTTTCCCGGAGAGATATTCTTCGAATGAAAAAATATTCGTTCAGACGGATAATCGGGATTCCAATATTATCAAATCGTATCGAGGAGACATCAAACTGGGCGAAAAAATTTCGGTCAACTGTGATGTGGTCGTCGATACGCCGAAAAATAAAAAGATGCGAGTGAGACTCGACAAAAGCTTTGATATAAAAGAAATCAAATGCGAGCAAAGCGACATTTCATATAATCGCGACGGGGACTATATCGATATTGCGTTTGAAAAAGAAATTTCAGGCGATGTGATGCTGAACTTTATTTATTCCGGAAGAGTTTATTATATTAGCGAAATCGGAGTTATTGACCTATATTCCGCCAAAACAAGTGCGGCATTGCCGGCGATGTTTGCCTATATTCCGATTATAGATGGCGATGATAGTGTCAAAAATTATGATTTCAATGTAATTGCAAAAAATCAGCTCATATCAAACTTGGAAGTTTCAAAAATAGGCAATCATCAATATGCTCTAAAAGGGGAAGCAAAAACTTGTTCTCTGTTTGCAGGATATTTCAGCGAATATGAAAAAAAAGGCGTTACAGTATATCGGATGAAGTACAATAAGCTGACGAATTATGACGAGACCTATGATTTTATGAGCGAAATCCCTTATTATGATGCTTTTGATAAAAATGAAAAGGAAAAGGAGTCATTGCCGCCTATTAAGAAAGCTTTTCTGATTAGCGCAAATTATACAGTCCATAATCAACCGATTTATTTCGGCGATTATGTTTTGATGAACTACGGTAGCATTGTTGAGAGAGCGGGAGGCGAAGAAAATGCTTAGTGTAAAAAAATTGTCTTTTGAATACAAGAAGAATGTACCGATTCTTAAAAATGTTAATTTTACCTTGCGGAAGGGTGTTACCTTGTTAGTGGGAGAAAATGGAAGCGGAAAATCAACGCTTATTCAGGTCTTGACGAAAGCATTTGCAACGGAATCGGATATTTTTTGGAATGAAGAAAAGTTGGACAACATTTCGTTGAAAGAAAAGATGGCATATTTGCCTCAAAAATTCGAGGTATATCCGTCGGTCAAGGTAAAGGATTTGCTTGAATTTGTCGCTTTGGCTCGCGGGATTAAAAAATCCGATATAAAAAAAGAAGTTGCGGAGGTAGCCCGCAAGGTGAATATTGATTCGTATTTGCAACAAAAAATCCGCAAATGTTCCATCGGTACAAAACAGCGAGTCGGCATTGCAAGCACCTTGCTCGGTAATGCTGAAATTGTTATCATGGATGAGCCGACCGCCGGTATTGACCCGAAAGAGCGAGTTCGATTTTATCAGATTGTCAAAGATTTTTTGGCAGACAAAACCGTGTTGATTTCGACTCATATTTTGGATGATATCGAGATTTTAGCGGACAATGTGTTGATGTTATCAAACGGAGAAATTACTTTTGACGGAGACTATCAAAAATTTTTACATTCTCTCGACGGACTTTTGTTCCGCATTGAATTATCTCGATTGAAAGAATCGGATTTGATGCAATGCGTGCATGTGTTAAAGCAGGAAAGAGAAGGAGACAAAATTTTTTATCATGTGATTGCGAAGAATAATTCGGGTGAAATTGAGTCGTTTGCAGAGCAAATAAAACCGACTCTCGAAGATTTATGGAATTACTATCAGGAGAGAAACAGATGGGAAAATGGGATAGAAAATTAGATATCAAAATGATTTTTACACCTTATCTGATTTTGCTCTTTATCTTGTCTTATGCTTTATTTTCCGGAAAACTTTATATTGTGGACTATGTGGGTGTAGAAGAGCCTGAAATGATTATCGGAGAAAAATTACATTTTTATTTGCATTATGTTTCTTCTTTTGTCATTGTCTTTTTGACAGCCTCAATGTTTGAAGAAACTCATAAAAAAGAATCGACCGGCTACATCCGAACATTTCCGATGGGAATTCATCAGATTTGGACTTTTCGATATCTGCGGCTTCTTTGTCTGCTTCTTATTTCAACACTGCCGTTTCTTTTAATCGGTATTGAGCAGATAAAAATCGGAATCAATGAATATATGATTGATTATCAGTTGTATTCTTTGGATAAAGCGCCGGTAATTTTGGACAGAATGCCGGTTTCGGAAATTTCTTTGGTGATGGAGCATATTGTCGCCGTCAATTTCTATTTGTTGATTACGCAAAGCGTCTTGATGTTGACAAGAAGTAAAGCGGCCACTTGTATCATATTGTTTGCATATTTTGTGTTTGAATTGGGTCCGTGGGGACACTTTTTGGATTCCAAAGCGATTTTTTGCGGAAGCATCTATTCAACGCATTTAGAAAGTGTGCACTCCAATTTTTATATCATGCTCATCATCAGCTTGATTCTTCAATTTGTTTTATACAAATGGCATCAACTTCGTTTTTCTGCAAAATAATAACTTTGTAAGTATGAACTTTAGGTAAGGTAAAAAATTCTCATTTAGACATTGCAGATTCTAAGTAAAAAAACCGCCAAAAATTTTACTTAGAATGTGAATGTGACTTCTAAGTAAAAAACATTTAACTTAGATTGCTTGTCATCGGTTTGATTCTATAAAGTTTTATCGATTATTGTTATCGATGCATGTTTTTTCACTAATAATAACCCGACATGTTGCAGTTATCGAAAATTGCGATTGTCGGGTTTTATTTTGCACAAATTTACGAAAAAATTTTGCGTATCGACTTTTTTTATAAAAGCTTTGTGCGGATTGTATTTTTTTCAAGATTTTTGAGCAAAAAAAATGTATATTTTTGCGTTGCGTGATATAATAAGAAGATGGATTCTTTTTATGATTCCGCATTTGTAGCGGAAAGAAAAATACGAGATGAGTTTTTAATTAAATGAAACGGATTTGATTATCGAGCGAAAATCGAATGAAGCGATAGACAAAAACTCATCAAAATGCTATGTTGTGACGGCAATTCGAAAAATAAACAAAGATAGAAAATGGATTTGAAAAAAGGAGCGGACATGAACAAGGAATTTATTCCCGTACTGATGGGAAATGATATCAATGTATATAGTATGGCAAGAGCATTTTATGATGAGTATCATCTGAAATCGACGGTTTTTTGCAAAATTTTGAGCGGGCCGTGTCAGGACAGCGACATTATGACGCTTCATCCGGATGAAAAAATAGATACGAGCGAAGTTTTTTTACAAAAAATCAATGATTTTGCGCGCAAAAATATCGACAAAACCATTTTGCTGATTGGTTGCGGGGATAATTATGTCGAAGTCATCAGTAGAAATTTGGAGCATTTGGAAAAAAATATCGTCGCTCCGTATATGCCTTTTGAAAAAATCGAGCCGCTGACCAATAAGGAAAATTTTTATAAATTATGCGAGGAGAACGGAATTCCATATCCGGCGACGCTGCTGATTTATCCGCAGAAGGAGTATGAGGTGAATTTTCATCCGCCTTTCGTTATCAAGCCGGCGGATTCGGTGGAGTATTGGCGTTATCCTTTTGAAAATCAAAACAAGGTTTTCATTGTGGAAACGGAAACCGAGCTGCGCAGTATCGTGGATAAAATTTTTGCATCGGGCTACCAAAAGACCATCATCGTGCAGGAATTTATTCCGGGCAACGATACGAATATGCGAGTGCTGACCTGTTATTCCAATCAGAATGCGAAGGTGGAATTGATGGCGCTCGGTCATGTGCTTTTGGAAGAGCATACGCCGAAAGGAATCGGGAATCATGCGGTGATTTTGAACGAATATAATGCGGAGCTTTGCCAAAGCTATCAAAATCTGCTTGAAAAAATCGGCTACAAAGGATTTTCCAATTTTGACATCAAGTATGATACGCGCGATGGAAAATACAAGGCTTTTGAGCTCAATCCGAGACAGGGACGCAGCAATTACTATGTCACACATTCAGGTTATAACTTGGCAAAAGTGATTGTGGATAATTATCTCAAAGGAATTCAAAAAGAAAAGGTTGAGATTGTCAGCAACAAAAAGCTGTGGATGGTCGTGCCGAAAAAAGTGGCGTTCAAATATATCGCGTTGGAAAAATACAAAAAAGAGATGCGCGCGCTTATCGAATCGGGCAACTATGTCAATCCGTTGCTCTACGATAAGGACAAAAATATCGTGCGCCGTTTGCGAATAACGAAAAATCTGTTTTCGCATTATGCGAAATTTAAGAAATACTACGGGGGAAATCAGTATGAGCACTAAGACATTAGGTGTTCTGGGCGGGATGGGTCCGCAGGCATCGGCGAGTTTTTATGACCTTTTGATTGCAAACACGCAAGCCGCTAAAGACCAAGACCATATCAATGTGCTGATTTACAGTCATGCCGCAATTCCGGACAGAACGCAGGCGATTCGGGAAAAGACGACGGCTCAACTGATTGAGATTTTGAAAAAGGATATTCAAAAGCTCAACGGATTCGGCGTGGATTATATCGTTTTGACTTGCAACACTTCGCACCGCTTCTTTGACGAATTGTCTGAGTCCTCGAATGCGCCGATGTTGAGTTTGATTGACGAAACGGTAAATTATTTGCTGGAAAAAAATATCCGAAAGGTCGGCCTGCTCGCTACCGACGGCACGATTCAGGAGAAGATTTATACCAAAAAATTGGAAGAAAAAAATATCGCGGTGGAATTGCCCGACGCAATTCATCAACAGAAGGTGATGGATATCATTTATAAGCAGGTCAAGATGGGCGTCGCGGTGGATAAAAAAATGTTTGACGAAGTCTGCGAGCAGATGAAAGAACGGGAGGTCGGCGCGATTATCTTGGGTTGTACCGAGCTTTCCTATTACGGTACGATTGAAAATTTGAGCGATTTTTATGTGAACCCGCAGGAGATTTTGGCGAAGAAATGCATTCGTCTCTGCGGCGGAAAATTATTGGGAGAATAGTATGTGGTGGACGATAGCCGATGTGGTGGATTGGCTGGAAGAAGAGGATTTGTTGATTAGCGCGTCAATTTTTGACGAAGAGCTGGGCTTTGATTATCTCTCGGACAATTCGAAGGATATCCAAGGAAATACTCTGTTTTTTTGCAAAGGCGCGCGATTTAAAAAAAAGTATTTGCTGGAGGCGAGAGAGAAAGGCGCACTCTGCTATATTACGGAGCGTGAAGATTTGTCGGGAGAAGGCAGCTTCATTTTAGTCAAAAATATTCAGCAGGCGATTGCGGTCGTGGCACATCGTTTTTACAACCGACCTTCCGATGAGCTGGTACTGATTGGCATTACCGGAACGAAAGGGAAATCCACAACCGCCTATATGTGCAAGGAGATTCTGGATAAGGCTTACGGCAAATGTGCGATTTTGTCATCCATTGAAAATTATAACGGAAGGCGCATCGAAGAATCTCATTTGACAACGCAGGAGCCTTTGCAGCTTCATCAGAAATTTGCCGAAATGGTAAAAAACGGTTGTACGCATTGCGTGATGGAAGTGTCGAGTCAGGCGCTCAAATACGATCGGGTATTCGGACTTACTTTCGACATCGCTTGTTTTTTGAACATCGGCGAAGACCATATCAGTCCGATTGAGCATTCTTCATTTGAAGATTATTATGAGTCAAAGAAGAAAATTCTCGATTGCTCCAAAAAAGTCGTTGTCTTTAATGAGTTGGACTTGGACGGACAAAATATTATATATTACGGGTTGAACAACAATTCGAATCGAGCGCTCGATTATCGAATCGATTATTCGGATTCGCAAAGCGGCGAAACCAATGACTTCTACTTGGAGCATATCGGCAGATTGTCGATTTTACTCGAAGGAGAATTCAATATTTATAATGCGGCGGCGGCAGCGATTATGTGCAAGGAGCTGGGCGTATCTTCGTCGATAATTCAGGAAGGTCTTTCCGTTGCGAAAGTGCCCGGACGAATGGAGATTTTTCTCGACAAAAAAAATATCGTCATCGTGGATTACGCGCACAACAAATTGAGCTATGAGGCATTGTTTCATTCCGTTTCCAACAAGTTTGCATCCTTCAAAGTGATTACGATTTTCGGCTGTCCCGGCAACAAGGCGATTCAAAGACGAGAGGAGTTGCCGAAAATTGCCGAGCGATATTCCGATTTCATCTACATCACCGAAGAGGATCATGGTGAGGAAGATTTGCAAAAGATTTGCGAAGAGATTTATCATCATATCCGCAAAAAAGAAATCACGGAGATTGAGCCGAATCGTGAGTCGGCAATTCAAAAGGCAATGTCCAAATTTGATGAAAAAACCGTCGTGTTGGTGCTGGGCAAAGGACGAGAAACCAGACAAAAACGCGGCAAAGAATATATTGATGTGGTATCGGATGTGGATTTAGTAAAAAAGTATTTGAGAAATGAGGAAGTATGAATAAGGAATTAGAGCAAAAAATCTTGGATATGAAAGAAGAAATTTTGTCGGGCGTTTTGCAAAATGTTTCGATTGAGTCCGTCCGCGGCGAAGAAGCGGAAGGTGCACCTTTCGGCAAAGGGCCTAAAGCCGCATTGACGGATGCGATAAAGCAGAGTGAGAAGATGGGACTTCGTGCGGTCAATGTGGATGACAAAATCGGATACACCGAAATCGGCTCCGGCGATGAGATGGTTGCGGTGCTCGGGCATTTGGATGTCGTACCGCTCGGCGACGGTTGGACAAAAAATCCGCTCGGCGAAAGAACGGAGGATAAATTGTACGGCAGAGGCGTGGCGGACAACAAAGGGCCGACGATTTCGGCATTGTACGCGCTCAAAGCCATTCAAGATTTGGGCATCAAGCTCGATAGAAGAATTCGCGTCATCTACGGAACCGATGAAGAAACGGGTTTCGGCTGCGTCTATCATTATATTGATTCGGGACAGGAATTGCCGGTGGCGGGATTTACGCCCGACGCGGATTATCCGGCGATTTTTGCGGAAAAGGGAATGCTCGGCTTTACTTTTACCAAAAAAATTGCACCGAGCGATGATTTCGAGCTGATTGATTTGCAGGGCGGCGTTGCGAAAAATGTGGTGACTCCGCATGTGAGCATGAAATATAAGAGTCGCAAACCGATTTTTGCCGGCGCGAAGGAGCAGGATGGAATCTATCAAGTGAGCTTTGACGGAAAATCCGCCCATGCGAGCACGCCGGAAAAAGGAGAGAATGCATTTATGCTGCTTTGTCGCGAGTTTATTAAATCGGATATCCAAAACGATTTTACTCGTCTTGCAAAATTTATCGACGAAAAATTCAACATGGAGCCGAATGGTCAATCGATGGGCGTGTTCTACGAGGATGCGGAATCCGGGAAAATTACGCTCAGCATCGGATTGGTCGAATATAAGGACAATCAGTTGAGCTTTACACTGGACATTCGATATCCGGTGACGATGAATGACGAAGATTGCATTCAAAAATTGAAAAAGATTGCCGAAGAAAATGATTTGGGCATCGAAATAACAAGTCAAGCCAAGCCGCATTATGTGCCGAAGAATTCAACGCTGATTCAAACGCTGATGAATGTCTATCGCGAGAAGACGGGCGATCATTCGGAGCCGTTGGCAATCGGTGGCGGCACCTATGCCAAAGCTTTCAAAAATATGGTGGCTTTCGGGATTGAATTTCCGGGCAGACCTTTACTCATTCATCAACCGGATGAGGCAATCGACATCGACGATTTAATCAAGAGTACCCAAATTACCGCGGAGGCGATTTTACGATTGGCAAACAGCAAAGACCGATTTTAGCAAGGAGTTCCAATGAATAAAGACAATATTACCAATTTCTCGGACATCAAAAAGAAAGCGGATGAAAAGAGCGCTCCCGACGAGCAGCCAATATTCGAAAATGAGCTTTTTGACGACACGAATGTCAAAGATTTGCTGAGCAGTTTGGGAATTCAGATGGACGATTCGGCAATCAGCGAGATGCTTTCGCTTACGAATGTGGATGAAGTCGCCGATTTTGTGCAATCGGGCAAAATTTCATTCGACGATGTCAACAATATGATAAACAATCTCCGAGAAATCGAAGATAAATTCAAGAAGGAGAAGAAAACTTATCGTGCGTTTTCACAATGGGTTTCATATCACAAGCCCTACGATTTAAGTACGATGTTTTCGATTGAGCATATTCAGGCGATTGCGGATTACACTAAGACCGAATATGGAAAAATGGACAGCAAGAATGCGATTATCGAAAAACTCTTGCCGAATTTGCCGCGCTATTTCGAAGATATGCTCCAATTGCTCGACAATGAAATGATGTCGCATTTGGGCAAGGTGATTTATTCCGACGGAAAATTGCTTGTGGATACGATGCTCAGCGAGGATGCGGAAAATCAAATTGATTATCTGCAGAAGAAAGCATTGCTGGCAAGAGTCAATGAGCATGGTTCGCATTGTCTGGTCATCCCGAAAGAATTTTACGAAATTGCGATGAAGACGGATTTTGCGCGCATATCCAAATTCAATGCGCTTAATTCCAAAATCAATAAGACCGTCATCGCTTTCGCCAATTCCTACGGTGCTTATCCGAAACATTTGCTCTATGAGAAAATCAATGAAAAAAAAGAATTGTACGGCGAGCTGTTGGGGGAGAATCCGGAAGAATATATCGAAAAAATACTGTCGGTCTCCTTTATGAGCAAACAGAAACCGCTTGCGGTTCTTTATCCGATGGTGATGATTTCGGATGACTACATCAATCACGGCATGATTGAGTTCACAAAGTATCTGATTGACATTCAAAACGAGAATATCAAAGACTACAAAAATTTGAGCGAGCAGGAGATTGAAGCGAGAGGTAATATTTTCTTCTTCGAGGATTCCATCTATCTCAAGCAGGCGACGGATATTTTGACACAGAGCAACTCGCTTGACCAAGACGAGATGATTCAGCTCAAGAATCTGATTTATATTTTTTCTTATCTGGAATTCGAGCCGAGCCTCATCATGCAGATGCTTGACATGCGCTACACTTTGCCGGATGGAGAAAATTATCATAAATTGCTCGACATTCTCAAAAACTACTACAAGAACGGCGAAAAGTGGATTTTGAAAGGGCATACGAGCTTTGAAGTAAACAACAAAAATTCAAATTTTGACGCAAGCAAAATCGTCAAGCTGGATTTTATCGATAAATAAGGAGAAGACTGAATGAAAAAACCATTTTATATTACCACGCCGATTTATTATCCGAGCGGAAGGTTGCATATCGGACATACCTACTGCACCGTTGCGGCGGATACTTTGGCAAGATACAAACGCTTCACCGGCTATGATGTAAAATTTCTGACGGGAACGGACGAGCATGGCGAAAAAATTCAAAAAGCCGCCGAAAAAGCGGGACTTTCCCCGAAAGAATATCTCGACAATATGATTGCCGACATCAAAAAGCTGTGGAAGAAGATGGATATATCCTACGACCAATTTATTCGTACCACGGACGCCGACCACGAAAAACAGGTGGCGGATATTTTCCAAAAATTGTACGACCAAGACGATATCTATCTCGGTCATTATGAAGGCTCCTACTGCGTTCCTTGCGAGGCTTTTTGGACGGATGCGCAACTGGTGGACGGGAACTGTCCGGATTGCGGCAGACCGGTGGAGATGAGAAAGGAAGAATCTTATTTCTTTAGACTTTCAAAATATCAAAAGCGATTGGAAGATTATTATCGTGAGCATCCGCATTTTGTTTATCCGGAGAGCCGAAAAAATGAGATGCTGAGCAATTTCTTCAGCAAAGGTTTGGATGATTTGTCGGTGACTCGAACCACTTTTGACTGGGGAGTCAAAGTGCCTTTTGACGACAAGCATGTCATCTATGTTTGGATTGACGCGCTGTGCAACTATATCACCGCGCTCGGCTATGGCGAAAATGCCGAGGAATTCCAAAAGTATTGGCCGGCGAATGTACATCTGGTTGGAAAAGAAATCGTGCGTTTCCACACGATTATCTGGCCGGCACTCCTGATGGCGCTCGACCTGCCGTTGCCGGACAAGGTATTCGGTCACGGATGGATTATGTTCTCAAAAGACAAGATGAGTAAATCCAAAGGCAATGTCGTTTATCCGGAGCCTTTGATTGAGCGATACGGCGTGGATGCGCTCAAATATTTCCTGCTTCGTGAATTTGTATTCGGTCAGGATGGAAATTATACGAATCACAACTTTTTGATGCGAATCAATTCCGACTTGGTGAACGACTTGGGAAATTTGCTTTCCAGAACAACTTCGATGGTTGAAAAATATTTCGACGGAAAATTGCCGGCACCGAAAGTCAAGGGCGGCTATCATGACGAATTGGTTGTACTCACATCCGAATTGTATCAGCGAGTCGATGATGCGATGGATGACATTCGATTCAGCGACGCTTTTGAAGAAATCAACAAAGTCGTGCGTCGTTGCAACAAATATATCGACGAAACGATGCCTTGGGCGTTGGCAAAGGAAGAGGATAAAAAAGACGAGCTTGCGACCGTTTTATACAATTTGGTGGAGAGCTTGCGAATCGTTGCAGTGATGATGAGCTCTATGCTTCAAGATACATCGAGCAAAATTTTCGAGCAGATTTCCGCAGCGCCGGAGCTTCAAACTTTTGAATCCGCAAAAACTTTCGGCTTGATGAAAGAGGGAACGAGCATTCAAAAAGGCGAGCAGTTGTTCCCGCGCATCGATATAGAAAAAGATACCGAGTTTTTGGAGGAGCTTTTTGCACCGAAGGAAGAACCGCAGGAAAAACCGATTGAGCACAAGCCGGAGATTGTATACGAAGATTTTGAAAAACTCGAGCTGCGCGTGGCGGAAGTGCTGGAATGTTACAAGCATCCGAATGCGGACAAATTGTTGGTATTCAAACTTAAACTCGGCAGCGAGGAGCGACAAATCGTGTCCGGTATTGCAAAATTCTACAAGCCGGAAGAATTGCTCGGCAAAAAAGTGGTCATCGTTGCCAATCTCAAGCCGGTCAAAATTCGCGGCTTGATGTCGGAGGGAATGATACTTTCCGCATCGACCGACGACGATTCGGCGCTTGAAGTATTGTCCTTACAAAAAATGATTTCGGGAGCAGAGGTGCGATAATGTTATTTGATACTCATGCCCATGTTGACGATGAGGCTTTTGACGAAGACCGCGACGAATTGCTGGAGCAGATTCGCCGGAGCGATGTCAAACGATTTGTCAATGTGGCGTATTCTTTGGAAAGTGCAAAACGCTCCATCGAGCTGGCGTCAAAATATGATTTTATCTATGCGGCGGTCGGAATTCATCCGCATGAGGCAAGCTCCATAACGCCGGAGCAGATACAGATCGTGCGCGAGCTTTCGCAAAAAGAAAAAGTCGTCGCCATCGGCGAAATCGGATTGGACTACTACTATGATTTTGCGCCGAAGGATGTGCAAAAAAAATGGTTCATTGAGCAGATTGAATTGGCGGAAGAACTCAAAATGCCTTATATCATCCATTCCCGCGACGCGTCGCAGGATACTTTTGAGCTTGTCAAAGCCCATACGAAAAATTCGAGATTCGTTTTGCATTGTTACAGTCAAAGTACCGAAATGCTCAAAAAATATGTGGATTTAGGCGGATATATTTCTTTTGCGGGGCCGCTCACTTTCAAAAACGCGAAAAATTTGCCGGAAGCGATTCAGCATGTGCCGCTCGATCGATTGTTGATTGAAACCGACTCGCCATATCTTTCGCCCGTTCCGAAACGCGGCAAAAGAAACAATCCGATGTATGTCGAATATGTCGCGAGAACGGCGGCCGAAATTTTACAAATGCCGTATGAGGAATTGTGCAAAATCACTTTTGAAAATGCCAATGCTTTCTTCGGAATCGGACAATAAATTTTCGCCGGCAACATAGGAGATCAATTTTGGATAAGAATGTAATGCTAAATCCAATTAGAAAGAATAGTTGTCAACAATATGTATTTTGAATAACTGTTCTTTGCTCTCCATATTGTAGGGAACGGTGACCCCACCGTTCCGCCGTTCCATTGGAACGGAGCAATATAGTTTCATCTTAGATTTGGTAAATTTTAGAATAAAACGAAACAGAAATGTTTTTTACAAGATATACGAACTATATAATAGGAAGCCACACAATTTATCGCCGATAAATTTTTGAATATATCGTGATACAATATCAAAAAAGCAAACGGATGGAGAAAAAACTTCGTCCGTTTTGTGATTTTAGAGCATTTTATTACAATTGGAGTTTTAATCCACAGATTTACTATAATTTCGGCAAAAAAAATTGATATTATTTAAGTTTCGTTGTATAATAGGTATTGAAATCTATTTTACAAAAGGAGAAACAAATGCAAGTAAATGTTGGCTTGTCAAACAGACATATTCATGTCTCCGAAAAAGACTTGGAGCTGTTGTTCGGCAAAGATTATAAACTGACGGAGCAAAAGCCGTTGTCACAGCCGGGGCAGTATGCGGCTGAAGAAGTCGTTGACATCGTGGGACCGAAAGGAACGCTGCAAAGAGTTCGTATTCTCGGACCGGTTCGCAAGCAGACACAGCTCGAAGTATCCGCAGCGGATGCGCGTGCGCTCGGTGTCGTTGCACCGATTCGTGATTCGGGAGATTTAGCAGGCTCTCCGGGTTGCAAAATTGTCGGCCCGAAAGGCGAAGTGGAAATTCCGGAAGGAGTTATCATCGCAGCAAGACATATTCACATGACACCGGAGGATGCTGAAAAATTCGGCGTGAAGGACAAGGATCTTGTTCGTGTGGAAACACAGGGCGAGCGAGGGGTTATTTTTAAAAATGTATTGATTAGAGTTTCACCATCTTATTTTTTGGAAATGCATATCGATATTGAAGAAGGAAATGCTGCCGGACTTAAGAATGGGGATTCTGTAGAATTAATAAATGTTCAATAATAATAGGAGGTTTTTATGTCTAAGGTTATGAAAACAATGGATGGAAACACCGCCGCTGCTTATACATCGTATGCATTTACGGAAGTAGCCGCAATCTATCCAATCACACCTTCTTCCACAATGGCGGAGCTTGTTGACGAGTGGTCTGCCAATGGAATGAAAAACATTTTCGGACAAGAGGTAAAGGTAACGGAGATGCAATCCGAAGCCGGTGCTGCGGGAGCGGTACACGGTTCTCTTTCTGCGGGAGCGTTGACTTCAACTTACACCGCATCTCAAGGTTTGCTTTTAATGATTCCGAATATGTACAAAATCGCAGGAGAGTTGATGCCGGGAGTATTCCATGTTTCAGCTCGTGCAGTTGCCGGTCATGCACTATCCATCTTCGGCGACCATTCGGATGTAATGGCGGCGAGACAGACAGGATTTGCATTGTTGGCATCCGGTTCCGTTCAAGAGGTTATGGATCTCGGTGGAGTTGCGCATCTTTCCGCAATCAAATCCAGAGTTCCGTTCGTTCACTTCTTTGACGGATTCAGAACTTCTCACGAAATCCAAAAAATTGAGCAAATCGATTTTAAGGACTTCGAAAGATTGGTGGATAAAGAGGCGATTAAGGAGTTCCGTTCCAGATCGTTGAATCCGGAGCATCCATATACAAAAGGAACTGCTCAGAATCCGGATATTTTCTTCCAAGCGAGAGAAGCGTCCAATCCGTTCTACTTAAATGTTCCGGATGTAGTTCAGGGATACATGAACGAAATTACCAAATTGACCGGAAGAGAATACAAATTGTTCAACTACTACGGCGCACCGGATGCGGAATATGTAGTTGTAGCGATGGGCTCCGTAACGGAAGCTTTGGAAGAGACAATTGATTATTTGAACGAAAAAGGACATAAGACAGGGGTTGTTAAAGTTCACCTGTATCGTCCGTTTGCGGAAAAATATTTCATGGATGTTCTTCCGAAAACCGTTAAAGCAATTTCCGTTTTGGACAGAGTAAAAGAACCGGGTTCCGTCGGTGAGCCGCTTTACTTGGATGTAAGAAGTTTGTTCTATGACAAAAAAGATGCACCGATTGTAGTGGGCGGTCGATACGGACTTGGCTCAAAAGATACAACGCCATCCGATTTGTTGGCGGTATTCAAAAACATCATGTCCGAGAATCCGAAGAACAACTTTACAATTTCCATCGTTGACGATGTGACTGAGCTTTCATTGCCAATCGATGAAAGAATCAACATCAAAGCACCGGGAACAACAAGATGTAAGTTCTGGGGACTTGGCTCGGACGGTACGGTTGGTGCGAACAAATCCGCAATCAAAATCATCGGAGACCATACCGATATGTATGCGCAGGGATACTTCTCTTACGACTCGAAAAAGTCAGGCGGGGTAACTATTTCGCATCTTCGTTTCGGAAATACACCGATTCGTTCGACTTATCTAATCGACGAAGCGGACTTTATCGCATGTCACAACCAAGCTTATGTAAATCAATACGATTTGTTGGAAGGTTTGAAAGAGGGCGGAACATTTATTCTAAACTGCAAATGGTCTAAAGACGAACTCGACAGCCATCTTCCTGCAAAGATGAAAAAATATATTGCGGACAAGAACATTCACTTCTACACAATCGACGCATCCAGCATCGCGACTGAAATCGGTCTTGGCGGTCGAATCAATATGATTATGCAAAGTGCATTCTTCAAATTGACGGAAGTTATTCCGGTGGAAGACGCTGTGAAATATTTGAAAGACTCCATCGTAAAGTCTTACGGTAAAAAAGGACAAAAAATCGTTGACCTCAACAACGCGGCAGTTGATAGAGGTATTACGGATTTGGTAAAAGTTGAAGTTCCTGCTTCTTGGGCAAATGCAACCGGCGAGCAAAAGGCAGCTTCCGACAATGCGCCTGAATTCATTAAGGATATTCTACGCCCGATGAATGCGCAACAAGGAGACAAGCTTCCGGTTTCAAGCTTTGTCGGCAGAGAAGACGGTTCATTCCCTCACGGAACGGCAGCTTATGAAAAACGAGGAATCGCATTCCATGTTCCAACTTGGAATCCTGAAAACTGTATTCAATGTAACCAATGCTCATTCGTATGTCCGCATGCATCGATTCGTCCTTTCCTTTTAGATGAAAACGACAAGGAAAAAATGGGCGATATCGCAACATTGCCGGCGATGGGTAAAGAGATTCAGCATTTGCAATATCGTATTCAAGTTTCTCCATTGGATTGTGCGGGCTGCGGAAACTGTGCGGATATCTGTCCGGGCAAAAAAGGTGCAAAAGCACTTCAAATGGTACCGCTCGATACACAATTGGACGAGCAGGCAATCTATGACAAATTGCATGCGGAAGTCGGATACAAAGAAGATTTGTTGGCGGACACAACCATCAAAGGAAGCCAGTTCAAACAACCGTTGCTTGAGTTCTCCGGAGCTTGTGCGGGTTGCGGTGAAACACCTTATGCAAAATTGGTAACTCAAATGTTCGGAGACCGAATGATTATTGCCAACGCAACAGGATGTTCTTCCATTTGGGGAGGTTCCGCACCATCCACACCATACACGAAGAATGCACAAGGCAAAGGTCCTGCATGGGCAAACTCATTGTTCGAGGACAATGCGGAGTACGGATACGGAATGGCGATTGCGGTAAAAGCAATTCAATCAACCATCAAAGGCCATGCGGAAGAGTTGATGAAAAAATCCGTTTCGGATGAACTCAAAGCAGCTCTTCAAGAGTGGATTGACGGAATGCATGATGACAAAGCAAGCAAAGCGGCAACCATGAAGCTGCTCAAACTTCTTCCGGAAGTACAGGGCGAAGGCAAAGAGCTTGCAGCACAAATTTTGGATAACAAAGACTACCTCATCAAAAAATCCATTTGGATTTTCGGTGGAGACGGTTGGGCTTATGACATCGGATACGGCGGATTGGATCATGTATTGGCATCCGGCGAAAATGTCAATGTACTTGTATTTGACACCGAAGTATATTCCAATACCGGCGGACAGTCTTCCAAAGCGACACCGGTCGGAGCGGTTGCAAAATTTGCCGCATCCGGTAAGCGTGTGAAGAAAAAAGACCTCGGTTTGATTGCAACAACTTACGGATATGTATATGTTGCACAAGTCGGAATGGGCGCAGACAAAAATCAATTGACAAAAGCGTTGATTGAAGCTGAAAAATATGACGGACCATCCTTGATTATCGCATACGCTCCATGTATCAACCATGGATTGAAAGAAGGAATGGGAAGAACACAGGCGAACACCAAGCAAGCGGTTGAAGCAGGCTACTGGCATCTATATCGTTTCAATCCGGAGCTCAAGAAAGAAGGAAAAAATCCATTCATTCTTGATTCCAAAGAGCCGACAGCAAGCTTCAGAGAGTTCTTGGATAAACAAGTTCGTTACTCATCACTCAAGAGCACATTCCCTGAAGTTGCAGAAGAATTGTTTGCAATTGCGGAAGAAAATGCAAAACATCGCTACGAAACATACAAAGCGATGGCGGAAAGAACCAATTTCTAAAAAAAAAAAACTAAAAACAAAACAGCGAAATGCTGCAATCCCTTCGGCTCTGCCGGAGGGATTTTTTTGCAGAAAATTTATGAAATGATTTACACTTTTTGACAAATAAACAAATACTATATATAATTGGTGCAAGGGAAGGAGGAGATTCATGAAAAGCAGCATGACAAACTTTTTTATTTTCCCGATAAAGCATTTGCCGAAGTACTTATTTTCTTACATCCTATATTTTTTTATAAAATTGCTTCATCTGTTGTTGGTAGTATTCCAACCTTTTGTGTGGGCTTATGTTTTGCAGGATATTTATTCTCCGGACAAAAGCGAAGTGATAAATCACATCTATCTTTTTGTCGCGGTCGAATTTGCACAGGTCTTGACATATTTTGTCGGCGAATTGCTACAAAACAAATTGAATTTCGGGATGATAACGGATATTAAAGCGATGATGATACGCGCGGTCATCGATTTTAAGATGTCCGTAATTCAAAAAGCGAAAGTGGGGGAATTCGTTTCAAAATTTCATAGCGATGTTGTGACGGTTGTAGAATTTTGGAATAATCATTTCCCAAACTTTGCGATAGAGACGCTAAAGATGATGGCGATGTCGATTATCATTGCGCTTGTGGATTTTTATCTGTTTTTACTGATAGCATTTATTCTGCTGGTGTTTGCCGTCGTCTTTGCAAAATACGGAAAGAAGCTTCAAAATCGGTATTATGAATTCAGAAAGACGGCGGATGTCTATTTCAGCAATATGCATGAAACGATGAACAATCTCCGCGAAATAAAAAATCTGGGAATCAAGAAAAAAGCGGTCGCACATTCCTGCGAAATTTTTGAAGAGATTCGTCAAGGCGAGATAAGCTACGGAAATCTCGGTGCGAGTTCGCAATTTGTTACCGGCGCAATCAATACCATTTTATTACTGACGGTTCTGCTCTATTCCGCAAAGCTCGTGGTGAACGGAGATATGACGGCTGTCAAATTCGTTGTGTTCTTTTCATATATTTCCAGATTCAGCGCATCCGTAAAAGACATTTCAAGAATCAACACCAAGCTGCAGCAGGGGCGTGTATGCTTTGAGCGAATCGAAGGGATTTTGTTTGATGCCGATAATTTTGAAGAATGTCTCCATGCAGATTTGGAAATCTCGGATGTCAATAAAATTGAATTCAGAAATGTAAATTTTTCTTATGACAAGATGCCGACACTTCGAAATCTGTCGTTCTCCATCGAGGATCATTCGATGCTTGCCATTGTCGGAGCGAGTGGAAACGGCAAGAGCACACTGCTGAATCTATTGAACAGGCTTTATGCGGACTATCAGGGAGAAATTATGCTGAACGACATTGAAATCCGAAAAATATCCGAAGAAAGCTATCGCAAATGCGTATCACGAGTTTTTCAAGAACCTTTGCTTTTCAATAGGAGCATTAAAGAAAATTTGACAATTGCCGGCGATAATATTTCGATGGATAAGATGGTCGAGATTTGTAAGAGCGTAGGCATTCATCCATTTATTGAAAGTCTTCCGCAGGGCTATGATACAATTGTCCATGAGAATTCAAACAATCTCTCCGTCGGACAAAAACAAAGAATTGCGATTGCGCGCTCGTTGCTGACAAATGCGAAAGTGCTTCTGTTCGATGAAATTACTTCTGCACTCGACAATGAAACGCAGGAGATTGTACTGAAAATGATTGAGAAAAACAGACATCATCATATCCTCGTTGTCGTCAGTCACAAAATCGCAAATATTGTTACCGCCGATAAAATAGTTGTGTTGGATAAGGGCGAAATTGCAGGAATCGGAAAACATAATGAGCTGCTGCAAAACTGCAGAATTTATAAAATGCTCTATT
>JAUNKE010000049.1 GCA_030532905.1 Peptostreptococcaceae bacterium
AAATAACTTATAGAAGTTGGTTATATGTGAATTTTTAATAGGATATTAGTATAAAAACGATATCCGGGGTTTTTGTTCGACATGAGATAGAAGGAGAAGTTGAGATGAGTTTATTGGATGATTTGAGATATTTGTTTACCGCGCCGAGCGAGTTGTTTTATGATTTGGATGAAAATCCGCGATTTCTGCGACCGCTTGTAGTAAATTTATTACTGTATTTTATCAGTGTATCGGCGGCTCATTTTTGGGGAGATTTTTTTCAGATGTCGGGTGAGTTTTCATTTCTTGTGGAACTTGGAATTTTAGTTATAATGGTTTTATTATTAGGAACACTGGCAATGTTTTTTATAAACGCTCTCCAATCGCTCGGTTATTTTGTCGGGACAAAAGTTCTTTCATACGATGTGTCGTACAAAAGCCTTTTGTCGATTGCGATGTATGCTTTTATCATTCTAAGCATCGGAAAAACGCTGGAGACGCTCATCAATTCAAAAGTCGGAATAAATGATTATTTCAGCTTTTCGCCGGCATTCTTCCTTGCAAATACTGCTTATTCAAATTCGATGATTTCCGCATTGCTTAAGCTTATCAATCCTTTTACTATTTGGTATGTTTTGCTAATGGCATGCGGAATCTCAGTTACTTCCGAAATGGGTAAAGGGAAAGCAATAGGCGTTGTCATTTTGGGGAATGTTATTTTTTGGATAATATTTTCATTGATTGGTTTTATCATTTACGCATTGGTGTTCATTGTGACTACTTTATTAAGATAGAGCTTTTAAACGAATCAAATATTTTGGATGACTCCGAGCGAATTGAAAAATCGAAACTGCTTGGAGTCTGTTGTGCGAATTTGTATTTTGAAATTCGAACCGTGATTTCCGATTTTTATTTTGAATTTATAGTTGTAGTTTTGGTTTGGATTTTTTTGCTGATTATAATGGAGGCTTGTTTGTTCCGATTCGGTAAAATCAGATGATTTTTTATAAAAAAGTTTGCAAGCGCAGGCAATGAGAAATGAGCGAGCGCAATTTGATTTTGTATCTGCGATTTTTCTTGAAAAAATGTTTTATCTATGTTATATTATTATAGTATTTAATAGGCACCAGTAGCTCAGTTGGATAGAGCAGTGGCCTTCGAAGCCACGTGTCAGGAGTTCGAGTCTCTTCTGGTGCACCATCGAGAATCATCGGGAGCAATTCCGATGATTTTTTCATGCAAACAACAACCGAGCAATTCTTTTGCAGGAAAAGAATTTTGTAGAACAAAATTTTGCTTAAAAATCCATGAGATGAAAATTCAAAAAGCGTCGTAACGGATTTTGAATAATCCATTCGGGAAAGCAAAGACATCCGACTTTGCGAGTGAATCATTCGAATGTTGAGCGGGCAATCGTAATAGATTTTTGAAAAAGTCGAAAAAATATCTATGCCGAGAGCAATTTTAGGGGTATTATAGAGAGGGATACATATTTTCGGAAACGAATCCGAAGTCACGACGGAAGACTGACTTGAAAATCATAGGGGAGGTTTACCGATGAGAGAAATTTTTTTTGCAAAAGAATTGGAGTTTCGGGTCAAGATATTTAATTTGCTTGGAATAACGGGCATCATGGTCTGTATTTTGATTGCGCTGTCTTCTCCGTTTACGGGAATCAGCTTACAGGGCGGGATTCTTAATATCATATCCGGTATTTTCTCCTTCTTCTTATTATACTATGCGATGAAAAGTAAAAAATATGAGCGCTGTTATATGATTGCCATCATCTTTCTTTTCCTGATTTTGTTTCCGGCGATTTTTTTCTATGGCGGCGGTTACAAAAGCGGCATGTCTTCTTTCTTTATATTGGGCATTGTCTTTACGGTGTATATGATTGACGGTGAAAAAATGTTCGTGCTCCTTTTTTTGCAGGTGTTGCTTTATCTGAGCGTGAACATTATCGCTTATCGCTTTCCGGAGACGGTCAGTTTGCTTGAGACGGAGCAAAATGTCGTCGTGGATATCTGTTTCAGCTCGATGACGGTGGCTGCCGCAATCGGTTTGACGATGTATTTTCAATTTGCATTTTACGAGCAGCAGCAGAGTTTGCTTGAGCAATCCCGAGCGGAAGCGGAAATGGCGAATCAGGCGAAAAGTGCCTTTCTTGCGAATATGAGTCATGAGATTCGTACCCCGCTCAACATTATTGTGGGAGCGAATGAGTTGATTCAGCGAGACACTTCGTCGGAGCATATTCAGCGTTTATCAAAAAATATTCAGCATTCGAGCCAGTCGTTGCAGGAAATTATCAGCAATGTGCTCGATGTGAGCAAGATTGAATCGGGGAAAATGGAAATTGTTTGGGAGCCGTATTCGGTGCAGGAATTGCTGGAAAGTATAGAGCATATCGGCATGGAGATGAAGAGCAAGTCGGCGGTCAAATATCACATGGAGATTGCACAAAATTTTCCGCCGTATTTAATCGGCGATATGATTGCGATTAAAAAAATTACGGGGAATTTTTTGAGTAATGCGTTCAAATATACAAACCGCGGTCACATTGTACTGGATATTTTTTTCCAGCGAACCGAAGATATTGATGAAGTGATTCTGGGTATCGAAGTGTCGGATACGGGGGTCGGCATTCCGAAGAATGAACTCAAAAATATTTTTGAGACTTTCAATCGCGCGGATTTGAGTACGCATCGTCATATCGAAGGAACGGGTCTGGGGCTTGCTATTGTCAAAGAGTTGACCGAGCTGATGGGCGGAACGGTGCATGTGGAAAGCGAGTATGGAAAGGGCAGCCGATTCCGCGTGGAGGTTCCGCAAAAAATTACCGCTTCCAAACCGGATGAGCGCAAGGGAAATGAAAATTATCTGTTTCACGCTTCGAAAGCTCGAATTTTGGCGGTCGATGACAATGAGGACAATTTATCGATTCTCAAGGAGATGCTCAAGCCGACGGGCGTTCAGATTGAGAGCGTGATTTCAGGTGTCGAATGTCTTGAAATTACGGAGAAGAATAATTATGATGTCATCCTGATGGATTATATGATGCCGGAGATGGACGGGCTGGAGGTTTTGAAAAATTTGATGGCGAGAGAAGATTTCAAAACGCCGGTGGTTGCACTGACGGCAAATGCGGTTGCCGGTACGGAAAAACTTCTGTTATCGAGCGGTTTTTCGGCATATCTGACAAAGCCTTTTACACTTTCGGATTTGTATCGAATGTTGGCGGAGCAGATTCCTTCGGCACGAATGAAAAAAATACAGCCGATGGAAAAGCAGGCGATTGATTTTGAAAGTCAGCACAAGGAGCTCAATGAGGAACTTGCGAAGTACGGGATTCATCTCAGTGTGGCGCTTGAATATTTTGAGGGAGATTTGATGCAGCTGTGCAATATTGCCAAGCTGTTGGCGACGCATTATGAGCAGGAGCGTTATGAGATTGAGCAAATTGTGCGGGAGAATCGGGAAAATCTTAAATTCAGAGTACATTCGATTCGTAGTCGGGCGCGAAACATGGGCATGCTTCGTCTGTCCGCCGCCGCGACCGAAATTGAAAATCTCTGCGTGGATGAAAAATTGGACGAGGCGGTTACCTTGCTGCCCCATCTATACTATCTTTGGGAGCAGGGCTACAACGGATTGTTGTGCCTGATGGAAAAAACCGATATTCTGAAAGAATTCGACAAGACGGAGCAAGATGTTAAAACTCAGCCGAGCGATCGGGAAGTTTTGTATTCGAATTTGATTCTTGCGCTTAAAAATATGAATCGCAAGCCCGCCCTGAATTATCTGGAAGAGCTTTATGATTTGGAGAAAAGAAAAGCGGATGCTCAGAAGATAAAGGAAGCGACGACGGCGGTTTTGGGATTCGATTTCAAAAAGGCGCAACATATTATGGAAGATTTATATCAGGAACAGGAGTGAAGCGATGCCGATTACAGTGAAAGATAAGCTGAAAATTTTGGTGGTCGATGACGACCGGATTTTGTTGGAGCAGGCGGAAAGTGTTCTGAGTCCGACCTATGATGTCAGTTTGGCGATTTCGGGCGAGCAGGCGTTGGAATATTTGGGGGAGGGCAATCGACCCAATTTGATTTTACTGGACATTTTGATGTCGAATATGGACGGCTACGAAGTGCTCGATAAAATTCAGGAGATTCCCGACTGCAAAGAGATTCCGGTGATTTTTCTCACGGGAATTTTGTCGGCGGAATCCGAAGTGAAATGTTTGGAGAACGGTGCGCTGGATTATATCACCAAGCCGTTTTCGTCTCAGGTGTTGTTGGCGCGAATTTCGCTGGCATTCAAAAATGTGAATCGCACCTTTGCCGGCTACGAGCTCGACGAGTCCAAACTCAAAGAATTGGGAGACCCGCTGAGCCCATCCGAAATCAAAGTGTTGCGATTGATGGTGCGCTCATACAATAACAAAGAGATTGCCAAAGAGCTCAATTACAGCTATGAGTATGTAAAAAAATTGGCGTCTCAAATTTTAGGCAAGCTGGGGCTGAAAAATCGAACGGAAATAAAAACTTTTAGAAAATAAAGCATATCAAAAACGAGTAATAATCTTCATTCGCTTATAAACGGAATGGAGATTATTTTTTATTCCGAAAAAGGTCACTAAAGGTGACTATGCAGAAAGAATATTTGTTGATAAGATTAGAAAAAGGGAATTTTTCGTTATATATCGACTACAATTTAGAGCACAACGGGTTGCCGAAGGAATGGCAAGTTCTAAATCTGTTCGGGATGTTTTTTCAATTTTAATTTTACCTATGTTCATATTCGAAAGTATTTAAAAATAAAGGGATGTTTCAAAGGATTTCAAATCCGAAATCCATTCGCGTACGATGCTTGATGAGTTTTTGATTGAGCTTGAATACGGGGGTGTTTTGATGAACGAAAAAAATTGGCCCAAGTATATCGATGTCTGCATCGGGTATCGAGTGTTGACCCTGACATTGTGCAGCATGATGTATGTGGCGATATCTCTATACGATAAGAGTACGCTGTCTTGGACAATATTATCGGGAATGGTCAGTTCCTGCCTGCTCAGCTCGTGGCTGTATCGTCGCATCGGCGAGCGGGAATCCTGGCTTCGAATCATGTTTTTGATAGAAGCTTTCGCCTACGGAATTTTTACCGTCATAAGCGGCGGGCTTTCGAGTCCTTTTCTTTGGTATCAGATGAGCTGTATTTTGCTGATGATTGCCTTGGAGCGTTACTTAATCATTACTCTTATCGCATCGATTTGGTGTCTGTTGTGTGCAATTTATGCGGAAATCGACAGCGGATTGAGCTATCGTGAGCTCAATGTCGTTCTCGGGATGCTGATTGTCATCGGCGGTTTTTATGTACTCCGACTCTATATCGGTTATATCGACCGACAGAAAGAACTTTTAATCGGGCTGAATCAAAATTTGGAAAAAGAAAAGCAGCGAAGCGAAAATGCATTTTTGCAACTGGCGGGACTCTATGAAACCTTCCATCTGTTTGCAATGACCAATTCGGAAAAAATTATTCACGAGCTTTCCCGGCTGTTGAAGCGTACGATTGCGCCGTCGGGTTGCATATTGATGAAATTCGACAACGCGGGGCTGTTGGAGCATCAGGAGATTTGTTCAATCGATGAAGATAAGGCGCCGGAAATTCTAAAGGAAATTGAAGAAGCGAAAAGCAGACGCGGTTTTAAGGATAAGGAAGACACAATGACGCTTGAAGTATCGGGCGAGCGTTATGAAGCAAGGCTTATCGGCAGCTCCATCGTCACCGGGGGGATGTTCATTCGGAAAAAGTCGGATGTCGGACAGGAGAATGAAGATTTTTATTGGAGTCTGATTGAAATTATTTTCAGCAATTTGGATACACACAATCAGATGGAGCGATTCATTACGATGGAGGAAAAAAATCGCATCGCCAATGAGATTCACGATACGGTCATTCAAAAACTCTTCGGTGTGGTTTGCAGTTTGAAAGTGCTCGACAATCAATTTCCACAGATGGAAGAAGAGGATGTCAAAAAAAACATTGACAAACTCAAGCGCTCGGTGGAGCTCACGATGACGGAGCTTCGAGAGAGTATTTACGGCAGAAATTTCAAAGATACCGTCAACACATTCGACGGGGCGATGAAATTATATATGGAAGAAGCGCAGCTGCTCAGCGGCGCGAAAATTTTACTCAATATGGATGATGGCGTGGATTATCTGACATCGGCTCAGAAAATCGCGCTTTATCGAATATCCTGTGAAGCGGTCAACAATGCGATACGACATGGCGGGGCAAAAACGGTGAATATCGACTTACACATTGATGACGAGCGAATCGAGTTATCGATTCAAGATGACGGCGCGGGATTTATAGAAACGAAGGGTGCGTTTTATGAAGGCAACGGGCTGAAGAATATGCGAAATATCGCAGCTTTGTTGAAAGGTAGTTTATCAATGGATTCTGATTTGGGTAAAGGCATGAAAATCAAACTCAGTCTGCCCAGATAGAACAGGAGGGGATTATGATATTGGTTCTGGATGATCATCCGGTTGCCAGACAGGGACTGGAATCAATCATAAGAATGTACAAGCCGGAAGAAGAAATTTTTCAAGCCGGTACGGTAAGTGAAGCAATTGATGTGGTGGAAAAAATGCCGATGGCGATGGCTTTCGTGGATATCAATCTGGGTAGAGAAAGCGGATTTGATTTTTTGAAATGGATGGAAGACAAAGATTTGCAAACTAAAATCTTTATGATTACTTCTTCCTCCGACGAGAGCGATTTTATGCATGCGAAAGATTTCGGCGTCGATGCTTATCTGCTCAAGGATGCGTTCATTGATGATATCATGTACGGACTACGGGTAGTGGAGCGAGGCGGCAAATTCTATTCGGCGGATTTGATTGAGAATATGGGCAATGTTTCCGAGGAAGAAAAATTGCTCGACAGCTTGACAAAACGCGAAAAAGAAGTGTTGTTCCTGCTCAATCAGGGATGTTCCAATGCAAAAATCGGAGAGAAGCTCTTTGTATCGGAAGGTACGGTTAAAAAACATATTTCCAATATACTCGGTAAACTCGGTATCGAGAATCGAGTCGAGGCGGTGCTTTTTGCGGGAAGGAATCAACATCGATTGGAAATGGAAATCAAATTCGGCGACAGCGCAATCAAGCATTGAAATGCGGAATAAAGCCGAAGTTTATCGGGCATGTAAGGAGGAGGTAGATGAAACGAAGGAAAAAATCGAAGGTGAAACGACTGATTATTTTTCCGATACTTCTATCCGGAATGATGATGTTGGGCGTCTCTTATGCGGCGTGGAACTCCGAGCTACATATAGAGGCGTGCATGAGCACAGGTTGCATGAACATCTTATTTCACGGAGAAGCAAAAGAAAAATACTGTGTTGAACTCGTCGATGAAAATGATAAAACGCTCCCTTTGGATGCGGAAGTCAAAGTAAAGGACGAGGGCAAGAAGGCGGAGCTCCGATTCAAGAAGGGATTACCGATGGATTTGCTTTGTGAAGGGCAGCAAATTCGTGTGAAGTTTGACATGAAGGCGGACGAGGATTCCATCGGATTGATTCAGGAGCGGAAAATCAAGTCGGATGAGCCGGATGAAAAAGTGGAAATGAAGGCGGAGAGAGGAATGCTTATCAAAGACAGCAAACTCTTTACACTTCGCACGGACAGCGAATTTATGATTCCGCTTGAATTTGAAGTGTATCTCGCTGTGGAGACGAAAGCGCATCGAATGACCGGGATTATTTATTTGAAATTGACACCGGAGAGCATTCAACAAGTGAAAGAATTGCCGCGGGCGGTTTTGATAAGTGAGCCGGAACTTGAGCCAATCACAAACTTCAGCCTTGAAGAAGAAAAGATGGCGGAAGAAATCGGTAGCGGAGTCGCAGTCGTTTACAGTGTGGAATTACCGTTTTTGGTGGAGCAAAAAGAAGTGAAAGCACACATCAGCGAGAAGGGAGGAAATCTATGAAAAAATTGATTATTTTTCTTACCGTAATTCTACTGCTGATGTCCGGCATTACCGCTTATGCCTATTGGACGGATAAGCTGGATTTGAAATTGGAAGCTCCGATGTACTATGCCGTTCCGGTACAAATCGTCGGCAACGGCAATGGAGGGAAGGCTCCGATAAAACCGCCGACTTCCGAAAATAAAGAGACCATCGGAGAAATTACGCAGCCGGCTGAACCGACAGAGCCGGATTTGCCGGAAGAGTTGCAGGAAATGAATGCCGGAGAGTTGCAAAACAATACGGAGTCCAAGCCACCGGTCGAGAGCACTCCGGAAATTGCGGAAGAGGAGGTGGAGGATGACGGCCCGGACGCAGAGTAAAGGTATGATATTTACCGACAGAAGATATCAGCTTCTGACAATACTACTGCTTGCAGTCACCTTGCTGAGTTCTTTCCCTATCGTAAGAAACAAGTTGAACAGCTCCCCATATACAGCATTGCTCTATTGGGGAGCTGTTATTGTAGCCATACGATTTTATTTCGTATCCATTCATGTGCCGGGGAGAATTATGCATCAAAGCGTCGTCAAAGGATATGCAATCTCGGGTGCGGTGATATATATTGCGCTCGGATTCGTGCTCGGCGTTTTTATGAAAAAGCTCAAAGCAACGCCGTACGATATATCTCCGCTCGGCATGCTGAACAATGCGGCGACCATTTTGCCGGCGCTGATTGCGAGAGAAATGATAAGAGGATATGGCTTGGGGACGGCATGGCACAGATGCAAGCATAAATATATTATAGTAGTTTTTATTACCATCATCATGGCGTTGACGGATATCAATTTTGGAAAGATTGAGCAGATAAAGGATATGGAGGGTGTTGTTGTTTTCATCGTTTCGGATGTGGGCACCGCTTTTTCAAAAAATATCTTAGCGTCGGTGTTGGTGTTTTACGGCGGTCCGATTTCGGCGATTCTGTACTTGGGAATCATCGAAGTCTTTCAAAAAACTTTTCCGTTTTTGCCGGAGCTTTCGTGGCTTGCAAACGGAACAATCGGCATTGCATTTCCAATCATCTACGCGATGGTGGTTGCCGAATACTCCAAAACGGAATTGGAAGAAAGAAAACATGAGGACTCCAAAGGAAATGCGGCTTATCTCATCGCCTTATTATTGTCGGTGATGTTCTCGTGGTTTTGTGTAGGCGTTTTTGCAATTTATCCGTCAATTATTTTGACGGGAAGTATGGAGCCGAAAATTTTCCCGGGAGATGTCGTGTTGATCAAAAAAATGCTCGAGGAAGAGCAGATATACAACTTGGTGGAAGGCGATGTCATCAATTTTAAGCGGGACGGCTATACGGTGACGCATCGCATCGAAGAGATAATTACCGATGAAGCGGGGAATCGCTCTTTTCGAACCAAGGGAGACAACAATAAGAGTGCGGATGAGATTATTGTTGAACCGAATGATATTAACGGGATTGTTGTAAATGTAGTACCGAAAGTAGGGTATCCGATTCTGATGCTGAAAAGCGGGAATGTGATACCGGAGGGGGTAATTGATGATGAACAAACAGAAACACAACTCAATGAAGTCGGAAACACCGAGCAACCCGCAAGCGATTCAGGAGAATCCGGACAGGGAAGCGAGTGAAGAAAATAAATTGACAAAAGAAATGGAGCCGGCGCAGGAAAACAAAAAAAGCAAAAAAGCGATGAACAAAACCAAGCGAATGATTCTTTTACTCTTAGGAATTCTGATGGTAGCGGTCGGAGCGATTGGAAGCTTTATTTTCTCCGCGCCGAAGGAAGAAGAAAAAAGCGAAGTGATTTCGTCTTATGTCATCACGACGGAATCGAATTATCGAGTGCATCTTCTTCCGAATCAACTGTTTACAAATGAATGGGTGGAAGAAGGACAAATTTATTCTTCCTTACTTACCGACTATATCGAAATCATGCTCAAGTCCAGTGCGGTGACGACGGAATCACTTCCCATCAAAGGAAACTATACGGTGACTGCGGTATTGGAAGGTTATCAGGAGATACAGGAAGTTCGAAAGATAATCTATGAGCGTCGCTATCCGATTGGAGCGGGCGAATTTGATGAAAGTAAAGCAAAAGAAGCGATTTTCAAAGAAACCGTTCGCGTCCGACCGAATGACCACAAACGCTATGCCGAGAATGCGGAAAATATTCTCGGAGGCGGCACATCGAGAGAATTGTATATTTTATTTGAAGGAAAGTATATGCTCGGGGAAGAAGAAAAGGAATTCTCGCACAAGATTTTGATTCCGGTGAGCAGCGAAAATTATTACGATGTCACTAAACCGGAGCCGGCGGTTGACAAGGGAGAGATCACCAAGACCGAAACGGTATCGACGGTTCCGCCGCAACAAAAGTACATTCCGTTTATCGTACTGGCGGCGCTCGGACTGCTTTTGATGATTTATATCACATTCTTTGTCAGAGCATTCGAGGCGGACGAGCTGTGGGCATATAAGATGAAGAATCTGATGAAAAAATACGGAAGTCGAACAATTTGCGTCGAAGAAGTTCCGGTAGAAGAAGGCAGAGTGATTCTACGACTTAGAGAAATGAGCAGCATGATTGCTTTAGCGGAAGAACTTCGCGAGCCGGTGCTCTACTGTATGGATGAAGACGGCTTGCCGAGAGACGGCAAATTCTATATCTTGGCTCGAGATTATATGTATCTGTTGCAGTTTCCGAAGCCATCTACCACTTTAGTAGTAGATGAGGGAAACTTTGGTACCGAGTGAAAGTAGCTTTCGTGGATAAAGACTAAGCTTTCGTACCGCATAAAATGGAACAAAACAGGAATGAAAGATAAGACTTCCGAGGGTTTTGAAAATAGCGCGGACTCTTTATAATGATAAGTGTAAAGGGGAACACACCCCAAACGAAAAATACTTAAAAAATATTAAGGAGGAAGCGTTATGAAACGTACAGGAAGAAAATCGCTTATAAGCGGAATTATGGCACTATCACTAGTGCTTGCAGGAACAGGTTATGCATATTGGACAGACACATTGAATGTGACTACCAAAGCAACAACCGGAGATTTCGGAGTAACTTTTGTTGACCTCGGACTTTATGCTCAGTATCACAACGAATTGTTGAACTGCGACGGCTGGAGTATCGTGGACGGAATCGGCGACAGCGGATTTGTAGATGCGAAGTACTTTATGAGAGGCTCATCAGACTATAACTCCATCGCAAAACCCGGAACAATCGAATCATACAAAGAAAGAGCAAAAGGCTACAACAATGTGGAGTTTAATGCAGAGCTCAAAGATGCAAAAGCTCTTCCTAAGAATGTAGGACCTTACACAACTGCAAATACTAAAGGCAGCGACAGAATTGAACTTACCGTTCAAAAAATGTATCCCGGATATGCACAAGCATTCCGTACAGATATCCTTAATGTAGGTGATATCGCTGCGAAACTTGCGAATATGAAATTCGAAGTAAAAGAATTGGATGGTATGGAAGTAGGTAAAGCGAAAGAAATGCTTGGTCTTGCTGTTCTTATCAACAGAGAGCAATACTCTCCAAATCATCATGAAGAAAATGTATTCAAGCTAGCGGCATTCTTGAACGATTCCAGCAAGACTTTCAAAGTTGGCGGAGTTGATTTCGTAAGACTATCTGCACTTGAAGACAAAGATTTCAAAGATGCATTGGCAAACAACCTTGTTCTATGTGCTCCTGCAACTGACCAAAGAATGGACTTGTTCTTAGGTATCGCAATGGACCCTGACGCGAAGGGTGTATTCACAACAGGAACAGTAGAAAACTTTGTAGGACCTGCTGAAAAAGATTTAGAGAGCCAAAACAAAGGCGTTCAAATCGGAATCGATCTTCTATGGGATCAATTTAATGTAGGCAAAGATGCAGGCGTAGCGAACATCCTTGAAAACCAAAATGTAGGAAAATAATTCATAAGCACCGATATAGGATGAATGATAAAAAGTCTGTTGGATTTCCAACAGACTTTTTACAGAAAAGCAAAAAGCATCCCCCTTTATGTTAGCCATCTCGGATGGCGGATGCAGGAAGGAGATACCCCGTTCATCGTCTCAAACTTGCATTCAGCATAAATCAAAGCCGCCCGAAAGGGCGGTTTTGGTTTGTAAGATATGCATCCAATCTAAATCGGAATGGGCAACTGAGCAATTAGTTCGCCGGTATCCAGATGAAAAATGCTCATTATATTATTTTCCAAAATCGCGCAGGACGGCGAGCCGTCACGGGGAAGCGCGACGCTTCCGGGATTGAGCACCAATATTTTGTCGTCACTGTCGAGTTCTTTGACATGCGTATGACCATAGCATACGATATTGCAATCCTCTTCCTGCGCTTTGAGCAGCAAAGCCATGCGCGAGTAGTAATGTCCGTGCGACGCAAAAATTCTATAATCACCGAATTGCAATTTCAACGCGGGCGAATGAAATTTGTGTCCGAGCCATTCTTCATGCTCCTTTTCGTCGCCGTTGCCTTTGACAAGATAAATATTATCCATCTTTTTTATCCGCGCGGCAAGCTCCTGAACTTCCTTGTCATTTTCAAGTCGTCCGTAATATTTCGGCAAAACATCGCCGCAATGAATGATGATGTCCGCGTCATGCATCAGCTGCATCGCTTTTTCAAAAGATGACGCATTGCCATGCGTGTCGCTTAAAAATCCTATTTTCATATCTCTCCTATAAGAACCGATTGGTTACTTTATTCCAAAAATCATAATTTGACAGTCTGAGTACATAAATTTTATGTTTGGATGAAGTGATGGTCACTTTGCTCACACTTTGATACGGTCTGTCGAATCCGTCGTTTACAATCTGTACCGAAGAAGCGTCCGTTTGCTCCGGGAAAATCTCAATTACGGAATCGGGAGCGGTCACAATGCTGGATGTCAACGAGCGATAAGCATTCGTGTTGGACGGACAAAGCGGCGTGATTTGCAATACTTCAAGCGAAGGGTCTACGATGGCGCCGCCGGCGGAATAATTGTAAGCGGTCGAGCCGGTCGGTGTTGAAACGATGAGACCGTCTCCGCTGAAACGCTCGATAAACGAATTGTTGATTTTGAAAGTCAGATGAATCATTCGCGTCATCGTGTTTCGAATCACAATTTCGTTAACGGCATAGGTAGTGTGAAGTTCTTCGCCGGTATCGATAATCGCTTTGGCGATAGAAATCGGCATCAGATAATATTTGCTTGCTTTGTATTCTTCAATAAATTTGTCAATATCGGCAGGATTGATGTCCTGTAAGAATCCGAGATGTCCGGTATTGATGCCGACGATTGGAATCTTGGGATAATTATAATTATGAATCGTTGTAATGAAGGAGCCGTCGCCGCCGATAGCGATGATGAGCGACAGGTCATCTTCGATTTTATCCACAACAACAAAACCCGCCTTGGTCAGTTTTTCTTTTACATCCTGATACACCGCCTTGGACTCCGGCAATGGATTGAATGATATAAAAATTTTCTTCTGCATAACAAATACCACCTTTCCCCAATAGATTAACTTAAAATCGCTTGGATGTAAACCGTTTCTGAGCAAATTCTAAAATTTGTGTTGATGGCGGTTGGCGACAAAATGCTTGCTAAAACACAAAACTTGAAAATTGTGAGCGAATGGATGCACGATTCATTTCTCATGATATAATACAAGGAGGAGAGGATGAAAATGAAGAATCGATTGTTCGGTGTATTATATTATATTTTGGAAAACGGAAAAGTAACCGCGAATGAGCTTGCTGACAAATTTGAAGTATCGGTAAGAACGATTTATCGAGATATTGATTCGCTAAGCGGTGCGGGAATCCCTATCTATGCAACACAAGGCAAGGGAGGCGGAATAGAGATTGCTGAAGAATTTGTGCTCAGCAAATCTTGGCTTACCGAAACGGAAAAAGAACAAATCATGGCGGCGCTGAGCGGATTGGAAAACACGAATAAGTTGTATGAAAACGAGCTTTTATCCAAGCTGTCCGCATTATTTAAAATGAAAAATACCAATTGGATTGAAGTGGATTTCAACAATTGGAAAAATGATGAGCGCTACGAAAAAACTTTTAATAATCTCAAGTCTTCGATTTTGAGCAAAAATATCGTCGAATTTTCATACTTCAGCAGTCGAAAGGAAACGAATCGAAGTGTCAAGCCGATACGATTGTTGTTCAAAGGGCAGGATTGGTATTTGTATGCCTTTTGTTTGCTCAGAAATGATTTCAGATATTTCAAGCTATCTCGAATCAAGAACTTGCAAATACTGCCCGATTTCTTTGAAGATGATTTCAGTGATGTGGCATTGGATAAAAAAATGGAGCATGACAACATCGTAAAGGTGAAGGTGAAATTTGAACGCAGCGTGGCATTTCGAGTTTTTGATGAGCTGAGCGGAGAAATCACGGAGGATGAGGAGGGCAACCTTTATACTGAAATTCAAATACCGAGTGACTATAATCTCTACAACTATATTTTTTCATTCGGAGGCAGCGCGGAGGTTTTGGAGCCGATGGAGGTAAGAGAGCGGATAAAAGAAATGTTGGCTAAAATGACACAAAAATATATAACATGACAAATGGTGTCAAGTTCCTTTCGATATAATGTTGTTAAAAATACAAAGGAGGGAATTGAAATGAAGTACGAATGGAGAAAAATGGAAAAAGATTTGTATGGAGTTAAACAAAAACCGGAGATAATAGATGTACCGAGTCAGAAATTCATAACAATTAAGGGCATGGGAAATCCGAATATGGACGATTTTTCCAATCGTGTTTCGGCGCTGTATTCACTCGCTTATTCAATAAAAATGTTGTATAAAGTGATGATGAAGGAAGAATCCGACGAGAAGATTACCGATTTTACTGTATATTCTTTGGAAGGAATCTGGGAAAAATTGGAAGGGGATGAACCGGATAAAAGTAAACTCCGATATAAAATCATGATTAAGCAACCGGATTTTATTGCTAGAAAAATTGTTGAAAATGCGATGGAGAATATAAAAAAGAAAAAGCCGAATGTTCTTTACGATGAGATAGTTTTTGAGAGCATTCAAGATGGCAAATGCATTCAAATTCTGCATGTTGGAAGCTATGACAGTGAGCCGGATTCCTTCAAAAAGATGGATAAATTTGCAAGAGAATCGGGTTTGATGAGAAGTAGCGAAACGCATCGGGAAATTTATTTGAGCAATCGGAATAAAACGCCGGAAGATGACTTAAAGACCATTTTGCGATATGCTGTGAGATAAGGAGGAAGTAATGCCCAGACCAACAACAAAAAATGATTTGATCCATGCGGCGAATGAAAATTATTCGAAACTTCATCTGCTGATTTCAAAGATGACAAAGGAAGAATTGAATACGCCATTCGATTTTTCAAAGGACGAAAAGAAGAAAGAAGCGCATTGGAAAAGAGACAAGAATCTTCGAGACATCTTTATTCATCTATATGAGTGGCATCAGCTTATTCTAAATTGGGTGGAAGCCAATCAAAACGGTAGAAACAAGTCGTTCTTGCCGGAGCCGTACAATTGGAAAACTTATGGCGATATGAATGTGGAATTTTGGGAAAAACATCAAAACACTTCGCTTGAAGATGCGAAGGTGCTGCTTGAAGAATCTCATCGGAAAGTATTGGAACTGGCGGAGACTTTTACGAATGAGGAGTTGTTTTCAAAAGATATCTATCCTTGGGTGGGTGGAAGCACGCTCGGCTCTTATTTTGTAAGCACAACTTCCAGTCATTACGATTGGGCAATCAAAAAACTGAAAGCGCATCAGAAAAATTGTAAGACGAGGTGAACAATTCTACGACGGGCAGTAAACAAAAGAAGATGAAGGAAAAGATAAGAACTGAAACCAAAACTAAAACTAAAACTAGAATCAAATGTTGCAGATACTATTGATTTTTAATAGTGAAAGAAACGGAGGACAGGTATTGTCGGATAAGTTAAAGCTGTATGAGGCTTGGAAGAAGGAAGAAGAAATAGCGTATATCAAAGGTTGGGATTTTTCGCATATCAAAGACAGATATGTAGAGGAAGACCAATTGCCTTGGGATTTTCGAAGTATTATAAAGAAATATTCGAATCCGAATATGAAACTGTTGGATATGGAAACCGGCGGTGGAGAGTTCTTGCTTTCGCTGAATCATCCTGCTGAAAAGACGGCTGCGATTGAAGGTTATAAACCGAATGTTGAATATTGCAAAGAGATGTTGTTGCCGCTTGGCATTGATTTCAGAGAAGCGGACGGAGCGGGTGAACTTTCTTTTGAAAATGAAGAGTTTGACATTATCACGAATCGACATGGCGATTACAATGTTCAGGAGCTCAAAAGAGTTTTGAAGAAGGGCGGATTTTTTATCACGCAGCAGGTAGGCGCTGAAAATGATTGGGAGCTGATAAAATTATTGCAACCCGAGATTACGGATTTTTCCTATCCGAATCAATATGTAAAAATAAGAGAGAAGGAGCTTGTTGAAAACGGATTTGAAATTCTGGAGAGTGGAGAAGTTTTTCAATCGATTCGTTTTTATGAAGTCGGCGCTCTGGTTTGGTTTGCAAGAATATTGGAGTGGGAATTTCCAGGATTTTCCGTTGAAACGCATTTGGAAAATCTATATAAGGCACAAGAAATATTGGAAGAAAAAGGTGTAATTGAAGGAAGAATTCACCGATTCTATATCGTGGCGAAAAAGCCCGATTGATAATTGAATATCCAAAGTACAAAAGCGGTTTTCGAATCGCTTTTGTTTTTGGGAGAAAATCTAAAATATTTCGATGGATGATTGGCTCAAAGCAAAAAAACAATCCTACGAATAAAAACTGTTCCAAGGTGCAAAAATTATTCGTAGGCAATTGAAGTTTTATCATAAGAATGATAAAATACGAATAAAATGTTAAGGAAAAAGTATTTGGAGCAAAGGATGTTGTTATGATTATAGAAAGAAAACAATATTTGAGCGAATTGATAAAGAAAAAGAATAACGGAAGAATAAAAATTATTACCGGAATTAGAAGATGCGGGAAATCTTATTTGTTATTCCGTCTATACAAAGATTATTTATTGAAGAGCGGGATATCAGAGGAGCAAATTGTCGAGATGGCTCTCGATGACATAGAAAATATTAAGTATAGAAATCCTTTTGAGCTCAATGAATATATCAAAAGTAAGGTGAAGGACAAAAATCAATATTATGTTTTTATCGATGAGATTCAGTTGTCCGAAGCGGTTAAAAATCCATATATTGAGGATGCTGATGAGAAAATAACTTTTGTTGACACCTTACTTTCTCTTATGAAGCGGGAAAATCTTGATATTTATGTTACCGGAAGTAATTCCAAAATGTTGTCCAAGGACATTTTGACTCAGTTTCGGGATAGGGGAGACGAGATACATATCTATCCCTTGTCCTTCGCCGAGATAAGTGAGCATTATGAAGATAAAAATAGAGCTTGGGAAGATTATATTGTCTTTGGCGGAATGCCATATATTTTTCAACTTGAAAATATTGAAGAAAAGAGCAGATATTTAAAAAATCTTTTTGAAGAAACTTACATCAAAGATATTATCGAGCGTCATAATATAAAAAACAGCAACGAAATTTTAGAGGTGTTGATGGATTTTATTTCTTCGACGGTGGGTTCTTTGACAAATCCGTTGAAACTTGCTAATAGATTTTCTTCCGAGAAAAAGATTGCAATCTCCAATAACACCATTTCGAACTATTTATCGCATTTTGAGGAAGCGTATATTATATATGCAGCCAAAAGATATGATATCAAAGGTTCAAAATATTTTTCCACTCCGCTTAAATATTATTTTGCTGATATAGGACTTAGGAATGCCAGACTCAATTTCAGACAGATTGAGGAAACTCATTTAATGGAAAACATCATTTATAATGATTTGCTGAGACGAGGGTTCAATGTGGATGTCGGTGTGGTGGAATACAGCCATGTTTCTGAGGGGAAAAAAATCAGAAATCAATTGGAGGTGGACTTTGTAGTAAATCGAGGGAATTTGAAATATTATATCCAGTCAGCCTTTGCCTTGCCGACACAAGAAAAGATTGAGCAAGAGAGGAATTCGCTAAAACGCATAACGGATTCTTTCAAGAAAATAATCATCGTGAGAGATGACATTGTTCCTAGATATGATGAATACGGTATTTACTACATTGGTATTAAGGAATTTTTATTGATGAAAGATTTGCCGGAGATATAGATGATTTTAAAACGGGCGAGAATTTACATGAATTATGGACAAAAAGAGGACTACGGCATTTTGATATGCGCTGTCCTCTTTGATAACTTGTAAATTGGAGATCGTTCTTTTGTGGTAGGTTGCTTTTATATTTTCTTGGTTGCTTTTATCCTTTTGAATAGAATTAAATACAATAAGGGATAAAATACCTTAGCTGTAAGTAATTGTACTAGAGAAAAAATAGGAGAAAAGAAATTTTTTTTGTAGTTTATTTGAGATTTTTGTTATCATTTTCTCCTCCCATCATTAAATATTCAAGTATTTATATCCAAAACTACAAGGTTATCTATATCTTTAAGATAAAGTAGTAGCCGATATTCAGTCGTTTACTGTATATATATAATTCACTTTTTCCGATATCATTATCGGGGCTGTTGCAGAATGAGATTTTTTCATTCTGCCGCAGCTCCCTTTTTTAAACC
>JAUNKE010000050.1 GCA_030532905.1 Peptostreptococcaceae bacterium
CTGCTCAATAATGTCCGCCAAACCGTTCAGCAAATTCATCATCAGATATTCATTTCCTGCATCCGTCTTAAAGATGGATAAATTGTCGATAACATGCATAGACCTACTCTCCTAACATAACCGATTTTATTTTAATATTTTATTCTTCGTTCTTCGATTTTGTATCATAATTTTTATAAAAGATTGGACTTACTGTTGACCTTCTTCACCATAAACGAGCCACTCGCCACCTTCGATATTGTCGATAAGATATTGCTTCCAGTCGGCTTCGAGTTCCTTGTAACTTTTGCCGAAGTATTCTTCAAAGGTTATTTTGTCAAAGTCTTGCACACCGAAGTATAGCATCTTCTCCAGTCCGTATTCTTTTACCAAATACATTACGAAGCTAATGTTTGCATGGAAATTTTGTCGGTTCGGTTCATGAATCCCTTCAAAATACTTTTCATCTACCGAATAATGCATAAAAACCGTATTATTCCCTTTATATACTTTATCAAAATAATCATCGAATGAAAGCGATGAAGCAAAATCAATATGCAAGACTTTTTCAAAATTCGCTTGTTGCTCTAAAAATTTCTCGAAGTTCAAACGGTCTTTCTCCGGAATATTTAGAAGGAATAGTTTTTGCCCCAAGTTCAAGTATTCGATTTCTCTAGAATCTCTATTTGAATCCATATTTTGCGGTGCGAAGATCCTATTTTTTAGCTTTGTTCGAAATGCTTTTGCATGTATCGTTCCCATATATGCATCCAATCCCTCAATGAGCCATTGAGGTCTTCTATTCTTGAACGAATTTTTTTGTTCAAATGGATATTCCAACAAGAGATGATTATACTCGACCATTTGCGCTTCCACATTTTTCAAAAATATTTTTGTGGTATTCGATAAATAATAGTTCCATATCTCCCGATTATCAAAAGTGTAAATCACTTTTGGAATTTGTGTCAGTTCTTTCTCATATTCTTTATAAAAATTGGGGGCTTGCTCCCGAATAACATCCAAATTTTCAACGATCATTTCGTCATAGAGCTTGATAATCCGTTCCAATTCGCTTGCTGTGTCGTATTCCTTGTCATCAGTTATTATATGCATTGAAAAGCCGCCCATATCACGCCTTGTATCAATATAAAGTTTTTCAAACGCCGACGGATTGCTCACCTTAATTTCGTTGATATGGTTGTAAAGTTCTTCCAAATAAGTAAGGTCGATGTTGTTTTGCTCCGCCCAAGGTTTGATGTCCTCGATGGATATTTCTTCATTCAGCAGTTTTTCCTTTTGTTCGTTGTCGAGCAGATATTTGACGAGGCTTGTCGATGCGTGCGTCAAATTTTGAATCTCTTCTTCACTTGAAAAATCGGGAAAGAAATGTGCACCGAACAACGAGAAGTCGTGATTTTGATAGTAAGACGCAAAATCGACTTTGTTTTGAGTGTTGGTATCATCATTTTGTCCTACTTTTCTACCGATATTTTGATTGGAATTTGGCTCTGCGTCTTTTGTGTTGGTATTTGTACTCTGATTTTGTTCTTCGCTCTTGCTTTCTGGTTCGTTTGCACTATTTGAAGCCTGATTTGTGTTTTGCTCGGTCGTTTGCTTGCCGGCATTTGTGATGACCCCCTCTGCATTCATTTCGTCTGCAAACAGATTGCCGTAAATTCCGACTGACTTCCAATTATCATAGAAGTCATACGCATTGGCTATCAACAGCTGTTTGAACTCGGGTGTTTTGACAAATCCCGCGTTGCACTCAACACCGTTTTTATCATTGCCTTTGAAAAATTTTTCGTTGACACGGATATTTAGTTTTTCAATCGGCTCAAAGTTGTTGATGATGTTCAAATCTTGCTTGATGCTTTTGAAAATTTCCTCGCCGTTTTCGACATTGCTTGCGATTTGTATTTCAATCTGCTCATTCTTGTAGGTCGTGCTAAATTCGTCCTGCGATTTTTTGAGTTGTATATTGTTTTGACAAGAAGTTAGTAACACGCAAAATAGTAGTATTAATACCATTATCTTCCATCTTTGACAAACTCGCTTATCAATTTTCATCCTACGCTCCTTGATTCTAATTCCAACAGATTAGTTTTAACTCATAAACAATAAATCATTTTTGTAAATAAAAAATTCAAATGTTACTAAACACAAACTACTTATTATTAAAATCCAGCGAGACAAGTAAATCTGTCCCGCTGAAAAATAGTTATTAGCATCCTCTCTGATAAGCATATGTGTATCCTTTACCATCCGGCGGACAACCATCTTGACTACATGAAGGAGCCATACAAGCTTTTTTCATATATTCTTGAGTTAGAATGTCTTGATTTTCTTCTTTAGAAAGTATATCTTCTACACTTTCTTTGTCCCACAAGATATCATTCAAATTCTTCATAAGTTTTTCCTCCTTTCTCGCAGAGTAATTCCGATTTCATTAGCAAAATCATTATGTTGATGATAGCCAATTTCATTCACCTTAAATTTGGCACTACTTCATAACACACTAACACCTTTTGTTTGAAATGTTTCCAACCTCGCGCGATTACATGTCGTTGGTTCATTTTAAGTACGGCGACCTATCCGCAGAGATAAGTTGATTTAACAGATTCGGATGCTCTTTGATATTTTACAATCATTTATAGAAATGTAATTGTAATCATAATGTATAGCCAAACTACTTTATGCTGATATTCTATGCGATATGTATATTATTTACCGCTTAATATTATTGTGATAGTCAGTCCACTCATACTCTAAATCCGGATTTGGTTCTGCGTTTGCATTCCTAGTATAGTTTATATCTATTTTTTGTCTAATAATAACAATAGACAACATAACTAATAACACAAGAGTTATTCCCAAAATTTTTTTCTTCATTTTATAATCTCCTTTACATTCCCTTCTGTTAAAACTATAATAAGATATAATAAAATGTTTTTCAAGCGACATGAATGTCGCTTTTATTGAAGAGGAATAGTTTATTAGAAATTGACGGCTTTAAGAGCAATGAATTGATTTTCTTTCGGTATTTATATAAAAGGTGATGGTGTAGGTATGTATTACAATCTGGAAAATTTCGGTAATAAGCTCAAGGAATTGCGGAGAGCGCAAAAACTTTCTCAAAAAGAGTTAGCAGAATCCGCATTGGTCGATGCGGTCACGATTCGCCGAATCGAAAAGGGGCTCACTCTCCCGAAAGTGGAAACGCTGGATGTGTTGTCGGGCATCTTAAAATATGATTTGAATATGCTGCTGCTCGAATGCCGATTGGACGATTATATTGTTTTTCATGAGATACAAAATCGAATCGAGTTTGAGATGGACAATCGCAATTATCAATCCTTAGATGAAGAAATTGAAAATCTCAAGCAGCTTCTCCATGATACGACGAATCCATATTATACAAATTTGATTCAGCAACTTATTTCATTTGTAGATGCGGTCATTTTTTTAGAAGATGTGACACTTCAAAAGAATGTTGACGAGCGCGCTTTGCAAAAATTTATCGATGCGATCCGTCTGACCACGCCGAAATTTGAATTGGAAAATTATCGGGAGGCGATGTATTCGCCTTTTGAAGTACGAATTTTAATGAATATCGGTTTTTGTTTTCAGCGAATGGGCGAAAATGACAAATATTTCGAGATTATTTCCTTTTGTATGGATTGTGTTTCAGAAAATGACAAAATCTATCCGAAAATCTGTCACAACTTGGCAGGTGCATATCGCAGAAGAAATGATTTTCAAAAAGCCTTGGAGCTTACAGAACTGGGTATTGCCGCTTCACAAAGGAAAGGTTACTATAACGGACTTGGAATTTTGTATTATGGGAAAGCTCATTGTGAATATGCATTAGGAATGGAAAATTTTAGAAAGTCCTACTATTTTGCAGAAACTTTATTTGAAGCTTTCGGGCAGAAAGATGCGCTTCAAATTATTCGAAGTAAATTCAAAAATATTTTGGAGTAGCTCACAACACAAGTTGCTTAGGTCTCCGTCACTTTGTGTAAGGCTTTCGGACAGAACAAATTGATGGAGCAAATCAAATCGTATTGCAAAAAATCTTTTGACTTGGATTTTGATAAAAATGGCTCTTAGTAATATACCGACCCGTAAAAGCGAGACTTGAATATCCAGCTTTTCGGAGTCGGTGTTTTATCGCAAAATAATGCTTTTTTCGTTCCGTGCTTGAATTCCAAACTACCATCTTTTGTTTTCTCCGAAGAACTGATAAAAATCCATGTATTCCATCAATCTCGAAGATATCCGCTCGTCGTATCGCTCCATGACTTCATCCGGTGTCAGATTGGTGGAAATCACCATCTTTTTGCCATTGATCATGCGCGCGTTGATGATGTTGAACAGAGCGGTTTTGACAAAGCTGTTGGTCAGCTCCGCCCCCAAATCATCCAAGATGAGTAAATCCGCTCGCTCGAGCGCAAAATAATCTTCCATCGTATAGCGCTCAAAAAACACTTCGCGATTGAAGCTGTAAAGCTGCATCATATCGACCAATTCGTTCATCGTAAAATACAGCACCGTCTTGCCTTTGTCAAAAAGTGCTTTGGCGATGCAGGAGCACATAAAACTCTTACCCAATCCGACTTTGCCGTAGAAGAACAAACTTTTTATCTTACTTTCATCAAATCGCTCGACAAAGTTTTCGGCAATCTTTCGAATCGCCATGATATTTTCAAGCTCCGTGCGATAGATGCCGCTGCCTACAATGAGTTCATATTTCTTTTCATTGTCAAAAATGCGCAAGTTGAAGGAGTCGAAGTTCTCTTTTTCAATCCGTTTGGAGAGATGTGCCTGTCCGTAGCGCAAATCTTCCAGTATTTTGAGCATGCAGGCGCAGTTTGAAATTCCTTTTTCGTCCTCAATATAGCCTCTGTCTTTACAAAGCGCGCAATAGTATTGCAAGCTCAAATCCCCTTTGTCGATATGGTGAATCCGCAAATATTCATCGCGTTTATCCTGCAATTCTTTGAGCTCCAGTTGCTCTTTTTGCAAAAGATTTTTGTCGCCGAAGAGCTGGTTTTTGGATATCGCCAAATGCTTCAAGCTGATTTTTTGATTCAATTCTTCCAATATCGGATGCTCTTCAAATATTTTTTGCCTACGCAAATCGAGTGCCTTTGCCTGCGCATCGCGTCTCGCCTGATATACTTGTTCAATGCTCATCTTAAATTTCACCTTTCTCTTTCAGCTCCGCCAATCGTCGCTCCTGCAATCTTTTTTCCATCGCGCCCATCGGCTTTTCAGCGGATGATTTCGCGCTCTCTTTTTTGGTCGAATATTTCTTCATATCGTCGGCATGATATTGCTGCTCCGCCAATTTGACCTGCTCCAAAGTGATTTTACGCTTTCTTTCTTCCTGCACCGGCTCACCTTTGAGGAGTCTCAGCAAGTTGGCGATTGTAATCTCCTTGTTGTTCTTTATCAAATGTCGATGTGCAACTTCCACATCCATAAATCCGAATTGGGTCGATAATTCATCGAGGTCGATTTTTTCATCGCGACGCAGACTCTTTCGCGGAAATTTAATCAGCTCCAAAATCTGTGTCCGCACTTCAAAATTGCTCTCAGCTGCTTTCGGTATCAGATTCGAAATCGGCATTTTGCCGTCGCTCATCTTTTCCTCCATCTTATTGACTGCCGCCAATCGATTTTTCAAAACGCCGTCCACATATTTCAAATTCGGCGATTTGATGGAGGTCGTCTTGCCGACCGCATCCAAGATGGAATCCAAATCGAATTGATATTCGTCGAGCCACATATCCATCAATTCTTTCTCCGGCTCGGTCGGACTTCGGTATTCGCCCATGGCATAGAGAATTTTTTTGTATTCCAGATATCTTTTCTCCTTGCCCTGCATCATCTGCTCCAAATCTTCGACGGTTCGGATGCCGTCCAGATGCCAATTTCGCAAAACGCCCATCGCCATTGCAATCGAGCGATTTTTTTTCTTATACATCGAATACAGCACCGCCTCGACCACCAATTCTTTGGAGATATTGAATTCGGTAATCGTCTGATGGATTTTTTTGATGTCGCTGCTTGAGAGCGGATATTTGATGGTCTGCTCGATTTTGTCGTACATCTTTTTGTATTCTTCGTTTTGAAAGGCGACCAAAAGCTCGTTGCTGCTGACGCCTTTTTGCTTGGTTTTTCCAATTACCGTTCGCAAATCTCGAAATTCGATGGAATAAGAGCCGGCAATTTCTTCATCGATAATATGCTTTTTAATCAGCCCGATCTCCTCGCAGAGTTTCCAAGTGTTATACACATCATCGACGCTCACGCCCAATTTGTCCGCCAACTGCTGATTGTCATTGATGTCCGTATCGCCCTGCCCCAAGCTCAAATAATAGGCATAGATATAGATGCCGACGGCATAAGGTTCCGGCGCCAGCAAGGGCATGACGAGTTCAAAAAAGCTGTTCGGAATGACGGTGTCTTTATTGTGTAATAATCTATCTTCTATAAAAAACATTTTTTCTCCTTGTTTCTTTCCCAAAAACTATGCTCCTATTATATCATATTTCTTCGGCTTCATCATAAAAAAAGCGATAGGTTCAACCTACCGCCTTTATTCTCTCGCTTATTTTTCGTTGAGGGATTCGACAATCGAATCCGCCAATGCGTCAAGCTCGTTTTCATTTTCTTTCGTCAACGAAGAGTTCACGGTGATTCGATCGCCGAGAATATTCATCATCTTCATTTCCTTATCAACAAACTCGGTCATCAAGTCGCCGGATTTTACCGCCCAAGAGCCGTTTTCCATAATTGCTACGGTTCTCTTTTGCAGATTGAGCGCCTTCATATCGTCCAAGAAACTCTTCATCACCGGATAGATACCCAAGTTGTAAGTGACCGATGCCAATACCAAGTGGCTTGCACGGAAGCTTTCTGAAATCAGATACGATACATGCGTGCTCGATACATCGTACATTTTTACATTGGTAACGCCTCGCTCCACCAATTTGGTCGCCAATGCCTGCACCGCATTTTCAGTATTTCCGTACATGGATGCATACGCGATAACGACCGCTTTTTCTTCCGGCTCGTAACGACTCCATTTGTCGTATTTATCCAAAATATATTCAAAATTATTTCGCCAAACCGGTCCATGCAAAGGACAAATCATTTTGATTTCAAGTGCCGATGCTTTCTTGAGCAGCTTTTGAACGAATGGACCGTATTTGCCGACGATATTGGTGTAATATCTTCTGGCTTCATCGATCCAGTCTCTTTCAAAATCAAGCTCGTCGTTGAAAATTTGTCCGTCGAGCGCTCCGAAAGTTCCGAATGCATCCGCTGCAAAAAGAATCTTGTCCTTCGTATCGTAGCTTACCATCGCTTCCGGCCAATGCACCATCGGCGCTTCCACGAATACAAATTCATGTTTACCGAAGGAAAGCTTGTCTCCCTCTTTGACCTGAATCTTTCGGTCTTCCACATCGAATCCGAATTGTGTCATCAGCATAAAAGATTTTTCGGTACTGACAACTTTTACATTCGGATAGCGAATCAGCACTTCTTCCATCGATGCCGCGTGGTCGGGCTCCATGTGGTTGACGACGAGATAATCCAAATCTCTACCGTTCAATACGGCTGCCAAATTATCCAGGAAAGGTCGGCATACCGCCCAATCCACCGTGTCGAAAACGACGGTTTTCTCATCCAAAAGAACATAGGAGTTATACGATACTCCTTTCGGAATCGGATGGATGTTCTCAAACAATGCCAAACGGCGATCGTTCGCCCCAATCCAGTACAAATCCTCAGTTAATTTTCTTACACAATACATATTCTCCTCCTATGATTCAATAAACTCTTCTTTTGCCGAGCCGCAATCCGGACAAATCCATTCTTCCGGCAATTTATCAAAAGTTGTGGTCGGATAGATTTCCGCTTCCGGATCACCCACTTCCGGATCGTATTCGTATCCGCAGCCTGTACAAACAAAGCTCTTATGCTTCGGCTCCGCTTTTTTCGGTTTCGCGCGCTTAATCTTCTTCGCAGGCGGTGCCGGTTTTTTCTCTTCGCCGTTATCGAGTGCTTTTGCTAAAAGAGGCATAATTTCAAACATATCGCCGACGATTCCGTAGTCGCAGTTTTTGAAAATCGGTGCATTGCCATTCGTATTGATTGCCACGATGGTCGATGCGTCTTTGATTCCTTTGAGATGCTGACCCGCACCGGAAATTCCGCAAGCGATGTAGAGATTGCCTTTGAATTTTTGTCCCGACATTCCCACATATCGATTCATCGGTAAATATCTCAATGTCTCAGCGACCGGACGCGAAGAACCGATTGCCGCACCGGCTTGTTTCGCAAGCTCGTATGCCACTTCCATATTCTTTTCGTCGCCGATTCCTTTTCCAACGCTGACTACGCGATCCGCTTCGTTAATCGGTGTGTTGATGTCGATGCCCACCGTGAAATCATAGCCGTCCTTCTTGAGAGCCTCCACCAATGCGTTGACTTTATCCTGCGAGCTTCCGTCTTTGAAAATCATCTTCTTGCGCTCGCCGGTAATCGCTCCTTTTTTCTTCGGCGCCTTGCCTTCGGTTTTCGGTTGTTTTCCGATAATATGCGCCGCGATGACTACGCGCTGAATTTCGTTGGTTCCCTCATAAATCGTTGTGATTTTCGCATCACGATATGCTCTTTCGACATCCATTCCACGCATATAGCCGGAGCCTCCGTGAAGCTGGAGCGCATCATTTACGATTTCAAGGCATCGGTCGGATGCGTATTGTTTCGCCATCGCCGATTCCAAACCGTAAGGCATACCCGCATCTTTAAGGCTCGCCGCGCTGTAAATGAGCAGACGGGAAGTACGAAGCTTCGTTGCCATATCCGCCAATTTGAAAGCTACCGCCTGATTGGACGCAATCGGTTTGCCGAACTGAATTCTCTCTTTGGTATATTCAAGCGCCGCCTCATAAGCTCCCTGCGCAATTCCGAGCGCCTGCGCCGCAATACCGATTCGACCGCCGTCCAAAGTGCCCATCGCAATTTTGAATCCTTCCCCTTCTTTGCCGAGAAGATTTTCTTTCGGTACTTTTACATTATTAAAAATAAGTTCTGCTGTGATGGATGAGCGAATTCCCATCTTGTCGTAATGGTCGCTGAAAGTAAAGCCTTCCCAGCCTTTTTCAACGATGAATGCGGATATTCCTCGGGTTCCCTGCTCCGGATCCGTCGATGCGAATACGATATAGGTATCCGCCACGATGGCATTGGTGATAAAAATCTTGCCGCCGTTCAGAATATAGTGATCACCGACAAGCTCGGCAGTCGTTTCCGTTCCGCCCGCATCGGAGCCGGCATTTTCTTCCGTCAATCCGAATGCGCCGATTTTTTCACCGGTTGCCAGCGGCTTGAGATATTTTTGTTTTTGCTCTTCCGTTCCGTAAGCATAAATCGGATATGCGCCGAGCGATGTGTGCGCCGATAAAATGACACCGGTTCCGCCGTCCACTCTTGAAAGTTCTTCAACCGCAATGGCATAGCTTATATTGTCAAGCCCCGCTCCGCCGTATTTCTTCGGGAAAGGAATTCCCATCCAGCCGAGCTTTGCTATTTTTTTGAACGCATCATGCGGAAATTCATTGTTCTTGTCAAGCATAAAAGTAATCGGCTTGACCTCTCTCTCAACAAATTCCCGCACTTGTGCCCGTAATTCTTCATGTTTATCCGTTGTCTGATAAAGCATAACTATCCTCCTTTGATGTATTCCTAAGTGTTAATACTTATTACTGATAAGTATATCATTTTGAAAAGTGAGCGTCAATCTGAAAACATTTGATTTTCTATGCTTTGAGCGATTGTTCAAACGATATTTGCGCGTTTTGAATTTCATTTTTGTTTCCAAAATAAGCCGATTTAGTTGCTTTATACAATATTTTCAGGCTCAATATTTTATCGACTCAAATTTCTCTTAAAGAATATTTTTCAAAAAAAGATTTTCGCATTGGCATTTTCAAGCGTGTAATGATATCTTCCTTATTATATAGTGACGGTTCTATGGTCACACAAAATTTTCACTTCAAAAAAGAGAGTGCAGAAAACAGTCCACACGACCGCTGCGACTCTCTTTTTGTTTCGGCAATTTCAATTTTTATTTCGGTGCGGCGGTTTTTATCGTCGTTTTGACTCCTTCCGCATCATCGGCAACCGATGAAACCAAAATTTCAATATCTTTTTCCGAGTTGAGATTGAATCCCACCTCACAATTATCCATCGTCTGATTCGGCTCGACATCTTTGGACGAATTTTCGCCGTTGATATTGTCTTTGAAAATCGCATTGGCAAGTTCTTCTCCGTCCTGAAACACTTCCACATAGGAAGAAGTGATCGCCTTTGCCACCGCGACGCTCTTGTTGGTGAAGGAATAGTTGACGACGACTGACGGATTGCCCAGAATATCTTTTTCCAAACGAGCGGAGTTGACCTTTATCGTATATTTTCCGCCTTCAATCAGGATGACATCGCCGATATTCGCTTCGCCGGTTTTTCCTTCTTCCTTTTCGGCTTCTTGAGGCTTCTCCGCGCCGTCCGTCTTGTCCGCCGGCTCCTGTTTCTCCGGCAAATTCTGTTTTTCTTCCGGCGGTTTGACGGCATTTTCATTCACTTTTTCGCCGCAAGCGCTCATCGAAATAGCCAGCGTCATAATTACAAGTATCATCCACAATTTTTTCATAGCATTCCCTCCAAAACTTATTCAAACAAATCTTCGGTTTCGAAAATCATTTGCTTCTTTTTTAATATTTCAAGCATAACACAAGCCATTTTGCTTTTCAAGTAACCGAATTAAAATTACACATTTGCATACTCTTTTCTATATTTTATTCAAAAATCATACAGAATTCCTGCACTTTCAAGCGCCGCTTTTACAAATTATATATTTATAAGTGGTAAATTTTATTGTTTCTTGGTATAATACTGTTATAAAACTATTGTGCTTTGCGTAAGAATTTACCTCATGCGAATCCGCAAACCTTTTAGGAAAGGAGGGAACATGCCAAGCAAACATAAAATTTGGATTTTGACTTTAATCGTGACACTTGGCTTTTTAATTCGAGATACTGTTCGCATCGCCGGCCCGATTGATATGAGACCGACATATATTGTATTTTTTGTTTCATTGCTCTTATCTTTTTTATTGATTATCTTGTCGGAAAACAAAAAGACACACAATCACCCCAAGTCCATCTTGGTTTTGGTTTCGCTCTTAATCTCTTTGCTGAGCATCATCAGTGCTTATGTATTGGATTTGGCAACATATCAAGGGCAGCCTTTTTTGCTTGTTTTGCAAAATAATATGCTCAAAGCAATCAACAATATTACGGATTACGGATTTTTAATCATGATCGTCTGTATGCTTTTCGGATTTATCGTCGGCTCGGACAAAAATATTCGAACCACATACAATTATAAATCCAGCAAGCATACGACATCAAGCAAATCCTCCAAAAGATATTCACATAAAAAATAAGATTTGCTTTTTCACTTTACACTTTTTAAATTTTTTATAAAACGGCTTGACTTATTTTGGCATTAGGATTATACTATTAGCATGAATTACTAATAAGAATTTGCAATTCAATTTATAAACTAAGAAATGAAATTAGGAGGATTTATGAACAAATTACAAACAAAACTAAATGAGTATCTTGCAAACCAACAAGTAATGTATATCAAATTGCACAACCTTCACTGGTATGTAAAAGGACATGGCTTCTTTACACTTCATGCCAAATTGGAAGAATTGTATAATCAAACAGCGGAAATCATCGACGAAGTTGCAGAGAGAATTCTTGCAATCGGCGGAAGTCCTGTTGCAAGTTTGAAAAATGCATTGGAAATTACTCGCGTAAAAGAACTCAGCGACGAAAATATTTCTTCAGAGCACACCGTAAATGTGCTGATTGCCGATGTGGAATATTGGATCAAAGATTCAAAAGAGATTATGGAGCTTGCTGAGGAAGCCGGAGATAAAGGAACGGAGAGCTTGTTCGACGGATATCTTTCCGAATATCAAAAGCTACTCTGGATGCTCAAGGCATTTAACGGCTAAGAAAGAATTTTGATGAAAATACGAAATCTCCGGATTCCCGGAGATTTTTTATTGGCGTTTAGATCCCCTTGCGACCCTTTCGCTCATCGGAATGGTCGTCGCATCGTGGTGCTGATTATTCTATCCGATATGAATTTTTTATTTCGGGTTATAGCTTGTCTCTTTTCAAACGCAATTTTGAGTAAAATTTTCTTCAAAATCAAAACAGCTTTTTTTGTATGACTCTATCGGATAATAGGAATAAGTACGATATATAGTTAATGGGGTGGCAAGCAAACGATTTTTGCTTGCAAAAGTTGTAGTAATTATGGAAGGAAAACGCAATGAAGTACGAGAAGTATCTTCGCATGGATGCCAAGGAGCTGTACCATCATCTAATCTCGGATATTTTGGCGAACCCGCCGTCCGGTGAATCGATTGTCGATGAACTGGCAATCTCCGAGCGATATCAAAACGACTTTGAATTTCGGGCATTCGTTGAGACCGGACGCGCTTTATTTTATATACTTTGCGGTGAATTTAAAAAAGCAATTCCGCATACGACCACTTTAATCGAGAGAGCTGCAGCGCTTGAGTTGTGGCAACTGGTTTCCACCAATCAAAACTTTTTGGGAAATTCCTATTTTTCTTTAGGTATTTTTGAATTGGCTTTGGAATCCTATTACAATGTCATAAAAACGGAGGAGAAGCATGACTTACTGTTGATGACTTCTTTGGCATACAATAATATCGCCTTAATCTATCACAATGTGGAAGAATATGAAAAAAGTTGTCTCTATCTTCAAAAAGCGATCGATTCGTTGGAAAAAGGCGGACCGGAGCAACCGAGATATCTCTCCAAGCTCATTCATTGTCTCGGCGATTTGGCATTCGCACTTTGTATGCTCAATCGAACCGATGAAGCGAAGGAAGCATTGGACAAAATACAGGCGCACAATTTGGAAAATGTCACACCGGCATCGATGTATATCTATCATTACGGGCGAATGTTTTATGAATACTATAGCGGCAACTACGAGGCGGGCAGAGAAGAATATCGAAAGTGCGATGCGCTCAGCAATGAAAATCCGGTTCAACGGATGGGGCTGCTCAGCGACTATCTGAACTTGAATCACAAATTTGAGCTCGATTTTGAGTTTTATATTGACGGTTTGAAATTAGCTGATGAAAATTTGAATTCGGAAAATCCCGTGTTCAATATGCAGGTTTGCGAAAAGCTGCTTCCTTATTATCAAAGTATAAATGACAAAGAGAGCTTTGACAAAATCGGTGAAAAATACACCGAAATTCTGAGAGAAACACATACACAAAATCTTGCCCGTCAGCGTCAGTCTCTCCAAATCGTTGAAGATTATCTTCGAAATAAGGAAAGCGTGGAAGATATTACGGCTCGCAATACGGAGCTGAAGCTCGTTGCTGAAGAAACCCTTCGACATAAGAACGCATTGCAGGAAGCCTACCATCAGATTGAAATTATCAATGAACTTGGCAAAAATATGACTTCTTCACTTGATTTGGAAAAAGTCGTGGATGTCATTTATCAAAATTTGCGCCAAAATATTCCGCTTCACAGCTTTATTCTGATGGTCGCGGACGAGGAAACGGAAGAACTGCATTCGGTAGCATATTATGAAGATGATATTCTGCAACCTGAATTCACCATCAGTCAACACAATCCGGACAGTATGTTTGCGGAATGTTTCCGAACCGGAAAAATCATTCTGTCCGACAACATTCAGGACGACCCGCGCTATGCCAACCGCAAACTTATTCAAGTCGGCAACGGTGATATGGCAAAGTCGGCTCTGTTTATGCCTTTGAAGGTCGGCGAAAAATTTATCGGCGCCTGCTCCATTCAAAATAAAGCGGTAAACTCCTATAATGAAAAAGATATTCTGTTCTTGGAGGAGCTGTTGCCCTACCTGTCCATCGCACTCAATAATGCGATTCGCTCCTGGACATTGGAAAGAGAAATTCAATCGCATCTTGAGACGCAGGAAGAGCTCAAGGCGGCAAACAGCAAGTTGGAGCGTCTGTCTTCACTCGACGGACTTACTCAAATCAGCAATCGTCGCGACTTTGAGTTTCGCATTTTGGGATTGCTCGAGACATCACACAAGAACAATATGGAAATTGCGGTATTTATGCTGGACATCGATAACTTCAAACTTTACAACGACACCTACGGTCACTTGGAAGGAGACGAAGCCCTCAAAAGCGTTGCGCACATCGTTCGGGAAAATCTCGATACGGTCGATGGTCTCTCCGCGCGATTCGGGGGTGAAGAATTTATCGGCGCCTGCACCGGACTCAGCATGGAAGAAGTCGAAGCACTTGGTGAGCAGATACGAAGCGATGTATTTGAAATGGGCATCGAAAACAAATTGGCTCCGCTCGGACAGCTTTCCGTCAGCGTCGGCATCGCTTTTTCACAAAGCTTGGATGTGTCGCACAAATCATCAATTATGCGCTGGGCGGATATTTGCTTGTACCAAGCAAAAAACACCGGCAAGAACAAGGTGGTTTTGAAACAAATCGAGCCGGATGACGAGCCGCCCGGTCGTTTGGAAGTCGAACTCAACATGAAGAAATAACATAAAGAATCGTTATAACTGTTAAAAATGGCACTCGAAAGGGCGTCATTTTTTTTTACTATTTTTGTGATGTTGTAAATCGTGAGAGATAAGCCATTGTGTAAAATGTTCATTTTGCATCGACTTTTGCATTTAATCCGTCCGCAAATTTTGAGATTTTTCGCCTTCTCTCTCAGCAATTTTGGATATATGTATTCAATCTCAAACAATACAACAAATTGTATTTGACATCTCAAGAACTTTCATTTTATAATAAAATAATAGAAATATTTCAAAATGCGATTTCACTCGGATTTTTTCGATGGTTTTTTGTTAATATTTCTTTTAGGTCTTTTCAACTCAAGAAATACTCTTAGATTTTCACGATTCAATTTGCCTACACATATCGAGAATGAATTAAATTTCATTTAGCACTTCTATCGAATCCGTGAAAATCGAACGATATAATTAAGGGTACACGCCGGCTTTTTGAATCAAAAAGTTGTCATTACAATAAACGGAAGGAAAACGCAATGAAGTACGAGAAGTATCTTTGCATGGACGCCACAGAATTATACCGGCACTTGATTTCGGATATCAATTTGGATCCGCCGTCCGGTGAATTGATTGCTGAAGAATTGTCATCCACCGAGCGATATCAAAATGATTTTGAATTTCGGGCATTTATAGAGACGGGTCGCGGAATCAGTTACAATCTTTCTGCGCAATACAACAAAGCCATTTCGCATTTTTCCAGTTTAATTGAAAGGGTCAAGGCACTCGAATTATGGCAGTTGGTCTCCATCAATCAAAATTATTTGGGCAATGCTTATTTGTCTTTGGAAATTTTTGAATTGGCACTGGAATCCTATTACAATGTCATCAAAACGGAAGAAAAACATCATATTCTTTATACAACTTTTGCCGCATACAATAATATCGCTATTATTTACAGCTCAACCGGAGATTACAAAAAAAGCTGTGAGCATTTGGAAAAGGCGCTCGAAGCACTTGAAAAAGGCGGCTCCGAACAGCCGAGATATCTCTCTAAACTCATTCATTGTCTCAGCAATTTATTGGTGGCACTCTGCTTGTTGGAAAACCGGGCTGATGCGAAAGCAGTTTGGGAGAAAATCCGGAAGTACGACATTGAAAATACCGAACCGGCATCAAAATACAGCTATCATTTTGCTTGTATGTATTATGAATATCTTGTCGGAAACTATGAGGCGGGGCGAGAGCATTTTCAAAAAGGCTATGTTATGTTCGAAAATAATCCTTTTCAACAAGCCGCCATGCTCAACGATTATTTGAAAAGAAATAGCGATTACAACTTGGATTTCGAGTTTTACGCCGACGGATTGAAACTGGCGGAAAAAATCATAAATTTTGAAAGCCCTTTTGTGGGCTCACTGATTTATGGTGAAATACTGAAGTATTATCGAAAAACCGACAACAAAGAAAAAATTACCGAAATCAGCGAGAAATATATTGATTCCTTCGAAAGCACTTTAAACGAAAAACAGAAACGACAAGGTCAATCGCTACAAATTGTAGAAGATTTTCTGCGCAACAAAGAAAGCGTGGAAGATATTGCTGCCCGTAATATCGAGCTCAAGCTCGTTGCTGAAGAAGCCCTTCGACATAAAAACGCATCGCAGGAAGCCTACCATCGAATCGAAATTATCAATGAGCTTGGCAAAAATATGACTTCTTCACTCGACTTAGAAAAGGTAATCGATTTAATTTATAAAAATTTGCGCGAAAACATTCCACTCGACAGCTTTATTCTGATGGTTGCGGATGAAGAAGAACAAGAGCTTCGATCGGTAGCCTTTTATGAAAATAATATATTGCAACCGGAATTTACGGTTAGTCAGCACAATCCGGACAGTATGTTCGCGGAATGTTTTCGAACGGGAAAAATCATCCTCTCTGAGAATATACACGATGACCCACGCTATAAAAATCGTAATTTTATTCAAGTCGGTATCGGTGAAATACCGCGATCGGCTCTATATATGCCGCTGAAAGTGGAAGACAAGTTTATCGGCGCCTGCTCCATACAAAACAATCTGGCAAATATCTATAGCGAGAAGGATATTTTGTTTTTGGAAGAGCTCTTGCCTTATCTTGCCATCGCGCTCAACAATGCGATTCGTTCATGGGTGTTGAAAAAAGAAATCCTATCGCATTTGGAGACACAGGAAGAACTCAAGGCGGCAAATGACAAATTGGAGCGTCTGTCTTCTCTCGATGGACTTACCCAAATCAGCAATCGTCGTGATTTTGAGTTTCGAATTTTAGGTTTGCTTGAGGAATCTCAAGATAACGATGCAGAAATCGCCGTTTTTATGTTCGACATCGACAATTTCAAACTCTACAACGACACTTACGGTCACTTGGAGGGTGACGAAGCCCTCAAAAGCATTGCGCATATCGTCCGGGAGAATCTGGATACGGTCGATGGTCTCTCCGCACGATTCGGCGGCGAAGAATTTATCGGTGCCTGCGCCGGACTCAGCAAAGAAGAAGTCTATGCGCTCGGCGAGCAAATACGAAGCGATGTTTTTGAAATGGGCATCGAAAACAAAGCGGCTCCACTAGGACAACTCTCCGTCAGCGTCGGTATCGCCTTTTCGCAAAGCTTGGATGTGTCCCACAAATCATCGATTATGCGATGGGCGGACATCTCGCTGTATCAGGCGAAAAACTCCGGCAAAAATAAGGTGGTGTTGAAAGAAATCGGACCCGACGACGAAGCACCGAGCCGACTCGAATTGGAATTGAATATGCAACAGGAAACAGCAAAGGTTTTACAGTAGAATATAAATGAGAATTTATAGTGTATCGACCACCGAAAGCAAGATTAAGAATCTAACGATTGGCGGTCGATATTTTTTATAAATATAAAACGGTTAACTGCAACAGTAAACTCTCATCCAAATTAGCGATGGGATGTAATTCGCTTTATTTGACTCTACTTTTTTGTAAGATTTTAAAGCCTTGCTTTTTAGAGATGCATATTCTATGTTTACAAATAACAAAAGAAAGCCCTATTGGTACAGTCACAATTTTTTCTGTAGCTTATTGAGTTCTAGTATTATAAAAGCTGCTGCAAAATGAAAATATTTTACAACAGCTTTGTTTGGCGTTCCCAAGAGGACTTGAACCTCCGCACATGCTTTAGGAGAGCACTGCTCTATCCAACTGAGCTATGGGAACATAATTTAGAAATAAGAAATCCTGTCATACCGCAATCTTATAAGGCGGCTCTACAAAACCGCTTACAAAGATCCTAATAAAAAGTTTTTATAGAACTTCGAGGTAATAAGGAAGCTTTTCAAAACCACTTTTATAAAAACTCTATAAAAAAGCATCAAACATCTTGATACGGAGCAATAAAATCAATTGCTTGCTTTCCTATTGTAGCGAAATTTACAATACTTGTCAATAAAAGTCCCTCTGCACGGTCGTGTCAAGTTGTTGTGGAGTTTTTCTATTGACAAGCTCCAAATCGTTT
>JAUNKE010000051.1:0-15953 GCA_030532905.1 Peptostreptococcaceae bacterium
TGGCTTGCTCTTATGAGTTTGCCATTTTTTTAGGGGCTATTTTGCAACAGCCCCTTTTTTGTTTATCGAAGCGGATAAACTTTAATAAGATTCAGTCGAAATATTATATTGAACATTGAAACTCTATGCAAAATCTACAATTTTGCCAAACAAAGTCTATGATTTTTTCAAAAATAAGGTCTATACTTCTACCATGTATGAAAAATCGCTGTAATAATCCGGATTTTATTTCTATAAAAATAAAATTGTTTCTTCGAATTAGTTTGACAATTGCGCGGGAATGGGTATAATATATTTAATACAAACTCGTTAAGTGCTGATGACATAAATCAAGAGAAAAGCGGAATTAAATATAAAAGTAAATTTGAATTTCAATTCAAGACGCAACACGGAGCATTTTGAAAGAATAGATGAATTGAAAATAAAAACGGAAGGGGGTAATTGAATGAATTATGAAGACATTAAAGTCGGCGACAGGGCGCAGGTGACGAAGGCTTTTTCCGCGGAGGATGTAGCGAATTTCGCAGAGCTTTCGACGGACAAAAATCCGATTCACTTGGATAAGGAGTATGCCGAAAAGACATTTTTTAAGAAGAATATCGTGCATGGTATTTTGGTATCATCGCTGATTTCTTCGGCGCTCGGAACGCAGCTTCCGGGAGAGGGCTCGATTTATATGAGTCAGGAGCTGAAATTTCTGAAGCCGGTGTATATCGGTGAAGAATGTACAGCGGAAGTAGAGGTGTTATCAAAGCGGGATGACAAGCAGATTATCGTAATGAAGACGACAGTAACGACAAATAACGGACAGACGGAGGTCATCTCGGGACAGGCTGTAATGAAAAAACTTTAATGGGAGGTAGCTATGAGCAATGATTTTTTCAAAACGATGATGGATAATCAGAAGAGCATGATGGATTCTTGGCAGGATATGTATAAGAAGATGTCCAATGTCTCTGAAAATCCGTATGCAAAATCTATGAGCGATTTTTTTGAACTGCAAAAGAAATTTATGGATACGATGGGAGCAAGCAATCCGGTGGAGATGAGCAAGGTGTTTACCGAGTATTTCAAGAAGCCGACTTTTGACCCGAAAGCATTTGAATTTTTCGTGGATATGCAAAAAAATTATATGGATCAGATGTCCAAATATATGGCGGAGTTTTCCAACTTCGGAAAGTCCGGAGCTTTTCCTTTTGCGGATATGAGCAAATGGGCGGAGTCTCAGGAGAGTATTCACGGATACTTTGATAAGCTGAGAGAATATTACAATCCGCTTGAAATGGGAAAGGCTTTTTCCCCGGCGGTAAAAGATTTGTTGGAGAAAATGATGCAGGCGAACACTTATTATTTGAATGTATATAAGTTTTGGAAGGAATTGGAAGATGCGCACATTAAACCGGTTTCCGATGAAGTGAAAAAATATGCTTCGACTTTGGCGGAAAAATATGATGTCATGTTCAAGGACATGGTATTGCCGATGCTTCCTCAGGAGTTCCAATCTTTTGCAAAAGATCCTTTTGAATTGTTCAAGGCGTATGCGAAAACCAATGGCGATTTCTTTGAGCCGTGGACAAGCAATGCAAAACAGCTTCGCGATTTGTTCGTTGAAGGTGTGTTGACGGACAAAACCAAGCTCGGCGAATTCTTCGAACTTTGGAGAACGCAGTTTGACAGAACTTTCGGAGCGATTCTGCTTTCGCCTTCATTGGGCGTGAACAAGGAGCTTATCGAGCAGCAGAGCAAAGCTTTTGACACTTATGTGGACATGGTATTGCTCAGTACGGATTTCACTTCCAGAATTTTTGCGGTGCAAAATGAAAATCTGGATGATATGATTAAAAAATATTTGGAAATGGCGGAGCAGGGAACTCAACCGAAAACTTTCAACGAGTTCTACACTTACTGGTCCAATGAGCTGGAAGGAGTTTTCGATTCTTACTTTGCAACTCCGGAATATGCAAAAATGTTGGGTCAACTTTCATCCGCAGCGATGGATTACAAGATTGAAATGCAAAAGTTGGTTGAGCGATATCTTTCCGATACACCAATCGTGACAAGAAGTGAAATCGACAGTTTGTATAAAACGATTTATGAATTGAAAAAAGAATTGAAAGCAATGAAAAAAGCGCAGGCGGTTGTACCGGTTCCTGCTCAGGAGTAGGTTATGTGTTTCTTGAAGGGAGAATTTTTAATGGACAAGACATTTGATTGGAAAAAAAGTTTTGAGGAAAGCATACAAACTCAGAAAAAATTGCTGGAAGGATTCGAAACGATGATTAACGCGGGAGACCCGGAGCCGGGTTTCTCCGAAAAAACTTTGATTTATTCGGAAGATAAGATGAAGGTGTATCGATACAAGCCGCTTGTTCGAAGCGTCAATAAAATACCGACGCTGATTGTCTATGCTTTGGTAAATCGCGAGACGATGATGGACTTGCAGGAAGATACGAGCTTCGTACAGAATATGTTGCGTGACGGACAGGATTTGTATATTATCGACTGGGGCTATCCGACAGCGGAAGACCGATATTTGACTTTGGAAGATTATATTCAAGGATATATCGACAATGCGGTGCAAGCGGTCAAGGCACATTCCAAAAAAGAGAAAATCAATATGCTCGGCGTATGTCAGGGCGGAACTTTCTCATTGATTTATACTTCACTTCATCCGCAAAATATCAACGCATTGGTGACCATGGTTGCGCCGGTGGACTTCTCAACGGATGACGGGTTGTTGTTCCGATGGGGAAAATATCTGGATATTGACAAGATGGTTGATGCATACGGTGTCATTCCGGGCGATTTTATGAACAACGGATTCTTGACGATGAAGCCGATTTCGCTCATGGTCGGAAAATATCTCAACCTCATCGATGACTTTGACAAACCGGAAGTGATGAACAACTTCTTGCGTATGGAAAACTGGATTTTTGACAGTCCGGGTCAAGCCGGAGAAGCGATCCGACAATTCATCAATGACCTTTACAAAGAAAACAAATTGATTAAAGGGAAGATGATGATTGGCGATGCCAAAGTGGATTTGAAAAATATCACGATGCCGGTGCTGAATGTCTATGCGGAAAAAGACCATATCGTACCGCCGGCTGCAAGTATTCCGCTTGCAAAATATGTTGGAACGAAAGATATCGAAACGCATGGAATACCGACGGGTCATATCGGAATGTATGTGAGCTCCAAAGCGAAAAAAGAAGTATCGCCGCTCATTTCCAAATGGCTGAAAGAAAAATCCAAAACAAAATAGAACCATCGACGGAAATTGTGATGCGGACGATTTTGTCCGATGAAAAAATGGATTATGATACCTACATTTCAAACGAAGTGTAGGTATTTTTATGAAGCTTTGTTTACATTCCATTTGAGATTTGATACCATATAGATGAAATAAAATCGGATTTGAAAAAGCAAAATAAAATCTGCAATGGAAAACCAAAACGGGATTCTAAAACGGAATTTGAATTGTAAAATAAAATTCGAAACGGAAAATCAAAATCCGAAAATCGCGTTGTGATGAAATTTTAATTTGAAATCAAAATGGAATAGGACTTGGAAAGGAAGAATTATGTTGAAAATCGGAATCAAAGGAAGACAGGAAATTACGGTATGTGAAAACAATTCGGCAAAAACTTTGGGCAGCGGAACGCTGGATGTATTTGCAACGCCGGCGATGATTGCGCTGATGGAAAAAACCGCATGGATGAGCGTGAGCGAATTTTTGCCGGAGGGCGACGGAACCGTCGGCATTTCACTCGATATAAAACATATTGCGGCGACTCCGCTCGGAATGAAAGTGTATTGTGAGAGCGAATTGGTGGAAATCGACGAGCGCAAACTCAAATTCGAACTAAAAGCCTATGACGAAAAAGGCTTGATTGGCGAAGGGATGCATGAGCGCTTTATTATCAACAATCGGAAATTTCAAGAAAAAACCGACAGCAAAAAATAATCCGATACGCAATGGGCTGTAACTCGCAAAAAGATATTCAAGTGCTGATGCATGGTGAAAGATATTTAAGAATCAGCGATGAGCGATTTTTATGCCGACAATGCAAATGAAAAATATTGCCGACTCCGATTTGTCAATCAACTCAAGAATCAGCACGATTGTTTGAAACGAAAAATATAAAAGATATCCGGTCTTGTCAATTCATGCGTGAGTAGATTTAAGAATCATCGATGAATCGGCGATGATTGTTTATCGAAATGAAAATATAAAAGGTATCCTGCGATGTGCTCGTTTTGAGTCTATGAAAACCGCAGCGATACCTTTTTATAAACAACTGGATTTTGTCGGACTTGCAAATACATACTTTATAAAAATCAGATTCCGTCGGACTTGTGATACATGGATTTCAAAAGCTGCAATCCCGTCTCGGTCTTGAAAATTTTTGCCGCCGCCTTTTCAATCGCATCCGCCGAATAACTGCTCTCGAAGGCATTGACCAGAAAATCCGCTTCAAGCAAAATTTGATAATCCATGTTGTCAACCTTGTCATAGCTGTGATGATGCCCGACCAAAAAACAAATTCTTGAAATAAAGTCATCCTCATAGCCGAGCGATTGCAAAAAATCCTTCGCAAGAGGCGGTCCTTCCAATTCCTGCATTTTTCCGTCCGCATGTCCGTATTTTTCTCGGCACAAAGGGCAGGCGATGTCATGAACGATTGCCGCGACTTCCAAAAGCTCCTGTGTCCGCTCATCGAGACCATGCGCTCTTCCAATCGTTCGTGCAAAAGCATACACCTTTAAGAAATGGTTGATTTCGCGTACATCAGCATTGTAAAAATCAATCATCTTTTGAATACATAGCGCTGTTTTCATAGTTCTCCATCCTTACTGAAATGATTTCGTCATCCATCTCCTTAACAGTACCGCAAAAAAATATTTTTGGCAAGACTCCAAAAAATTGTTGAAAAAATTTCGGGATTTCCGGTTTTTTTTCTTTTCTGCGTGATATAATATCATAAACGGAAAAATATAAGAAAAAAAGAAATATAAAAGAATAATTATGATAAATTTTCGGGAAAAATTGCGTATGGAAGTCGTTTTGAAATTCATCGGACATCAAATCGGAAGTAGCAGCGAATAAAAACCGAAATCTTAATTGCAAGTGAAATGTAAAATAAAAAGTAAATATGGAATAGGAAAAAAAGCGAGATTCGAATTCAAATTTAATTTGGATATATCTGCGGAGACGGTAAAGTCCTCCTGCAATCCCGATTCGAATCCGAAAATCGAGCAAGGAGGAGCAAATGAATCAATCGGTACAAGACAAATTAAGAATTCTCAGCGACGCGGCAAAATACGATGTGTCCTGCTCATCCAGCGGCAGCGAGCGAAAAAATACGGCGGACGGAATCGGAAATGCGGCAAAGAGCGGAATCTGTCATTCATGGTCGGCGGACGGGCGATGCATTTCATTGCTCAAAATATTGATGAGCAATCATTGTGTCTACGATTGCGCCTATTGCGTCAACCGACGCAGCAACGATATTGAGCGGGCGACACTTTCGCCGGATGAAATCGTCGATTTGACTATCAACTTCTATCGCAGAAATTATATCGAAGGACTTTTTTTAAGCTCGGGCATTTTGAAAAATCCGGATTACACGATGGAAAGATTGATTGCGGTTGCCCGACGATTGCGCGTCGAAGAAAAATTCAACGGCTACATTCACATGAAAGTGATTCCGGGAGCGAGCCGAGAATTGATACAGACCTTGGGCATGTATGTCGACAGAGTTTCGGTGAATGTCGAGATGGCGGACAATCATGGGCTGCAGTTGCTTGCGCCGGACAAAAAAGTGAGCGACATCATCACATCGATGAGCCGAATTCACAATCAGCAGCTTCAGCGCACACAGGAGAGAGCGCTGTTTAAGAGCACGCCGAGTTTCGTGCCGGCGGGACAGACGACGCAGATGATTATCGGCGCGAGCGGCGAAAGCGACTACACGATTCTAAACAAGAGCGAGCAACTTTACAATGGTTTCGGACTCAAGAGAGTATATTATTCCGCCTACATTCCGGTGAACAAAACGGGCGCGTTGGCTCATGTCGGTGCTGCACCGATGCTTCGCGAGCATCGTCTGTATCAAGCGGATTGGCTGCTACGATTTTATAAATTTCGAGCCGACGAATTGCTCAGCGAGCAGAATGCTTTTTTCGACCCGCTGCTCGACCCGAAGGCGAATTGGGCGATTCATAACTGGCATCGATTCCCGATGGAAATCAATACGGCGTCCTATAATGATTTGTTACGAATTCCCGGTTTGGGCGTCACTTCGGCGCTACGAATCATCAAAGCGCGAAAGCATAGCAAAATTCAATATGAGCATTTGAAGAAAATCGGCGTGGTGCTTAAGCGAGCGAAGTATTTTATCACGGTTGACGGGAAATATTACGGCTTGCATAAGGAAAATCCGGACAGCATCCGAAATATTTTGCTTGAAGGAGAAAAGCCTGCGGTTCAGCAAATCAGTTTTTTTGACAAAGCAAATGCCGCTTCATTATCGGGAAATGGAGGGGCGTGATGTATCATTATTACTATGACGGAGATTTTGACGGCCTGCTGAGCGTCGTCTTTGAATCCTACAAGCATCGAAAAGAACTCGGAAGAATCAGCGCCGAGCCCGAGCAGCTCGCCTTTGACACGAGTGAAATCTATGTGGCGACCGATGTTGACAAAGCGCGGCGCGTTGAAAAATATCTGCGCGAAAAATTTTCGTATCAATTTTTCGCGGATTTGCAAGCCTGTTTTTTGTCCTGCGAGCCGCGCAAAGACGAAATTATCGTGCGGATGATTTTTCGGGCGATGGAATGTGGAGAAGGGATTTTGGAATCGGTGGACGAATACGCCTTGCAAATGAACAAGTTGGTGCGCAATGTGTTACGCGAGCGTCATCGCTATCTGGGACTGCTGCGATTTCGCGAGATGCACGACGGCACATTGTTTTCGACCATCGAGCCGAAAAACAATGTCTTGCCGATACTGCTTTCTCATTTTAAGAATCGACTTGCGCGAGAGCGATTTGCCATCTACGACAAAAAAAGAAATATGCTCGCATACTATGACGGACAGCGCATCGATTTGTTTTTTACCGAAAAAGTCGAAATCAAGTGGAGCGATGCCGAATTGGAATACGCATTTTTGTGGAATGTTTTTCATAAAAGTATTTCGATTCGCGAGCGACAAAATAAAAAATTGCAACAGAGCAATTTGCCGAAATACTATTGGCGCCATCTGGTCGAAGATATGACGGATGGAAAACTCGGATAGATTGGTGTAAAGTGGATTTTAGGTAGAGATTCACACAAAGCAAGGTGAAGATAAAAAGCGAATCGCAGAGCGTTTTTGCATCAAAAATTTCCCGAAGCGAGCCGAATGAATAATTCTTGGTCACGAATTGACTGATTTTGTTACTGTTTTGTAAATTCTTTTCTATTGACATCAATTTGTAATAAAGGGTATAATGCACAAGACATCGTATTTTGTTAATCCATTAGAATTTTTATAAGCATTGAGGTTCTAAAATTGAACTTTCAGGTTATCTAGTGCAAGCGCAATGCGCGGATTGACAACATGATGGATTTGTTATTTATGAATGAGGAGGACAAAATGAAAAAACTATTGAAAGGTTTGGTAGCTGTGACGGTGCTTATGCTTGCCCTTACAGCATGCGGTTCAAAATCAGCAACAAAGACATTTACACATGAAAATAACGGAATAACAACGGAGATGACTTATACTTATGAAGGCGATAAGATCACGAGAATGGATATGAAAACGGTAATGCCTTTCGCATCCATGATGCTTGAGAACAAAGAGCAGGCTGAAAAAACAGTCGAGACAATGAAATCTGCGGATCAACCGGTAGAAGGTATTACCAATGAATATGTGATTGAAGGCGAAACCATCGTGATTACTTCATCGGTAGATTATTCTAAAGTGGATTTGGAAAAAATCTCCGAGATTGCAGGCGGAATGACAATTGACCCTGAGCAAGTGACAAGCATGCAAAAAGTGGAAGAGTCGTTGACAGCTCAAGGATTTACTGTAAAATAAAAATAACAAATGATGCCGACGGGCATAGCTAGATAACTTTAAAGGATAGGAAAGCAGCCCTATCCTTTTTTCGTAGGGGAGTAAAAATGATTGTACGATTCGCAAAGCCGGAGGATTTTGCAGCGATGCTGAATTTTCAAAAGGAAATATATCGAGGCAATTCAAATTATCGAGACCATCAGAGCAGAACGCTGAAAGCATTGTTCGCCGGAAAGATGGAGATTCAGAAAAAATCCGAAATCGTGCCGATTGTGGCGGAGAAAAATAATCAAATCGTTGGCATGGCGTTTTTGGCGGTGATTGACAGAATGGCGGATAAGTTGCAAATCGCTTTTTTGGAAATGAAAAATGATTTTGAGATTGCCGAAGCCATCGTCGATTTCGCCAAAGAATTTGCAAAAGAAAGAAGGATTCGCAGCATTCTCATCGGACTCAATTTTCATGTCAATTACGGTTTGGGTCTGCTTGCGAGCGATTTTGACAAAGTACAGAGCATCGGCAGCGCGTACAATCCCGCATATTATATCGAGCATTTGGAAAAATTGGCGACGACGACAAAAAATCTCGTGAGCTACAAAGGGTTGATTGAGGATATCAAGCTCAATTCGTCGCCCGCGCTGGAGCAGAGGATGGCGCAGTTTGAAGTGCGCCATGCGGATTTTCAACATATTGAAAAGACGGCAAAGATTTACGGGCAAATCAACAATCTCGCATTCGCCGAGCATGATTATTATTATGAGAGCAGAGAGGCGGAAGATATCGAGCTGTTTAATGAATACAAACTCTTTTTGAAACCGGAAAATTTGCTCTTCGCCTACAAGGATGATTTGCCGGTCGGGTTCATTCTTTGGTATCCCGATTTCAATCAGCTCATCGGTGGAGGACAGGAGCTGGGATTGAAGGCTTTTTTGAAGAGCCGACTCATGCCGGGGCTGATTGATACGCTGAAGTTTACGGAATTCGGAATCATCCCGAAGTATCGTCGCTCAGCGGCACTCTATGCGCTGCTCAAGCATTGCTATGAGCTTAACAAAGAGAAATACCGATTCATCGAGTCGGGTTGGATATTGGATGATAATTCAAGTTCCAAAAATGTGACAACTCATTTTATAAAAAAAGAAAGCAAGCATTACAAAGTGTTTGAAATCAATCTATGAAGACGGAATTTGTGATTTTTGACAGCGCGAAGGATTTGCCGGCTCGTTGGGATGAATGTTCGAGCAATCCTTTTTTGAAAAGAGATTTTTTGATTTTTATGGAGAAGGTCAATCCCTGTCATCAGCGATATCATTTCCATGAAAAATATCAAATCCTGCTCATTACTTATCGTTTGAAATTGGATATTCTGACTTTCAGCCGGGCATTATCGCTTCGTCTGCCGATAGAAATTGCGGGCATTCTGCTTTCGGTTGCGAGTGCCGGCTATGCTTGCCCGAGCGAGAATTTGCCGATATTGGAAAAATATCTTTCGAGTTTTGCGCTGTTGCTCGTTCTCAACACCGATGGAGAACTTCGGCTTGCTAAGGGCAAGACCCTGCCGAGTTTTTATACGACGGTGGACGATTTTGAAAACTATTTGAGCAAGATGCGCAGCCATTACCGCTACCGAATTCGTAAAGCGATGGAAAGAGGAAAAAATCTTGTATTTGAATCCATTCATCCGTCAAATTTCGATGAGAAACTCTATGCTTTTTATGAAGAAGTCTATGAGCGCTCCGAAGGGAAGCTGGAAAAACTCAGCATCGACTTTTTCAAAAAATGTGATGCGAATCTGTATCGAATCTCAAATGAAAAAAAGGAGCTCGTCGGTTTTTTCCAAACCAAAGCCTTCGGCAAGGAGTTGATTTTTCTTTTTTGCGGCTTTGCGCATACTCAGAACAAAAAATATGATTTGTATATGAATATTCTGCTGGAGATTCTAAAACTCGGCGAAGGGTTTGACAAAATTCATCTCGGGCAGACGACGGCATACTCGAAATTGCGTGTCGGCGCTCGGGAGAAAGCGCTGCATCTGCATATCGCTTCGCGGTATTTACCGCGAAAAATTTTGGATATTCTTGCAAAGAAATTGGAGCATCGAGGGGAGAGAAGTGAAATCCATTGTATGAAACTATAAAAATTCTACAAAAATATGATACAATGCAAGGGGAGTAGAAGAATAAATGGAGTGAGGAAGGGAATGAGAATTTTACTGATAAGACCTTGGGTCAACAAGAAGATTACAACGGTCAAAAACTTTCTTTTCGGTGAGCCGCTCGGCATCGAATGTGTTTCGACGATTTTGAAGGAGCAGGGACATGAGGTATTGCTTGCCGATTTCATGGTGGAGACCAATGCGAAGGTTGAAGCTTACTTGGACAAATTTTTACCCGATGCGGTCGGGATTACATCGCAATGCACCGATGTGGAAAATGTGCTCGGCATTGCGCGAATCGTAAAAAAGCACAATCCGAATACGACGGTCATCGTCGGCGGCGTGCAGGCGACGGTCTATCCGAATTCGTTTTTTGACGAGTCGGTCGATCATGTATTCAAATCGACAACCAGAGCTAATTACAAGGAATTGATGCAAAAAATTGAAACGGGAGAAAAACTGACGGAAGCGATTGAAGGGATTTTCAGTCGAGAGCTCGATTTTATAAATGACAAGGAATTTTGTTTCAACGAATACATCGTGCCGGACACCGAATCGACCAAGCGCTATCGCAAGGAATATCGCTATGTCGGATTTCAGCCCTGCGCAGTGATTCAAACTTCCTTCGGCTGTCGAAATCGCTGCGAATTTTGCGTGCGCTGGAAACTCGAAGGCGCGGCACTTCGCGAGGTGCCGATTGAGGACATCGTCGAGCAGTTGGGCGATTTGGAAGAGCCCTATATTATGATTTGCGACAATGACTTTTTAATCAACCGAAAGCGTTTGGAGCGTTTTTGCGAGCTACTCGAAGAAAAAAACATTCGTAAAGAATATATCTGCTACGGCTCCGTCAATTCGATTTTGGAGAAGCCGGAACTTTTTACAAGACTGAGAAAAAACGGATTGACTGCGGTCATCGTCGGCTATGAGAGCTTTGACGATGCGCAGCTCAAAAAATATAACAAATCGGCGACGGTGGACGAGAATTTGAAGGCGACCGAAATTTTGCGTGCGCACAATATCGCATGTTGGGGCTCCTTCATTCTGCATCCGGATTGGGATAAGTCGGATTTCAAAAAGCTCAATACGTACAAAAAAATGCTCAAACCGGACTTGCTGACCTTTTCGCCGCTCAATCCGCATCCGCTTACCCCGCTTTTTGAGCAGTATAAGAGTCGCCTGCTCTACGATGAAACGGATTATGACAAATGGAATTTCGGCGATGTGCTCATCATGCCGTCCAAAATGAGCTTGCGCAGATACTATTGGGAAGTGCTCAAATTCACTTTCGGCGTCAATCTCAATTTACATTCCGTCAAATATACCGTCAAAGCATTTCCAATCGGCAACACGATGCGCATGCTTTTCGGATTCAACACATTGATTTCGGTTTATATCAAAAATTTTTGGACTGCCGGAAAAAGAGAAAGAGCCATCAAAGCGAATTGGCGCGATTTAGAAATGGAATAAGCCGAATTTCGCAAAATGAGATTCGGCAAGATGGGAGCAAAATGAAGAAGAACAAAAGAAGAAACAATAAAAGAATGTTGGTGGTTGCCGGAGCGGTTGCGTTGTTGCTGGGCATGGGATTGGATCAACGACTGGAGGTGGTGAACTACACCATCGCCGATTCAAGAATTCAAAAACCGATTCGAATTGCGCTCGTTGCGGATTTGCACAGCTGCAATTACGGAGAAAAACAGCATACTTTGACCGAAGCCGTCGATCAGAGCAGACCCGATGTGCTGCTCCTCGCGGGCGATATCATTGACGACGATTTGCCGGAGGACAAGGCATGGGAATTTTTGAGCTGGGCGGGGGAAAAATATCCGAGCTACTATGTGTCGGGCAATCATGAATGTTGGACGGAGGAGCTTCCTCGACTGAAATCTACGGTGCTCGATTACAATATCGCAGTGTTTGAAGGCGACAAAGTGGAGCTGGACATTCGAGGTCAACGAGTCAATTTGTTCGGCATCGACGATGTGGATATCGGGGAGTCCGCTTGGCAAAATCAACTGGAAAAAGCAAAGTCGAAAATCGAGCCGGACATCTATTCGCTTCTGCTGACTCATCGTCCGGAGCGCTACGAGCAATATCGCGATTTTGATCTCTCTATGGCGGGGCATGCTCATGGGGGACAATGGCGAATTCCCGGTGTGCTCAACGGATTGCTCGCGCCGAATCAGGGATTGTTTCCGAAATATGCGGGCGGGCTGTATGAATTTGAGAATTACAAGATGATTGTCAGTCGCGGATTGGCGAGAGAATCAACCCGAATTCCGCGTTTTTACAATCGTCCGGAATATGTGGTGATTGACTTGGTGCCGAGCGAAGAGCATCGGTAGTCGCTTCGATTGGAAAAGGATGGATAATATGAAAGTGCTCTTGGTAAGACCACCGGCACCGAATAAGTTGAGTTTTACAGGCATGCTTGACAATGAGCCTTTGGAGTTGGAGTATTTGCATACGGGCTTGATGCGGGCGGGCTACGAAGATTATATCTTCGACTATATTTGTGAGAACAAACCTTTTAGACAGGTATTAAAAAAATACAATCCCGATGTGGTCGCCATCACCGGCTATTTGACGCAGGAAAATGTGATGAAGAGGATGTTCGCCGAAGCGAAAAAATTTCGAAAGAGTATCGTCACGCTGGTCGGAGGAGTTCATGCGCAGCTGAATTATCAGCGATTCTATGATGAAAACATCGATTTTATCGTGCGCAGCGAATCGGTGGACGGCTTCGTGGATTTGATACGGATGATTGAATCTCTGAAAAAGAAAGTGAAGCCGTCGATTTCTCCATCGGAAATCAACGGGCTTTGTCATCGGGATAAATCGGGAAATTGGATTGTCAATCCGTATGAGCGAGTCGATATCAACAGCTTGCCGATTCCCGAGCGAAGTTTTTTCTACGAGCACAAGCATCGATTTCGATATTTGGATATGACGCCGATGGCGACGCTCAAGACATCGTTTAGCTGTCCCTTCGATTGTAAATTCTGCTATTGCACCTTGCTCAATCAGGGAAGCTATCAGGTGCGCGATTTGGATTTGGTAATTGAGGAGCTGCGCGGGATAGAGGTCGATAATATTCAAATCGTCGATGATGATTTTTTGGTGGATAAAAAAAGACTGTGGGAGTTCATTCGTCTGGTCAAAGAGAATCGAATTCAAAAAACCTACACTTGTTACGCCCGAGCCGATTTCGTGTCGCAGAATAAAGAAATCGTCCAAGCGCTCGTCGATATCGGATTCAAATATTTTTTGGTCGGACTCGAAGCGACGAGTGACAAAGAATTGCTCGCGTACAATAAGCGAACTTCCGTAACCAACAATGAGCAGGCGGTGCGCGTCATTCGGGAAGCGGGCGGCGAATGCATTGCGCTGATGATTGTCGGTGTCGAAGCGACCAAGGAGGATTTTGATAGAATTTATGATTGGGTTGTTCAAAATCAGGTGATGCATGTCACGATTTCGATTTTCACACCGATTCCGGGCACACCGCTTTATGAGGAGTACAAGGATGAAATCATCTCGGACAATATTGAGGACTGGGATTTTTTACATCTCGTGCTCGAGCCGAAAAATTTGACTAAAAAGCAATTCTATCGTCATTATTACGATTTGTTTATGAAACTTTACAAGAGAGCACGCAAAGCGGGGCTGTATGACTTTTTGGATTTGAAATATTTCAAAAGAATGCTGTCGCGATACTTGCTGAGAAAGATGTATTTGGACTGATGTCGAATAAAAAAATTTGGAATTACTGGTCGAGTCGCTACGAGCGGTTGTGGATGCAAAAATATTCATTATCGGTAACGAGAGAAGCGGTACTCTCAACGATTGCTAAATATCGGGCGGAGAAATGGAAGAAGCTGCTTGACATCGGTTGCGGAACGGGGCAGCTTTTGACGGATATTGAGCAGCGCTTCGGTAAAAACATTTCCTTGCTCGGCATCGACTATTCGCAGGGCATGATTGATATCGCCGAGCAAAAAAGTACCGCTGCCCGATTTTTGCTTAAGGATGTCGGAGAACTTTTGAGCATCGGGGAGCGATTTGACATCATCACCTGCACACATTCCTTGCCCTATTATGAGAATCAGCAAAAGGCGGTGCGCGATATGACAACGCTTTTGGAAGAGGACGGATTGCTGATACTGGCGCATGGCTCGGTGAATAATCGGTATGACAAAATAGCATTCACCTTGACCAAGACGACGACGGGGAAGGCAAAATATCTGTCGAAGCGGGAAGTGATATCGCTTTGCAATCCCGATTTGGTTATTCAGGATATGTTCGTGATTCGGGTAAGGCGATGGATGCCTACGATTTTGGTGAGCGTTTTTAGAAAAAGGAGAAAAGATGCAGATTCTGTTGATTAGACCGAGACCTCCGAAAGAGACCATCGGTTTGCAGCATGTCATGATTTGCGAGCCGTTGGAGCTCGAGTATGTGGCTGCCAACATTTCCGACAAAAAGGCGGAAGTGACAATCTTGGATATGATTTTGGAGAAAAAGCCGCTGGCATTTTATATCGAAAAATATCGTCCCGATGTGGTCGGGATTACCGGATATATCACACATGTCGGCGTTGTCAAAGAATATGCGCGCATTATAAAAGAGATTTCGCCTCAAACGATTACGGTGGCGGGCGGGGTGCATGCGGAAGTCGTGCCCGAAGATTTTTTGGACGATTATATCGACTATATTATCTGCGCGGACCCGATTGGGACTTTCTCGCGCATCGTTGACAGAGCGATGGAGAACAAACAAGATGATTTAGGCGACGAGCATATTCGCGGAACCTATCGCGCCGGCATGAAGGAGAAGAAGCCCGCGAGCTTTCCTTATCATCCGCCCGCTCGTCACAAGGTGGCGAAGTATCGCGCGCGATATTACTATATGTTCCACAATCCATGCGCTCTGGTCAAAACTTCCTTCGGCTGTCCTTTCGATTGCAGCTTTTGTTTCTGCAAAGAGGTGACCGACGGCAAATATTTTGCACGGGACATTCACGATGTCATCGATGAGCTCAAAAGCATACCGGAGCGGGAAATCTACATTGTGGATGATGATTTTTTATACAATCCGAAACGATTGAATACATTTTGTGATTTGCTCGAGCGTGAAGGATTGGATAAGCGATTTTTGGTTTACGGCAGAGCGGATTTTATCGCCAACAACGAAGCGCTGATAGAGCGGCTTTCCAAAAACGGTTTGCGCGCCGTCATCGTCGGCATCGAATCCGTTCGAAAAAAAGATTTGCAGAATTTCAACAAAAAGACGACGGTCGAAACCAATCGCAAAGCGGTCGATATTCTCAAAAAATATCAGATTGAGCTGTATGCGACAATGATACTCAATTTGGATTACAGCAAGAATGATTTTCGCGAGCTTGAGAAACATATCAAAGAGATGGATATTACCTTTGTGAATTTGCAGCCGCTCACCCCATTGCCGGGGACGGATATTTTTGATAGCTATGCCGACGACATCATCGTCGCGCGCGAAGATTATCCGAAGTGGGATTTGGCGCATATCGTTCTGCAACCGACGCACATGAGCATTCGAGCATATTATTGGCAAATCATTTTGCTCTACTATCGCATTGTGATGCGTCCGCGCAGCATTGTGAAGATGATCAAAAAATACGGTCTCAAAGAAGTGCTCAAAATGTCGTGGGGAAGCGCCTTTGTCAGCCGACAATACTTTATGAAAATGATA
>JAUNKE010000051.1:16053-18161 GCA_030532905.1 Peptostreptococcaceae bacterium
TGATTCAATCGTCGCCCTATGACAATGACAAGAATCCGATTAAAAAATCGAGATTATACTTTGTCGGCTTGGCAATGCCGCTTTTGGCAGCGCTCACGCCGCCCGACTGGACGGTTGAAATCATATTTGAAACCATTGAGGACATTCCCTTCGACACCGATGCGGACCTCATCGGCATCGGCAGCATGGGGCATGCGGTCGTTCGCAGCATCGACATCGCCAAAGAATTTAAAAGGCGCGGAAAGACCGTATTTATGGGCGGCTACATGGTCAGTCTGATGGCACAGGAAGCAAAAAAATATTGCGATACCGTCATCATCGGCGACGGCGAGTTTTCCTATCCGCAAATGATAAAGGATTTTGAAGAAGGCAATTTGAAATCCGAGTATCAAATGCCGATTTCCGAAATCAATACGCCATTGCCGCGATTCGAATTGGTGCTCGACAAAAAAATCGGCGACATGCTGCCCGTTCAGGCGGGGAGAGGATGTCCGAAGTCCTGCAGTTTCTGCTCGGTGTATTGTCTGTATAAAAACAAATACATTCGTCGCCCGATTCAAGATGTCGTTCGCGATATAGAACATATTCGTTCGCTCGGCTTTCGCAAATTCATGCTGCTGGACGACAATATCATGTCCGACCGCAACTATATGATGGAACTGCTCGACTATATCATTCCGTTTAGGATGCAGTGGATGAGCCAATGCTCCATCGAGATAGGCAAGGACGATGAGCTTTTGAAAAAATTGGCGAAAAGCGGATGCACGACGCTCAGCTTCGGATTGGAAAGCATTTTGCAGGAGAGCCTGGACAGCATGAATAAATCATGGGCGAGGGTGCAGGATTATCCCAAGTTGATTCGCAATATTCAAAGGCATGGCATCGACATTTCCACCGAAATGGTCGTCGGCGCCGACGGAGATACGATTGAATCCATTCGGCAAACGGCGGATTTTATTCGTAAAAACAAAATCGTGGTTCCGAGATTCTATATTTTGACGCCGATACCGGGCACGAAATACTATGATGAGATGAAGGCGCAGAATCGAATCTACATTCAGGATATGTATTCCTACAATGGCAGTCAGGCGGTGCATATCCCGAAGAATATGACGCCGGAAGAATTGACGGAGGAATATTGGGCGCTCTACAACAAAGTGTTTGAGCTGAGGTCGATTTTGGAGCGGACGATTCTTCGCAAAGAGTTTTTCAAGCAACCGGCGCGCTATCTGTTTTACTTGGGCGCGAATCTGTACTATCGCTACCAAATCAAACGACGCATCACGCCGAATATTATTTGATGCTGAGAAATTGTTTATTAAAAAAGGAGGAGAAAAACAAATGAAAAAAACAACTTACAAACTGTCGGCTATCTTGCTGATTCTTGTTTTGATTACGGCATGTACCCATGCCAAGCTGATGACGATTGGAGCGGATAAATTGGGTTATGTTTCCGTAAAAGGCGATTGGACGGAAGGTAAAATAGATGAAAACAGCGCATTTTTTACGGACAATATGTCGGGCGCAACGATCGGATTTTTGAATTTCGGTCCGGCGGATGAAGAGACGACAACCGATATTGCGCTGGAAGCTTTTATGGATTCCGCGATGGAGAATAACAGCGTTACGAGAGAGCAATTTAAAGTCGAAAAAGATATCAAAATCGGTGAATACAACGCACAAAAAGCAAGCGTGGTGGTCGATGACGACAAATCGATAGCTTGGGTATTTGCCGATTCGGAAAATGTCATCCACGCCGTCGTGCTGAATGTGACGGCTGAAAAAGCGACAAGAATTGTCGTCGAAATTGAAAAATCATTCAGCATGAGCAAACCGGCAGCGTAAAATCCAAAATCGAATTTAGCAATGAGAAATGAAAATTCGAATTTGAAAACGCAAAACCGAATTCGTCAATGAGAAATAGAATTTGAAAAGCAAAATTCTAAAATTTACGAGCGAAACAAAATCGTAATTCAAACACAAAGCAAAATTCAAATCAAAAACAGAGTCCGATGACTCTATTTTTGATTTACAATTATTTTACTACTATCTTATACTAATACCTGTTTAACCCCATAAAGTCTAGCCAATCCCTACGCGTAATGCTT
>JAUNKE010000052.1 GCA_030532905.1 Peptostreptococcaceae bacterium
TTTTTAATTTTATAAAGACGAGTAGAAATTTGAAATCTCGATTTCTATTCACTTTTTACTTTCAGAATATATTTTCTTCAATCCGTTTCAGATTTTCTGCATTTTTTCATAAGAAATCGGCTCGGATTCCATCATCTTTAAATTTAATATTGGATTACGCATTCAAAATCTTCTCGATATATGTTGAGATGTGATTCAACCGGTGACAGCATTTTTTCAATTGCCGATGCTTCCTCCTCACTCAGATCGGAAAAACATAACTCGCTACCGTAATGCGTACACCATATTTTGCCGACCGAGATGGTAAAAAACTTTCCCCACTCCTTATCCCTTTTATTATTGTCAAAGACCTCTTTTATCATTTCTTGTGTCACAGTCCCCTCAATAACCGTTTCCGTATCGCTTTGTGCAATCATCTTCCCGTAACGCAAGGCGCCTTGTACAATTTCTTTATCTTCTTGCCAATGACGGATTTGAAAAGGCAAGCCGACAAGAAGATAAGTTCTCAAAATCTCCCGAAGAAGTAAACGCGTTTCATCGTCGTCCTCGATACAATAAACATGAATGAATATCGGATTTCTCTCCATAAGTCTCCTTTCGCTACAGCGCTTTTGTCTCAAAGAAACTTCAATTTATAATTTCATTTTATTATAGCATGTTTTTACGCGAAATATGTTCTTTCAAAATGATTATTTGCACAAAAAAAGTTGCTTCCGATTCGGAAAACAACTTTTGCATTCTTATCAATTTTTTGCGAGCAACTGCTCGATTTGCTCTCTGCTTTCATAGACCTCCGGCTCTGCAAAACGACTCATATAGTAGCTCATCTGCTCCGGTGTGAGCGAACTTGCGCACATTCCGTTGTAGTCAAAACCGAAAATAACGAATGTCCCGAAAATCATATCCTTGTGTCCGTCGCCGTAGTCCAAGCAGCGATTGCCTTTGAACCAACCGCCTTTGGAATTTGCATTGTGGTAAAACAAGCCGCCGATTTGCTTGGATTCCGGAAATGCGCTGGACTCATACTGTCCGCCGACCAATTCCTTCCAAGTTTCCGGTTTGTTCTCCACACTTTTTTCGTACGGTGCCTTGCCGGGCTCTACTACCAAAACACGAATCAATCCCTTTTTCATAATACCAATCCTACCTTTGTTTCAAATTCCGTTTTGAGTTTCAAAACTTCATTATATATATCGGTCAGTCGAGATTTTTTATAATATCCGCAGAAAAAATTTCAAATCAAAAAAGATGCCGGTTTCCCAACATCTTTCTTACTAACCGAACATTCCCGCGTAGCGCGGGTCGAGTGCATCGCGGAAAAGCTGAAATTGTCCGAGCCAAGTGAGCGGCACGGTTCCGATTTCGCCATGACGATGCTTTGCGATAATGATTTCCGTTATATTTTTGAATTCGGAGTCCTTGTTGTAATAATCATCCCGATATAAGAACATGACCACATCGGCATCCTGCTCAATCGCTCCCGATTCTCGCAAATCGGAAAGCATCGGTCGATGATCGGAGCGCGCTTCGACCGCTCGCGAAAGCTGGGACAATGCGACAACCGGACATTCGAGTTCTTTTGCCAAAATTTTGAGCGAGCGGGAAATTTTCGAAATCTCCTGCTGTCTGCTCTCGGTTTTTCCGTCGCCCTCCATCAACTGAAGGTAGTCGATAAGCACAAGATCCAGTCCGCGCTCGACTTTCAGCCTTCGACATTTGGAGCGCAATTCGACCGCCGTGATTCCCGGCGAATCGTCAATATATACATTGGTATTTTGAAGCAGACCGATTCCGCGAGTGACCTTTGGCCAGTCGTCATCATCGAGACTTCCGTTTTTGAGCCGCGACAATTCGACCTGACTGGTCGCCGAAATCATACGCTGTATCAACTGCTCTTTGCTCATCTCGAGATTGAATATCGCAATCTTTGCGCCCGATTTGAGCGCTGCGTTTTGTGCAATGTTCAAACAAAATGCCGTCTTTCCCATCGCCGGTCGCGCCGCCACCAAAATCAAGTCGGTTTTTTGCATCCCGCCGAGCTTTCTGTCCAAATCGGTAAATCCCGTCGTCAATCCGGTCAACTTGTCTTTGCGCATATAAAGTTCTTGTAGCACTTCAAAGCTGTCTACAAGTACATTTTCAATCGGCACCAATCCGCGCTGGTCTTTTTCCTGCGCGACATCAAATACCAATTTTTCCGCTTTTTCAAGTACCGAAGCGACATCCTGCTCTTGGTCGTAGCAGTTTTGAATCGTTTGGGTCGATGCCTGAATCAATTTGCGCAAAATGGATTTCTCTTTGACGATTTTTGCATACGCCATAATATTGTCGGTGAAATCCGGCGCGGTCGAAAGATTGGTCAAGTAGCCGATTCCGCCGACCTTGTCGAGCAGATTGCGGTTTTTCAAAATTTCAACCATCGTCACGAGGTCAATCGGCTCATTGCGTTTGAACAAAGTCAGCATCGCATCGTAGATTTCCGCATTTTGTTCCGCATAAAAATCTTCTTTGCTGACAATATCGACCACCATGATGAGCAAATCTTTGTCGAGCAGCACGCTACCCAAAACGGATTGCTCCGCTTCAATCGAATATGGAATGGTTTTGCCTTCCAACATAGAATTCTCCTATTGGTCTTTTTCTTTTACATCCACCGCAATTTTTGTAGAAACTTTCGGATGCAATTTGATTTCGACATCAAAGCTTCCGATATGCTTGATCGGGTCGCTGAGCAAAACTTTTCGCTTATCTACTTCGATGCCGAGCTTTTTGTGCACCGCGTCGGCGATGTCCTTGCTCGTAATCGCGCCGAACAATCTGCCGCCCTCGCCGGCTTTTGTAAAAATTTCCACTCGCTTGCCGTCCATGGATTTGCCGAGCTCTCTCGCCTCTTCCTCTTCACGCTGCGCTTTGATTTCTTTTCCTTTTTCCTGTTGTTTATGCTCATTGAGATTTGCGGTGTTCGCTTCTTTCGCGATGCCTTTCGGGAAAAGAAAGTTACGCGCGTAACCGTCGCTCACTTCTTTGAGCTCGCCTTTTTTAGCGGTTCCTTTGACATCTTTTAGAAATATCACTTTCATTTTCTTTCAATCTCCTTTAGATATATCATAATTTGTTCTTCCACTTTTTCAATCGCATCATTCATCGAGATGTCGTTGATTTGTGTCGCCGCGGTTTCCATGTGACCGCCACCGTTGAGCTTTTCCATAATGACTTGCACATTGATTTTGCCCAAGGAGCGTGCACTGACTTGGATTTCTTCATTAAAATCCTGCGCAAGCACGAAGGATGCCTGAATTCCTTTGAGATTCAACAACTCGTCGGCAATTTTGGATGCCACAAGCTGCGGATTTTCCATCTGCTTTTCGCAATAAGTGAGTGCCACGGAATCGCCGATGACTTTGAGTCGATTCATCGCATCAGCTCGAACGCGGAAAGTTTCCATATCGCCTTGGAACAAAGTTTTGACCGCCACCGTATCGGCTCCCTGTTTTCGCAAAAACGCCGCCGCTTCGAAAGTTCGCACGCCGGTTTTGAATGTAAAATTCTTGGTGTCCAGCGTAATTCCGGAAAGCAGCGCTTCGGCAATCAGCGGATTGACATGCGGTCTTTCTTTGGTGTATTGAATCAGCTCCGTCACCATTTCCGATGCCGAAGATGCGTAAGTTTCGTGGAAAATAAGAACCGGATTTTCGACAAATTCCTGTCCGCGACGATGATGGTCGATAACCACGACTCGATCGCTCATATCCACAAGCTCCGGACATTCCGTAAGACTCGGTCTGTGCGTATCGACGACGACGAGCAAGGTCGTGCTTTTGAGCATCGCTTTGGCTTCGCTCTTGCTGACGAAAATATCGCCGTATTTTTGATTCTCCTTGATTCGATTATACAGCACATCGATGGATGAATTTGAATGTTCGAGCACGACTTTGACATCCCGCTCCAACATTTCCGCAATCGCCACGACTCCCATTGCCGAGCCGATGGCGTCCAAGTCGGCATAATTATGACCCATCACGAGCACATCGCTGCTTTCCAAAATCAAATCTTTGAGCGCGTAGCTGACAATTCTCGCCTTGACTCGAGTTTTCTTCTCGACCGCCTTGGACATTCCGCCGTAAAAACTGTATTTATCATTTCTTTTCACAGCAACCTGATCGCCGCCTCGTCCGAGCGCGATGTCCAGCGCCGATTCCGAAATCAACTGTGTCTCTTTGAGTCCCCCGACATAAGGTGAAACTCCCATCGATATCGAAACCGGAATCGTATTTGCAAAATCAATCGCTCGAATGTCATCGAGGATTTGAAATTTATTTTCTTCCATCAACAGCAAATCTTCTTCGGTGGTTACGCCGAAATATTTGTCCGCCGATGTTTTTTTGAGCATCATATTGTATTTTTCCGCCCAAGTTTTGAGCAGCTTTTCAATTTCCGCCGTAACGCGCGGACGATTTTGCTCCTCCGTCGAATCGAGCACTTCGTCGAGTGAATCCACTTGAATCGAAATAATCGCCGTTTGACTTTGCTCATATTCTTTGCGTAAGTGAATCACTTCCGTAATATCTTCAAAACAAATCATCAGATTTTTTTCTTTTTCGTCTTTGCCCGAGTTGATACTGTAAATCGCCCGATAGACGCGGTCGTAAAATTGGTCGATTTCAATACTTCCTTCTTCCGTCTCCATCATTTTCGCAATATCAAATTCCGACACATAGTCCTCGATTTTTTCGCCGAACAGACCTTTTTTTCCAAAAACATCCGACAATTTTTTATTATACCATACGATAATTCCCTTGCCGTTTACCATACAAAGCGGCATGTGCAAATTGGAAATCGACTGTTTGGTACGATAGTCCATCGTCATGGTAAAAGTTTCCAAATATGAGTCCATTTCCTGCTGCTGCTTTTTTTCTTCATCGGATTGCACCTTGATAATCAGTCCGCTGATTGCCAATGCCGCCAAGCCGATAAAAATATTATAAAACATCAATCCTATCGATGCCGCAACCATAAAAATATTGCTAAACACAAGGGAGTTTCCCTTTTCCTTCATAATCTTCTCCTTGATTATCTCGGCAGTCTTCGGATGTTTGCAATCGCATCCAATACGCCCAATAGCAACAAAACCGGCGTGAAAAACATCAAAAAGAGCATGACCGTCATACGAATCAGCAATGCTTTTTCACGCAAAAACATAAAATCGACAACAGATAATCCTTGTATCAGTAAAATGGTAATAAAAATCACCATCAGATTGGTAGTTAAATCTTGGTATGCATATCCCGCCAGCGAGAACAGCAACACCGTTATCAAAGTAACCAAACAAGCCACCGATGCGCTTCCCGGAATCGTAAATTCCCAAAAGCTTTTGAAAGGCTTGTTCTCCGGTGTGTTGACATTGGCAATTTTGCCCGCGATAAAATAGTTGAGCACCGACGATACAAAATTCTGCGCAATCATCGCTCCCGGTAACATCGTCTGGAGCATAGCTTTCATTTCGTATTCATTGACGGTATTCGCCATATTGTTTTGAGCGAGAATTTTTTGCATCTCTTCAACAATCATCGGCACGATGTCGCTGCCGTTTGCCAATTTATATAAATAAAGAATGATTACATGATTAGCAACCAGAATCAGCATTCCGACCGTAATCGCCGTTATCATATCATTTTTGCGATAATTTATTTCGCCGACCGCTATCCCCATAATCGCTCCCGTCGTCAGCGCGTTCAGATTCGCCAAGTCAACGCCGAGAAAAATTAAAAACAGCGAAACAAACAGTAGGCTCAGCAGCGGGAACAACAATCCCGTTCGATAAGACAAAGCCGTATAAATTGCAGGTATCAGCACCATCGACAAAGCGAAGATTGGAAAAAATCGTACTAATACGAGCAACAACAAAACAATGACAGTAAATCGAAATGCCTCCGTGGAGACATCTTTTGGACTTCTGCCATATCGAATCAATATATTTTTCAAATTTCATCTCTCCTCTTCATTCTGTTTTGTATTATACCACAAAAATGGGACATAAGCACAGAAATCTGTCAAAACGGCGCAAGTTTAACAAATGCGAATTTGATAGCTTTTCCGCACAAAAAAACGCAGCAGTTAAAAACTGCTACGCCGAATTTCATCGCTCAATGTCTCTCTCAATGAAATTTTCAATTGTCCGAGATAAATTTTTACTTTTTCAATTCATATTCGCCGGTCAGTTTTACATTCTTCGCAGCGAGCGGTCCCTCTCCCGATTCCGTAATCGTGAGTTTGTCTCCGTTTTTAATAAATACGAGCTCATATTGCTCATCACTTTTGTAATTCGCTTTGCTTCCGTCGATTTTTGCAATCTCATAGAAAGTCGAATCCTCACCGTTTTGGAAAAGCACCTTAAATTCAAATTGGTTGTTGTCCGCCTGCATCAACTCCACGCTGAGCCCCTGTGTTGCCGTTGAATCTTTGCTCGGAACAAAAACACCGTTCCAATCCTGTTTTTCGGCAATCGGAGTCACAATCGGAAATTCGGACATCGAAAGCAGCTCATCCGTGGACGGCTCGTACGCGAAAATATCACCCGAGCGTTTGTTAATCGCCATTTGCGTGCTGAAAGAAGGTCCCGATTTGTTCACCACATCGATGAGATAATAATTTTCTTCATCCTTCGTCAATGTCTTATCGGACACACTTATTGTAAAATTATTGATATCAATTTGCTCCGTCGCGAGCTGCAAGGCATCCTCCAGCGACAATACGACCACATCATTCGGTCTTTGATTGCCGGTATCGTCCTCGCCCGTCTCTCCGGTGACAATCGGCTTGCTCGGATCCGTCTCCGTCATTCGATATTTTTTATAATAGCCAACTGAAAGTGCAACCACTAACAACGCTGCAATCAGTATGATAATCATCCTCTGATTCTTCATCAAATTCACCTCCCCACAACCTTATTATATATGCACATCCTTAATAATACAATTACAAATAGGTTACAATTACTTTTGTAGAAAATCAAGATTTATTGTCTAATTCCATACTTCTATCCAATATAAAAAATTCCGGCGCAAAAAGAAATTTTTTCAAAGCGACATTTTTGGGGAAAAATCGCTTTTATTTCATCCGACACAAAATAGAATTCTTCCTCATCCCATTCGCTCGCATTTTCCTCTTGACAAGCCAATAGCTCTTCTCGTGTGTCAAAAGCGACATCACCAATCAAAATTTTTCCGCCTGAATCAAGCAAAGGCAGAAGGGATTTCAAAAAATCCGGCTTTTCCTCATCCGTCAAATGATGCAGCGCATAGGTCGCGATGATGAAATCAAATTTTTTCTGCAAAAAATCTTTCGGAATCTCCTTGGTAAAATCCCCCGAAACCAAATGTGCTTGAGGCATTTTTTCATGCGCAATCTCAATCATTCGCTCCGAAAAATCGACTCCCCAAATCATGCAGCCGTTTTCATATAATTTGCTCGTAAGCGTGCCCGTACCGAAACCGATGTCGAGCACTCTCGCATTTTTCTTGCACATCACATCGGCAAAAATCTTCCCGAGCACTTCCTTGTAGCCGGCAAATGGAAAAGTGTTGTCCTCATCCGATAGACCCACACTTTTGTCATAATCATCCGCCCATAAATCAAAACCTTTGTTATCCAGCATATTTTCTCCATTCTTTTATTGTGTCTGAAACAAGAGTCTATAATATTTTTTCCATTTCCATTTTCAAAACACTAATTGAAAATTTTTGATGAGTTTCTTCCTATTATATAGCTTATATATCGAAGTATATTTTTAGAAAATGAACTTAGATTTTCAAATTCTGTTTTCGATTTCAAAATTTCAATTCATATTTTCCGTTCCGTTGGAACGGCGGAACGGTGGGGTTCTAGACCTAACCTGATTTTCAAGCAAAGCGATGAAAATCTTTGGTAGGTCACATGCATGGGTTGACGAGATATACAACGACCATAGGGAGATTGTATGTCCGTAACAACCTGCCACAGTTCCCTACAAGGTGGTAAACAAAGAACTGATATCCAAAACAAAAGTTCTAAATAGGTTTCATGCATGGGTTGGCGAGATACGCAACGACCATAGGGAGATTGTATGTCCGCAGACTACTACCACCATTCCCTACAAGTTATACGAAATAAGAAATATTGTTATCCGATTGTTCTAAGCGCTATTCGTATCAAATTGTCGTTCCTGATCATTTTTGAATTCCCGACAAAATCGACATAGCCATAGCCGCAGAATAACTCTCAGCGATTGTATCCATTTGATGCTTGCTATAAATTTCCTCTATCTTCTTTAAAATCTTTTCAAATTCTTTCGGTTCTTTTTGGAACTGAGTGAGTAGGACTAAACTCGCTACATATTGTTCAGCGATTATATCCGACTGATTGTTTTTATATATTCCCTCTATTTTCTTTACGGTAGCATTCATCTCTCTTGAATCATTTTGTAATTTAGCTAATAGAAGCAAGGTCATTGAATAAGCTTCAACTATCATCTGCTCTTTATTCTTTTTGTAAACTGCTTCCATTTTCTTTGCAATTGTTTCCATCCCTTCTAATTCTTTTGAAGACTCAGCTGATAAAACTAAACCTGTTACATAAGTTTGTTCCACTTCTTTTGTCGGATTTTTTCGATAGATTTTTTCTATCTTCTTGACAACCTCTTCCAGTTTCGCAGTATCTTTTAACGATTGAAGCAATAAAGCTAAGCCCGTTACATACATTTGAGCTACACCCTTCGTCGGATTCTTTTGATAGACTTTTTCCATCTTATTTGCGGTCGCTTCAAGCTCATTAAAGTCTTTTTGAAACACGGTTAACAAAGCTAAACCCGTCAAATAACTTTCAGCTATTATTTTCCCCTTATATTCTTTATAAATCTCTTCTATCTTTTTTACAATAACATCAATTTCTTTCAGTTTCTTTTGAGACTGTGCCGCTAAAATTAAGCCTGATGCATACATTTCGGCTATTTGATTTGACTTATCCCCTTCGTAAATTTCTCCTACTTTCTCTAAAACAGACTCAAAGCTTTCTTCTTCTATATATCCATAACCGTTGGTAAACAACATCTTTTTGGCCGTAACCGAAAAATAAATCTTCGTTTGTTCATACTTTATATCCTTCACATTCTTCATATATTCTCCTTTTGCCGGCTTGCTTCAGACGATTTCACATCACTATACGACTACACGAATTCCATATTCCTACCATATTCCAGAATGTAGTCTATAACATTTTTTCTGCTCAAGGCGGATTGCACGATTTCTTTATCCAGTTGGGATAGAATCTCAGCCATGCTCCTTTTTGAAATCTTATTTATCGTTTTTAAAAGTTGCGTATCTTTCTTCTTCCGCTCACTGTCTTGCAGTGGATAGCCGATACCGAAATCTTCATCAAAGAGTTTTTCCAAGCAGTATTTCAAATTAAGTTCGCCTGCCCAACCGAAATTCAATCCCAGCGGGAAAGATACCGCATTTCCGTCATTGATTCGTCCGAACAAATAGGCATCCGACGGACTGACGATATATCCGCAACACAGATTCGGCAAAGTGTTGCAGGCAAGCATCATTCCTTGCCCCGATGAACAGCCTGTCACGACAAAATCGACCGCTCCACTTTCGATTAACAAACCGATTTGAATTGCAATTTCAATATAGGAATAGTTTGCCTCTTCGTTCTCGAAAACACCGAAATTGATTACTTCGTATGAGTGTTTTTCCACAGATTTTTTGACCAACTCATAGAGCATGGCATTCTTGTCTTTTTGTGAGCTTGCTTGAATGACTGCTATTTTCATCTATTTTCTCCCATCGAATATCTCCTTGATTTTGTTTTCCATCGCGCCTGCAAGTTCCCGATGTCCCTGCTCCGACAGATGAATATAGTCGGTCATGTCGTTGGCGGTGACAAAGTCGTTGGCGTCCATCCAATGACAATCAAGCAATTTGGCGATGGTTTTATATTCCTTTTGCAGTCCCTCAGATTTTTCCGCGCAACCGCGACCCATCGTAGCGAGTGCAAAAGTGTTTTCATATTCTTTTTCAATATTTTTCGGTACCACGATAAGAATATTCGGGTTTCCGTCCTCCCAACATTCCGTAGCCTTCGATTTTTGCACCAAGCGTTTCAATCCCAGCGCAATAACTTCGGACGATGCGCAGAATCGCTCTTTGGTGTCATTTGTTCCGAGCATGATGATGAGCAAAGCAATCGGCTTGTGGCTAAGTAAACAGGGCGTAATATAATTCACTCCGGCGCGACATTCTTGCAAAGGGTCGTCAAAACTTGTCGTTCTTCCGTTGAGTCCTTCTTCGATAATATGGTATGAGTCGCCGAGCGCTTCGCTCAAAATTCCCGTCCAGCGCTGCGACTTTGGAAATCGCCCGAAATCCGACGCTCGATAACCATGTGTGTTCGAGTCGCCGAAGCAAACTATATTTTTCATTCGTCCCTCCATTTTTTATGTGGTTTTTGAAATCGTAATTTTTAACACTTGATTCCTTCCGCGTCAAGACGCAATCGGTAAAAAATTGCAGCCATTGCGGTTGTCTTTCCATTTCCTCCGCCAATTTTTGCAATCGTCTTTTGCCGACTCGTCGGTCGAGCAACGCGAGCATTTGCAAAATTGGATTATCGGATTGCAAAGCATCTTCGATATTCATTTGCAAAAATTCTTCGATGGATTTCATGACTTGATAGGCGGAAAACTCGCCGTCGATAATCTGTCTTTTTTTGATATATTCTTCGACGGCGGTGTTTTCCTCGTCATATTCAAAAACATTTTCGTCAGAATGCCAAACCCGCATCGGAATCTGCATTGCGCGTTTGATTTCTTTTTCAAGATGAACATAGCCTTTAATATAATAATTGTAGGCATTGCCCATCACATATTCTTTGCCGTCCACGCGCACGCAAACTCGAGCTTCTTCATCATGCGATTTGCGATAATGCGTAAAAAAATACTGTACCCGTCCACGCAATTTTTCGCACAAAAAATTCTGCTCAAGCTCCTTGCGCACACTGCTCCACGATTGTGACATATTTCTCTCTTTCTGAATAAATTACAGTTTTTTTGCCGTTTCCTTCAAAAAAGCAATCCCGTTGGCAATATCTTTTTCGTCCGGATGCTTTCGGTTGATTCCGCCGATGAGTTTGAACGGTCCGAAGGTGTCAAATCCTTTGCACTCAAACTCGCCCACCACTTCAAAACCTTTTTCTTGCAAGTATTTGGCGAATTTGGCAGCTGATTTGCCTTTTCCGACTCCGCTCGTACAAATCGCGATGGCTTTTTTCGGCAGCGTTTTGTTTTCATCCAATATTTTATAAATCAGGCTGTGCATTTTGAGCGCAAAAATTCCGGATGCGTATCCCACCGCATCGTAGCTTGACAAATCCAATTCCTGCTCCTTTGTCAAATCGAACAAATCAATCGGGCACTCGGCTTGGATTCCCTGTAGAAGTTTTTCAGTGTTTTTATGATGCACGGATGCATATACGATTGCCAACTTTGCCATAGCAGCTCCTTTCATATATCTTTTGCAAGATATGTCACTCATTTGAAAAATTGAACATTCCCTTTTCCTATTATACTATTATTCACTCCATCGTTCAATCGCTCAACAAATAATACTCATATCAAATAAAATTACCATAGAAAATCTCCGTTTCGTTGAAACGGCGGAACGGTGGGGTCACCGTTCCCTACAAGGTGGTAATCAAAGAACTGATATCCAAAACAAAAGTTCTAAATAGGTTTCATGCATGGGTTGATGAGACATACAACGACCAACGGGAGATTGTATGTCCGTAACAACCTGCCACCGTTCCCTACAAGGTGGTAAGCAAAGAACTGATATCCAAAACAAAAGTTCTAAATAGGTTTCATGCATGGGTTGGCGAGACATACAACGACCAACGGGAGATTGTATGTCCGTAACAACCCGCCACCGTTTTTGCGCAGAAAAAAACCGAGGGTTTTCCTCGGTTCTTCTTATGAATGAATAAATAATAAAATGAATAAGTCCACGCGGTTTATTCTGTGGTGCAAATCAAGAAAATGCAATCATGATTCGCATTATTTTGTGATTATGGGAGAGTGCTTTTTATTTGTTTACGCTACCTTAAAAAGCTTTAACTATATATCGGAAAGCACTGCTTTTTCTTAAGTAGTATTCATATAAAAATCGGCAAAAAAATCTTTTTTTCGCATCAAAAAACCGCCACCCGAATTTTTGATTGGAGCAACGGTTTTTATTTTTTATAAGTCGTCTTCGATGACGCTCGATTTCGAATACGCAGATGGTTTTGCTTCAAAAAAGTCTGTTTTGATAGCATTCGGGTCGGAGTATTCCATCACCCAAGCCATCGACTCCGGCTCTTTTTCGTAACCCGGATAAATCAAATCGAAGCCCAGTCCTTTGCAGCGCAAATTGCCGAGATATTTCAAATAGTCTTCTATCATCGTCATGGTCAAGCCGCGAATATTGTCGCCGATGACATATCGCGCCCATTTAATTTCTTCTTCGACGCCCTGCTTAATCATATTTCGGAAAATCTCGATATTCTCCGGCGTAAAAATTTCCGGCTCTTCTTTTTTCAGTTCCATAATAATGGAGCGGAACAACCAAAGATGTGTGTTTTCATCACGATTGATATATCGAATCTCCTGCACCGTTCCCGGCACCTTTCCGTTTCTGCCCAAGGAGTAGAAGAACATAAATCCCGAGTAGAAATAAATGCCTTCGAGAATATAGTTCGCCACCGCCGTTTTGACCAGATTGTACTTGGTTCGGTTGTGATAAAAGTCATTGTATTGCTCGCCGATAAATTTGTTTCGCTCGAGCAGCAAAGGGTCGTCCTTCCACTGATACAAAATATTGGTGCGCTCTTCCGGTGAGCAAATCGTGTCCAAGATGTAGCCGTAGCTCTGTGAATGAATCGCCTCCTGATAAGCCTGAATCGTCAAGCACAAATTCACTTCGTTCGCCGTAATGAATTCGCCGATATTCGGTAAGTTTGCCGTTTGCAGCGAATCCAAAAAGATGAGGAAGGAAAGAATTTTGTCATAAGCCGTTTTTTCTTCCGGCTCCAGATTTCGATAATCCTTGATGTCCTGTGTCAAATTGATTTCTTCCGGTATCCAAAAATTATTCATCGCATGGCGATACCAATCGCTGACCCAAGCATATTTCATATTGTTAAAGTCATTCAGATTGGTCGTGTTTCCGTTAATCATTCGTCTTTTGGAAAGTTCAATATCTCCATGCTCGTTAAACAAGGCTTTTCGTTTTACTTCCGACATTTTCTCCTCCTACGCGCTACAGCTTTCGCATTCTTCTATTTCAAGCGATTTACTTCGTACATAATACAGCGTTTTGACCTCATGCTCGCAAGCGCTGATATATAAATTCAAAATTCGGCTCATGCTGAACTCGGTTGTGATATACAGATTGACGGACTGCGATTGGTCGATATGTCGCTGTCGTATCGCTGCCGAGCGAATCACCCAATTCTGATCGATTTCATGAGCATTTTCATAGAGCCAAAAAGTTTCCGGCGTGAGATTCGGCGCAACGCGCGGTACGATTTGCCCTTTCTTTTCTTCCAAGAAATATCTTTTCATCACCGGATCGATGGCCGCAGTCGTTCCCGCGATAATCGAAGTCGAGCCGGTCGGTGCAATCGCCATCAGATAGCCGTTGCGCAATCCGTTTTCCTGAATTTGCTTTTGCAATTCCGTCCAGCGCGGCGAATTGTAATTTCTTTTTTCAAAATATTTTCCGGTGCCCCAATCCGAGCCTTTGAAGTACGCATAGCTGCCTTTTTCTTTACTGATTTCGCTGCTCGCTTTGATGGCGAAGTAGTTGATGTCCTCATAAACTTCGTCGGCAAATTGCAAATGCTCTTCGCTTTGGAACGAAATTTTATTTTTGACCAAGCTGTGATGGTAGCCGCTCGTTCCAAGCCCGATTGCCCGATATTTTTGATTCGTGATTTGCGCATAAGGCAACGGATAGTAGTTGAGGTCGATAACATTGTCGAGCGCTCGCACGACGGTCGTAACGACTTGCTCAAGCTCCGACTTGTCTTTCACCTCGATGTTTCCGAGCACAAGCGATGCGAGATTGCATACGACAAAATCTCCAGGCTTACTTTTGCTCACGACCACTTCTTCTCCGTTCACCTCGACGATTTCCGTCGAAATCGATTCGATTGCGCGCATATTCTGAGCGATTTCGGTACAGAGATTGGATGAATAGATGATGCCTTGATGTCCGTTCGGATTGTATCGATTCACAACATCGCGATTGAATACGAAAGGCGTTCCGGTTTCCACCGAAGATTTGATAATCAGTCGCACCATGTCCTTGACCGTCATCACGCGCTTGTCCAATCGGGAATCGTTCACGCAATCCAAATATCGCTCAAGCCATTCTTCGCCATAGTAATCTTCCAAACTATATCCTTTGAGCGAGCGCACTTCATGCGGACAGAACATATACCAATTTCCGTTGATGTCTTCCTTCGCCAATTTCCAAAAATAATCCGGAAAACAAACCGCCGGAAAAATATCATGCGCCTTCATTCTGTCATCGCCATTGTTGGTCTTTAGCTGCAAAAATTCAGGAATATCCTTATGCCAAATGTCCAAATACACTGCACAAGCTCCCTGCCGAACGCCGAGTTGATCCACCGCGACCGCCGTATCGTTGGCTAATTTTATCCAGCGAATCACACCGCCCGCAACGCCTTTGAAACCTCGAATGTCCGAGCCCATCGCGCGAACCTTTCCGAAATAAAGTCCCATGCCGCCGCCATGTTTGGACACCTGCGAAAAATTCGTAATCGAGCGATAGATTCCGTCCAAACTGTCCGGCACCGTATCGATAAAGCAGGAAGACAACTGATGGAACGGCTTTCGCGAATTCGACATCGTCGGCGTCGCCATCGTCACCTGCAGCTTGCTCAAAATGTCATAGATTTTTTTCGCCCAATGCATCTTGTTTTCTTTTTCAGGAATCGCCAAATGCATCGCAATTCCCATAAACATCTCCTGCACCGATTCCAAAATCTCGCCCTGATTGTCGCGAATCAAATATCGCTTCATCACAAGGTCGAGCCCGCTGTAATTAAACAGATGATTTCTCTCCGGCACAAGATATTGCTCCAGCTCATCCACTTCGGCATCGGAATAATTCTCAAGCATATATTTTCCGTACAGTCCGGTCTTCGTAAGATAATGCAATTTTTCGCGCAAGGAATAAATCTCGAGCTTATTCATCTCCAGATGAATTTTTTGCTCAATTTGCAAAGACAGGAATCGTGCCGCGACAAATTCCCATTTCGGCGCCTCTTTGCTCGTCAATTCACTCGCCGCTTTTATCAAAATTCCGAGATATTCTCTTTCGTTCATTCCCTCTTTGGCAAAAGATGCGAATTTGCTATACAAGAAAGACAGATTGTATGCGTCCTCTTTGAATTCTTCCTGAATTGCTTTCATCACTGCCAGAATTTCTTTGTCCTGAAAATATTGTCCAAAGTCTTCCAAAGTTTTGCGCATCGTGTGATGGCTCGCACGATACAAGATATAGGATTTGACAACGGTGTAAAAATTATTTTCAATCAGTGCAATCTCAACAAAATCCTGCACTTCTTCCACCGATACAATATGCTCTTTCGGAAATTGCGTGAGCACTTTTTGCTCCACTTCTTTCGCCATCGCTTTGATTTTCACTTCGTCAATCGGCATGCCTACGCTGACAAATGCCTTTTCCATCGCAACTTCTATTTTGCGCAAGTCAAAATCCTTTTCTTCCCCATTTCTTTTAATAATCTTCACTGATAATCTCCCTACAAAATTTTTTATCCATACTACTATACCATATATGTTGTGGAATGAAAACATTTTTTTATAACATAACCCTACATATTGATGTTAATTTTCTTTCAATCGAAAAAGAGATTCCTTCTATGCAAACTTTGTTTTTTCGATAAAAATCCGAGAAAAAATAAATGAAAAATAAAAAAGACTCGGAGCCGATTGACCCCAAGTCCAAACTTTATACAAAACTTTTAATATATTCTCCAAGCATCGAATAGACGGCTTCTTGTGTTTGCACAATGATTTTTTGTGCTTTTTTCAAATCCAATTTGATATTTTTCGCAACAGAAAGCAAGTCCTCTACCGAAGGATTCTTTCCATTCCCGTCGACCGTAGTTGCATGTTCTCCACCAATCGAAGAACTGAAAGTCAAATCGTATGCGGGAGATAGCCTCCACCGTCCTTCATCGAATAAGAAGGAAAAGTTTTTGGAATGGTCATCCCGATTATGTGCAAATACATTGAAACACATCAGACGATATAGTTTTTCCACTTCACAGTAGTCATTACAGAGCTTCATGGTCAATTTCATCAAAATATTGTAATCTAAATTCGGCAAGCGATGCGAGGTTTCCAAAAGACCGGAGACCGAAATCATGTGGATTCGCTTTGTCCCTCGACGATCAAAACGCTTGGTCGCAAAGTAGCCTGCGTTCTTCAACGAGGGGAGCAATTTTACCTCCGCCATCTCGATGCCGGATTCTTTAGCACAAAGGGCATACTCATATTCCTGAACACCGATGTTCTTATCATCCATTGAAGATGGGAATTTCACAATCCATTCTTCGTCTTCTATCGTATAAAAAATCTTTGGGCGTGCCCCGCCGGAAGAAGCGCCCATCTGAAAAATTTCATCCAGATTTTCGGATTCGTGAGACTCAAAAATTTTTTCACATTCCTCGGCAATCTGATCCAAAGAGAGATTGCTTTGAGATATGGCAAATGATTTTTCCGGATGATAAGTCAATGCGCCCATTCCGCTTTTCCCAACGATTGACAATCGTTCGAGACTTTCCACTTGAGTTGGGTTCAACTTGTTTTGGCGTAGCAATCGATCGACGAGCAATCGTCCCCAACCATCGGGCAAGCTATCGGAAAACACACCAAAAAGCCCTTCAAAAGTCTCATACTTTTTAGGAATAAAAACTTCTTTCTGAAGAGGGAGTGAAAAAGGACTGATTGAAAAGCCATTCTCAATCCAAGCGGGGTAATATTCGAATGCAATCCGATAATCATTTGTTTTTGCAAGTGTCCCCACCTTGCGCTCTTCAATAAATACATTCAGCGAATTATGCTTGTTCATCGATTACCTCCCGAATGGACAGATATTTTTTCTTGGCGAAAAGATGTTCAAAATCTTCTTCACATCCAAGAGCGAAAGCGATTTTAATCAGAGAGGACAATGATATTTCCCCGGTACTTTCAAAGCGTTTCAAAGAACCCAGGCTGACATCCGACCTTGTGCTCAATTCGGTCTGAGATAATTTTTTCTCCTTTCTTCGTGCTCTCATTCGGCTCGCTATATCTTTGTTAATATCCGCAGGAGATTTCAAAAAATAGATATCGTTCATAGATAATATTTTATCTCATTTCGTCTTTTTTTGCAAGAAACAGCCAATATATTATCCACCGAGTTAAAAAATCAGGAGCATGGTTTTCAAAAATGAAAATCATTTATCCCAAACCCATTAGAAAAACAGTTGCCAACAATTTGTATTTTGAATATCTGTTCGTTGCTTCTCACCTCGTAGGGAACGGTGGCAGGTTGTTGTGGACATACAATCTCTTGTTGGTCGCTCTATATCTCGCTAACCCATTCATGTGACCTACCAAAGATTTTCATCGCTTTGCTTGAAAATCGGGTTAGGTCTGGAACTCCACCGCTTTGCCGTTCTATCAGAACGGAAATCTTCATTACCATATTCAAAAATTTAGTTATACTAATATCCATTCCATATTACATGATATTATGATAAAATAAGGGTAGAGG
>JAUNKE010000131.1 GCA_030532905.1 Peptostreptococcaceae bacterium
ATTTTTTATTTTTATTTTTTCTATTTACCTATTGACTTTTAATAGTTAGTCTTTCTTTTTTGTTTGCGTTTTATCTTTCAATGGAGTATATGGGAAATTTATTTTGAAATGGGGGAAATTTTTTTCAAAAAAAAATAACTTTTTGCAAAGCTACCTTTATATATGTATTATTTTTTTGTGAGACCGATTCTCCATCTGAAATAAATTTGGACGACTAAAAAAGACCTCGCTCGGAGGTCATTTTAGTGAACAAATTGTAAAATGAATGTGAACAACTTCATAATAAAGTGATCCATAGTCGGATTCCTTTGGTAGAATATAGTTTGCAGACAAATTCAGCAAAGGAGCTCACTATGGATCAACCATATTCTGCCACATCAACATGTTGTGATAATATGGTTGCAGCGACTTGACCACAACAAATCTCTCATTTCACTATGGTTTTTGGGCAATATCATATATCGCGTATGGCAAAAATTCAATGACATCGCTCGCCGTAACCGAGTACATATTTTTACCTTTTTCATCCGCCGCATAGCCATGGATGAACGCACCCGAGTATCCCGCCTGATAAATGCTAAGCCCCTGCCCCGCAAGCGAAGCGATAATTCCCGTCAGTGCATCGCCCATGCCGCCCGATGCCATCTTGGAGCTGCCGGTCGGATTGATGCGATAATCCTCGGGACTTGCAATGATGGTATTCTTACCTTTGAGCAAAATATTGACGCCGTATTCTTTTGCAAAACGAGTCGCCGTTCCCTCTCTGTCCGATGAAATTTTTTGCACATCCTCCCCTATCAACCGAGCGAATTCCATCTCATGCGGTGTCAGCAAAATATTTTTTCTTCCGCGCAATTTTTCAGCTTCGCCGGCAAGCACATTGATTCCGTCGGCATCCAGTACGATGAGCAGTTCTTTTATTTCCAAAATTCTCTCCAAGAGCCGCTTGGTGTCGTCACGATTCTCCATTCCGCAACCGAAGGCAATCACATCCGCTTTTTCAAGCAACTCAAAAACAATCGGAGAGTTTTGCGAAACCACCATCGCCTCGTTGAGCTTGCTCGCCAAAATATCCACGACCTCTTCCTGCGTAACGAGAGTCACCAACCCGCTGCCCGCTCGCACCGCCGCCTGCGCACAAAAATAAGCGGCGCCCGTATAGCGTCTGCTCCCCGCAAAAATAACCACGCGCCCAAAATCTCCTTTGTGCGCATTTTCTTTCCTTTCGGGAATCAGCTTTTTCACTTCATCCAAAGCGGTGATTTTACTCATTGACATCCCTCACTTTCTCCGCTCATTTCTTTTATTATACCACCGAATCCGTTTCGTGAATTAAAAACTCCCGAACTCGAAGTTCTTTCAAAATCGTAAACGCAAGTTTGAAATCATGAATGCTTCGGTCGCTTCTTTTTTCCTGTACCATCCTCATAGAAATAGAAAATACCAATTCTGATAAACTGTAGAGCGATATCGTGCTTTTTCCGCTCCCTACAAGGTGGAAATCAAAACAGATATTGAAAATACAAATGTTTGATAATTGCTTTTTCCCTCAGATTTTAGCATGAAATGGAAAGAGGCTGAAGTGAAAAGTTTATTTCCACTTTTGCAAAGAGTTATTTGGGAGTGGCA
>JAUNKE010000053.1 GCA_030532905.1 Peptostreptococcaceae bacterium
CAGAGGCTTAAAAAAGAGTTTGTTTTGAGTCGCGGTTAATGAGCAGACACTATTTAATCCCGAGATTTTTGCAACAAAAAAACCGATTGTAAAAACAATCGGCAAAAACGGCAATCTACAAAATGAGCGGACGGACTTCGCTTCAAAACTCAATGTTGAAATCCGCTTTTTATTTTCAAAAGAAAATCCTACTGCGCAATTGTAGATACATTTTTCAGGTTCGGTATTTGTTTTCTTGAAAAACGAAAACCGTTATTCAACCGGCTGCAAATATTCCTGAATTTCTTCATAGCGCATAGGTTTACTTCTCTTTGACTATCCGATTTGCAGTCGTAAATAATTACAAAGTTCTTCTTTAAATCTTTGACATAATCTTCAATTAACAGCCTGTTTTTAGAAATCCATTGAACATCACCGGACTGCCCCTCTTTGGTATATATAATTTTTTTCTTTTTATTTTCCATATTTTGCACCATAATCGTCGTAAGAATTTCTTTAACCCCCCACTTGCCGTCTGAAGACAATGTAAACTCTTCATTCGTTGTCGAAGGCTCACGATTAAGCTGCCCCAAAATTTTTGTTTCTTCCGACTCCATTATATCAATTCGATTCAGTTTCTTGCTATATAAAACGGCAAATCCGAATCGCTCTGAAAAATCTCGCAATGGAAGATACATCGCTCCTTTTACCATCAATACATTTTGTCTGTCGTGCGGTATCGTCGGATTCGATAGACTGTATTTTATTTTGAGGTCACCTTTGCTCGCAATCCATTGATTATCGGCAGCTCGGTATTAAATATTCACACCCAGTTCTCTTGCAAGCGAAGCGGATGAAGCATAGGCTGTCGAATTTTTTATTTGAATACGAATGCCATTTGAAAGCTTATTTTGAATAAACAACCTCGGAGTCTTGGAATCCGCTAAGACTGCATCCGTCGCAAAAAATAATTGAGTGTATAACAGAAAAGCAAGCGATATGAAAATCATCGACAAGACCTTTTTCTTATAAGTTGTCAGCATGCTTATCAGCTCCCTTCTTTAAGATTTCATTTTTTAGAATATCCATTTGAAAAACAAGTTTTTATCACTCCACTCAACATATCGCTTCCATTTCTAAAAAACATCCTCTCTTATAATTATTTCAACTATGAACCAGACATTCACAACATGATATTAGCCGTAATATTTTTGTGTTAGTATTTATATTTTAAGATCCTAGCGTTTAGAACAGATAATGTATTATTGGGCAACGCTCAATATTTATCTGAATCCACTGTTATAATAACCTTATTCCCATTTCCAGATATTTTAGCTCTATCTTGTTCAGGTTTGAGAAAATGTTTATTATCTACTACAACTCCATTAATCTTTATATTAGAAAAAATAGCTCTATTTTTCCCCATGTTAGCTGAAGAAACTACCGACGATACAAGTTTCCAACTATTAATTTGAGAAATGTTCACCTTGTTTCGAGTTTCATAAATTGAAATATTACGAGTGTCCTTTAAAACACTCCCTGTCATGTTTGGACATATTGTTATCCCCTCTATCTTCATTCTTATTTTACCATTATTATTAAACCACAACAAGCAAAGGAAAGACCTCACAATTAGCAGAATAAAAAATCTGAATAAAAGGGCAAAAAATTGATACTTGTTCCCCGTTATCTCCATGCTTCTCTTTGTTGTGCCCGTAAAACAAATATACAAATCCTACTGCGCAATTGTAAATACTTTTTTTCAGATTCGGTATTTGTCTTCTTGAAAAACAAAGAACTTTATTCCATTACCTCGTAAGACGACTTTTTGCATTTTTGATTCGCCAATTTCGAATGTAAAGTCCCACGATAAGATATAATATTGTCGGAATAATTCCCACCGAAAGCGAGAAGAAGAACGCCTGACTTTTTTCAACCGTAACAATTCCGTACAAAAGCAGAGGATTGATGACGGCATCTTCCATCGTATGCGCAATCACCAATGGCCAAACCGATTTTGTGATTCTGAAAATCTCGGTGTACATAATCGTCCAAACGGTTACAACGACCATCCCGATGAGGAAAAAAGCAACTCGTCCGACCGGCAAAGCATTTTGAATCTCACTTTCCGATAAAAATATCATAATATAAGGCAAATGCCATATCCACCAAACAAATCCGATTATCAAATACAGTTTTATATCCGAGAAATTCAGTTTCAACAGCTGATTGGTAAGATATCCCCGCCACACGAATTCTTCAAACAGATTTTTGACAAATTGAATTGCTATTTGAGCAAGCAAAATCCCGACATAAGCCGAAATGCCGATATTTATATCGGCGAACTTGATTCCTCCCGTCATCTTCCCCAGCAGGAGAACGATGATCGTCACGATAGGATAGACTAAAAAACCGAGCAGATAAAACTTTTTATTCTTCCGAAAATGAAATGCAAATCCGGAATTTTTCCAGCCGTCTTTGGCAAAGATTCGAAGGATGATTGTAATAATCAGCGGAGATATAAGCCATATCAACATTCCGATCGGTTCTTCGCCGGCTAGGGTTCCGACATTTTCATAATTCGCATTGTTCATCATCTTGTCAATCAGATAGCCCAGCCATCCGCTCATTGCACTGAGTATCGTAAAAATTATAATATTGCGTTTGATTCTTTGACTGTCATTCATTTTCCGTTTCCTTATACTCCATAAATATTTTTTCCTGAAATCCTTTTTGCTTACTGAAACGCACTTTTTCGCGTCGAATTTCGGAAAATCCGATTTTTTCGTAACAACGAATCGCCGCAAGATTCGTATCGACTACATCCAAGAGATAGATTTCAAAATCGGTTTTGAATAAAATTTCGCTCAGCATTGCCGAAGCCATCCCCTGATTTTGAAATTTTTGTTTGATAGCGACAAATTCAATGTATCCTACATTTTTCGAATCACAATAATTGGTTTCAAATTCTTTGAAGTTCGCTCGGTACATAAGCCCGCCTATTATAAAACCGAAATTTTTGCGAGCCGATTCTTTGACATGAGCAAGCGCTCTGGATTCAGAGTCGCTGACTGCCGTCACCCCGATTGCCTCACCATCCCTTTCCATAATGTAGAAGCAATCTGTCCGGATGCTGTCTTCAAGAAATCTTCGCACTTTCTCCTTGCCGATCTGACTTATAAACTCGGCGAAGTTTTTGTCAAAAGCATCGAGAATGCAAGAGACGATTTCTGTTTTGTCCTTTTTTTCTGCTTGTCGTATCATGATGATTGATTCAAAACTTCCTCTCTCAATTTGCTGAACCATTCTAAATAAAATTCCAAATTCTCGATACCGAGTTTTAGAGCTGCCATCTCAAAATAGGCGATGCTTTCGACCATTTCCGAAATCGAAGTCATTTTGGTATGCTTGTTGAGCATCTCGGTCACCTTCTTTGATTCTTTCAAATAGGAAGCGACTTGCTCTTTTTCTCCGCTTTGAAGAACGGTTTCTTTTATATCTCTCAATTCGTTGAGCTCCACGCCGATGCTGACGATGGTTTCGTCGATGAGCGCCAGTCGCTCTTCTTGTGGAACATATCCCATGAAAAGCAATTTTCCGAAATCAATATTTTTGGTTTTGGAAACATCGATCGGAACTCTGAGCCAATCGAGAAGGCTCTCGCATCCCGCATCGGTAATCGAATACTTCTTTTTGTTCACACCGTTTTCTACAAGTTCTTCGCAAGTAACGAGTTTTTGCGACAATAATTTTTTCAGCACCGTCTGTATGCTTCCGAGACTGTCGCTGCACATCGATTGAAAATAACTTCGTATCGTCATTCGGATTTCGTATGCCGTCATCCCGTTCATCATTAAAATTCCTAAAATTATTTTATCCATATCCACCTCCAATATACCTTATAGTAACATACCTTTTAAGTAGTGTAAAGATTTTTTGCAATAAAAAACCTCCATCTCATTTTGCAGTTGAAATGGAGGTGAAGAAATTCTAAATCATTCCTATCATTTTTAATATCACATGAGCAATCAGCGCCGAGCCGATATAGGTTCCGAGCATGACCCCAAGCGCGACAATGACGATTTTCCAGCCTGTTTTTTTGAGTCCGTCCAAATTTTTACCCGTATAGATTCCGGCATAGGCAAGAATCGGTGTCGTCAGCGCCAAAAAATTCACTTTGCCCGTAAGCTCCGAAATTTTTTCGGCAAACGGAAATCCCGGTATCGTCATGACGGTTGCCAAAGTTACGATATAGGCAACGCTTGGAATTTTTATCGGAATAATTTTTGCAAGCGCCACCCCGATAAAAGAAATCGCCACCAAAATCAAGATGCCCGGCAATGCTTCCAAAGGAGAAATTTTTTGTCCGACAAAGTTACCGACGAGCGTAATCGCCGCTGTAATCAACAAGATAATCAACGCGTCTTTCAGTTTCATAACATCCTCCTATTTCTTCTCAATTTTCGGTTCATCCGGCAATTTTTTGTATTTGAGTTGATACACTTTTTTGTAGATGACCTCCGACAAAGGAAGCGCAATCCAAATGGACATATAGATACCGTCCAATCCGCTCAGCAAATTGCTTGAAGCGCCAAAAGCTTGCAGCTCCGTCGCAAGTTCAGGGAACATCGACGAAAGAGTTCCTACCGACGCGGTCATCATCGATGCCGAACCGACGCCCGACGCCATCGCCAACGCATAAGGATGCAATGGCGAATAGGATGCCAAAAAAGTCGCGAGCAGACCGATGAAAATTGTTCCGAAAACCGTTCCGATGATATAGACGCCGAGCACGCCCTCACCTTCGGGCGAATCCAATCCGAATTTTTCACCCACGAGCGCAACATTCGGCTCTCTCGCGATTGAATGAGCCGCACCGATGGCTTCTCGTTTCAATCCGAGCATGATTGCCAAAGGCACACCGATTAAAACTGTCCCGACATTTCCCAATTCCTGAAGAATCAAAGCGGGTGATGATTTGATAATCACCGGGATATTCGGTCCGATGGTCGTTCCATACTTCGCCATGAGCAAAAGTAAAGTAATTCCAATCAATGAGCCGGCATCTTCCATCTCTTTTTCTTTTGCCACTTTCAAAAATTTCGGTGTCAACAAAATTCCGATTATCAGCGCATAAAGCATCGGCAGTAAAACAATGGAGCCTGCTCCCACTTGAAATTTTATCGTTCCAATCAATTCTGCGGCAATAACCAGAATCAACACCAGTATATGCAGTTTTATATTTTTCATCGCTTTCTCCTTATTTCAAATACTCTAAAGCGGTTTTCACAAACAATCGGCATCCGAGCATCATCAAATCTTCCTCAATGTCGAATTTGGAATTGTGATGCGGCACCGGATTTTCGCCGTCTTTCGGATTGGATAAGAAAAAATAGGTGCCGGGGACTTCGCTGAGGAAGTAGGACATATCCTCCCCGCCCATCACCGGTTTTTCCAACAGAATTACCTTATCTTTTCCAAGCTCCTCCTCGCAAATTTTTTCAAAAAACATCGTAAACTCTTTGTCGTTGACGGTCGCCGGATATTTGAAGTCGTAAGTCACTTCGGCACTTGCTCCGAACGCGTCGGTGATTGCATTTGAAATCTCTTCAATGCGTCTTGCGATTTTTTCACGAACTTGCTGATTCGTCGCTCGCACCGTTCCTTCAAGTTCCACAATATCGGGCAAAATGTTTTGATTGTATCCGCCTTGAATTCGGCATATCGACAATACGCATGGCTCAACGGCGGGAATTTCACGCGAAACGATTTTGTTGAGCGCGCCGACCAATTCCGCCGCAGTCGAGATGGCGTCCACCGAATTCTGCGGATAAGCTCCATGTGAGCCTTTGCCGATGACTTTGATTAAAAATCGATCCATCGATGCCATCAGCGCGCCGTAAGACAGACCCACCACTCCTTTCGGCACATCGGGATGAATGAAGCCCTGATGAAGCCCGATAACCGCATCGACTTTCGGATTTTGGAGAGCGCCGCGCTGAATCATCGGCTCCGCACCGCCCGGATATTCTTCGCCGGCTTGGAACAACAGCTTCACATTTCCTTTGAACAAATGACTGTTCTCTTTCAAATATTTTGCCGCTCCGAGCAAAATTGCCGTATGTCCGTCATGCCCGCAAGCATGCATATTGCCGTTCGTGGATTGGAAGGACAAATCCGTTTCCTCCCGAATCGGCAACGCATCCATATCCGCCCGAATCGCCAAAGTTTTTCCTTCCCCGCTTCCTTTGATGAGCGCAACGATGGACGAAATATCCTCATACAATTCGTATGGAATATCCAATTCGTCAAGCACTCGAGTCACATAAGCGACGGTTTGCGGAAGCTCTAAACCCAATTCCGGAATCTGATGCAGATTTCTCCGGTGAGCAATAATAAAATCCTGCAATTCATTTTGTTTTTCGAGCAATATAAACACCTCCTGTTCGATTTGTAATTGCTATATTTATTCCCACTTTATAAGCTCCTTAAAGAATTTTGTATGTATTTTATTCAAAATTTTTCATACACTGCCATCTTAATTTTGATATTGGAATTTTATTTTTGAAAAATGATAGAAAAAAACGCGCCGATATGCTACTATGAAATAAAAAACAGGAGGCTACCATGAAATATTACGAACAGCTTAAATCAAAAGATGTTTTTCATTTTTTCGAAGTGATTTCCAATATTCCGCATTGCTCTTTCGAGGAGCAAAAAATCAGCGACTATCTGGTTGATTTTGCCAAAGAGAGAAATTTGGAATACTATCAGGACGAAAAACTTAATGTCATTATAAAGAAAAATGCGACTGCGGGCTACGAAAATGTTCCTGCCGTTATTTTACAAAGTCACATGGACATGGTTTGCGAAAAAAATGCAATAACCGTTCATAATTTCCAGACCGATCCGATTAAACATGTGGTAAAGGGCGAAATGCTTTATGCCGACGGAACGACTCTCGGCGCGGATAACGGAGTTGCCGTTGCGATGTCTTTGGCATTGCTCGATTCCAAAGATGCCGTTCATCCGAAACTCGAATGTCTGTTCACCGTTCAGGAAGAGGTCGGATTGCTCGGTGCGCAGGAAATCGACGCAAGCAAACTCGACGGAAAATATTTAATCAATATCGACTCGGAAGAAGAGGGAACTTTTTTGGTAAGCTGTGCCGGCGGATGTCGCGCGGACATCAGCATTCCGGTTTCGTGGACAATTTTGGATGGCGAATTTGACATTTGCAAATTGACCATCTCGGGTCTTCGCGGCGGTCACTCCGGAATGAGCATCCACGAGGAGCGCGGAAATTCCATCAAGCTGCTCGCTCGCTTGCTTTCAGAAGTCAGCAAAGAAGTCAATATCGAAATTCAGAATCTGGAAGGCGGCTCCAAGGACAATGCGATTCCTCGGGAAGCAACCGCCATCGTTGCCATCGACAAAAATACTCTCCCTCAATTGCAGGCGGAACTTGAAAAATGGCAGGCTGTTTTCAACAACGAATTGCTCGGCAAGGACAATCCGCTCACCATTCAAGCGGAAATTATCGAAACCGAAAAAATCGCGGTCTTTAACCAAAAGACCAAGCAGGATATTTTGGCAACTCTATCGATTGTCTCCAACGGAGTGTATTCGATGAGCCACAGCATTCACGGTCTTGTTGAATCATCCAAAAATCTCGGCGTGATTTCGACCGGAACGGACGCATTCAATTTCACTTTCTCGATTCGAAGCTCCGTAGAGTCCCTATTGTTTGCACAAATTACGGAATTGGAGCATCTTGTCAAATGGCTCAATGGAAAAATTTCCATCCGCGGACTCTATCCGGGTTGGGAATACAATCCCGAGTCCAAACTCAGAGATTTGTTTATCAAAACCTATAAGAACATGCACAATGTGGAGCCGAAAATCGAAGCCATCCATGCCGGCTTGGAGTGCGGCATCTTGAAGAAAAAACTCGGCGATGTCGATATTATTTCGCTCGGACCGGACATTTTTGACCCGCATTCACCGGATGAGCATGTGCGAATCGACAGCGTGGATCGCGTGTACCAATTCATCGTGGAAGTTTTGAAAAAAGCAAAAGAATTATAAAGAACCAAAAGCCGAGTCGTGTTTCAAATGCGATTCGGCTTTCTTATCGAATTCAAAAAACAAAACTTCCTGCCCACCGCCAAAGTATTGCGCAAACAAAAATTTGTTGCTATAATATAGAAAAGACATTGTCTTTGCAAATCTAACTTGGGAATGTACTGGTTTCGACGGGGTTTTGAAGTATAGATAAGCGAGCTGTGCACGGCTACGAAACACATAAATCTTTGTGGCACTTAAACACAAACGCAGATGAAAATCTAGCATTCGCTGCCTAGTTCAGCGCGTTCCTCCTAGTCCTCCTGCCGATTAGGACTGAACGACAACCATGCAGGGCACTGTGATTGGGATTTCCGGACCATGACTCAGTACAATTCGGAATATACTTTGGATAAAATAGTTGGAAATTTTGTCCCAAGCGAAAAAAATCCGTTCCAACTACGCTCGTAGAAAGTTTATATGGATGGGTTTCGGACAGGGGTTCGACTCCCCTCATTTCCACCAATTGTAGCCTTGCGCTACTTTTTTTATATCCAAAAGGAGCAAACTGATGAATAAAAATAAAAAAATACCGGTAGCGAATTTCTACTTTACTTATCCCTCTCCGGTAGGCGAACTTTTTATCGCAGAGGACGACGAAGGCATCTGTTGCATTTCTTTTTATGAGTTGGACATCTTGAACATCCCGAAAAAAGAAACCTCTCTCATTAAAAGAACGGCAAAACAGCTTCAGGAATATTTTGCGGGCAAAAGAAAGCAATTTGACATTCCGCTATCGACTCACGGAACGGATTTTCAGCAAAAAGTTTGGCATACTTTGCAGCAGATTCCATACGGCGAAACGCAATGCTATGAGCAAATCGCGAAGTCAGCCGGCAATCCGAAGGCCTGTCGCGCGGTCGGCTCGGCGAATAACAAAAATCCGATTTCCATTTTGATTCCATGCCATCGCGTGATTGGAAAAAACGGAAAGCTGGTCGGTTACGGCGGCGGCTTGGACATCAAGGAATTTTTGCTTAATCTGGAGGCACAAGGGGAATGAACAAATATACCAATGCTTTTCAACAAGTATTTTTTGACAAAAACAACAGCCTGCTTTTCTTCGCAGTCGTTTTCGGCACTTTTTTCGCTTCACTGGTGCTGAGCAACTTTCTGGCGGATATTTTGCTCAAATTCGTCGTGCTTATTTTTTCAAAAAGCAAATTCAACTTGGATAAAGACGATTTGTCACCGGCAAAAAAACCGCTGAAGACATTTTTTGTCGCAACGGCAACTTTTTTGGCAATCTATTTTTTTGCCAATGCAAAAATCGAGCAAAACAGCAGCTTCATCGTGTTGCTTTCTTTCGCACGAAAAATTTATCGCGTCATTATGATACTCATCATCACCTCGATTATTTATTCCATCGTTCCGGCATTGTTCCGATTGTACAAAAGGCTTTCAAAATCCGAAAGTCTCAGTCCCGTCGTCTCTCTGTTTGCGGAAAGAGCGCTGCGACTGTTTGTCATCGTGATCTGCTTCATCGTAATTTTGAGCGAATTCGGCATCAATGTCAACGGATTGATTACCGGGCTCGGACTGGGTGGATTGACTTTTGCACTCGCCGCACAGGATACCGCATCCAATATTTTCGGCGGCGTGGTTATTTTGTCGGACAAACCTTTTGCCGTCGGCGATTGGATTCAAACGCCCGAAGCCGAAGGAATTGTAGAAGACATCACCTTCCGCAGCACCAGGATTCGAACCTTCGAGGACGCGCTTATTATTTTGCCGAACAACAAAATTTCCAGCTCACCGATTACGAATTTGACCAAGATGAATAAACGCCGAATCCGTTTCAATCTCGGACTGACCTATACGACCAAGCCGGAAAAACTTCGCATCATCATTGATGAAATTCGAGACGCGCTGAAGAATCATAAAGAGACCATTTCGGACAGCGTGATGGTTCGACTTCAGGAGTTTGCGCCGAGCTCGTTTGAGATTTTTGTTCAAGCTTATATCAACAAACTTTCGCAAGAAGATCTCAAGCGCATTCGAGAAGAAATCAATTACGAAATCATCGACATCGTCGCTCGAAACGAAAGCAGCTTTGCCTTCCCGAGCACTTCGGTCTATGTCGAAAAAATGTTTGTTCAAGAATAGTTTTTATTTGAAACGCGATGAAGCAAACCGACCTTATTTGGTCGGAATGATTTCATTTGATAATACAAAATCCGTCAAATAAAACTCTATTAGAAAGAATAGTTCTCAACAATTTGTATGTTGAATAACCTTTCTTTCCACCATCCCGCCGTTGCGTTGCAACGGAATAATTATGATTATGTGGTGTATTAGGCTTTGGTATAAAGTATAACTTCAACTAAAAAATGAACCCTTCTTACCAAATACGATAATAAGGGTTCATTTTTTATTGTTCAGACCGAGCACCCGCTCGGAAATTCTCATCGATTTTCTAAAAACCGAGCACCTCATCCACGATGATGACCTTGATTCGATTCGGCAATCGCTGGAATGTCGTCACGACCTCCGTACAACAAATTCTGTCCGGCGCTTTACAATCGCTGCACTCTCCCGTTGTGATGCAAGGCGTTTTCGCTTTCACTCGCGTCGCATTGGTCGGCGATGCAATTCGTTTGACACGCTCTCTCGCTTCAAAAATATCCGTTGTGATTTTGTTGTATCCCACGACGATGATAACACTCTTGGGACCATAAGTAATCGCAGCCACTCGATTGCCGTTGCCATCGATGTTGAACAGCTCACCGTTTTCCGTAACCGCATTCGAGCCGCAAACATACACATCCGCCGTAAACGCCTGACGCATCACCATCTGCGCTTCCTCCGGCGTGATGCCCGCTCTCGCTCTGTCCAAAAATTGATATTTCCCGCTTCGAAGCAGATTGTCAATTCCGATTTCCGAAAGCGTTATCGAGCCTCCGCTGCTCACCGTCGAGCCGGGAACAATCAACGACTCCACCAATTCAATCGCCTCTTTGGCAGTATGCACATAATATCCGTCCATCTGATTTTTTTTGAGCGCCTCAACCGTCTTGAGCGCTCTTTTGTCCCGAAAACTTTCAATAAAATTTCGCTCTTTATTTTCCATCATAACCTACCTTTCATACCTTTTTTCATTATATCACAGCTTGTGAAATTTTAACAACTTTTGCAAAGAAAAAGTAACCGATGATTTAGATTAGACGGAAAGATTGGCGTTATGCTTTGAGCCATCCGCCAAATTCGAGGAAATATGAATTTTAGATGAGCAAGCACAAATCCGATTTTATTTCGAAAATCAAAGAGAGAACAAATGATGAAACTCAAAAAATCAAACCAAAATTATAAGATTGGAAGTCGATACAGTTTCCTATTTCTTTTTTATTTGCTCAACAATAATCATAGTGCAAATAATAATGGTCGCCAAAACGGACGCAAAACCGAGTATAACTAATAACGCATCGTAATCATCAAAAAGAGTGGCAGGCCATCTTTGCGTTATGAACACAGTAAACTTATGCAGAACAACCGAAAAAACAATCGTAAGAAATGCCCATAGACTCACTTTCTTCATAACACACCTCAACTTTCTTATCAGCGTTTCCAATTTTCCTCATCATAGCATACTCCATAGAAGTATGCTATGCGCCGAACAAACCGAAGAAGTTTCAAAGTTACATTTTTGATGTGCATTTATTCTTATCTTGCGTTTGAAAATGATTTTAATAATGATATAATAAACCGCAAGCAAACAAATTAAAATCATCAACAATAATTTGCAGATGGTTTAAGAAATGGTAGATTAGGAAAAACCGGAAAAATTTTTTTCAGATGAGATTATTATGAGTACAACAATAGATTTTAAAAAACTTAGCGGCTTTGTTGAGAAGAACAATCTGTTTCAATCAACTCAAGATATGCTGAAACTATGTTTGAAAAATTACTGGGATGACAACAGAGACACTTTTCTAGAGGATTTGGGCAACGATTTAGAAACAGTCCTTACAAAATATAAATTCGAGAATGACAGCTTCTCCTTTAGTACGAGTTATGCTTACGAACCGCCAATGGATTATATTTCTATTCGAATAGAAATATATGATGAAGAAAATAATTATATATGTAGATATACCGCATTCTATGATACCGATCTAAAAGGTTTTGATGACAAATTAGTGTCTGCTCATAGTAGCTTGAATATTTGATTTTACAATACATCCACTGATTTTTACTACTGTTCAAGTGCAAGGAAAAACAGCATTCTATGCGAAAAACCGTGCACTTTAGAATATGATATGATGTGCACCTAGATGAAAATCATAATCACACATCTTCAGATTGTATTCAGAACATCGTGTTTCAAGTGTTTTGAGCGATAATATGTGTTTTTTGCACGAAAATGTTTTTGAAGAGTGGTTAATGAGCAGGCACAAATTAGATTGATTTTATTTTACTCAAATTTCCAAAACTAACAAAAACAAAAAACGATAAATCGTGTAGTTTCCTAATGGTGTAGCCTGTATTTTCGAATAGGAAATTTAAAACTTGTTTTACAGGCAGAAATTTTCGCCTGCTCTTGACATGCTTAGAATAATATTATAATAGAGCAAGGACTGAAAGCTCTTAAATCAGCCTTCAGCCCCATCGTTATAATAGAAAATCCCATTACAGACTTTTGTTCACACAATCATTTTATACAACAGATATTTTCACATAAATGATTTGTCCTTTCATTTTCAAAATAAATCCGAGGCTCTTGTCATTCATTATTTTTCTCGCGAACAACCGACCAGGCTTTGATTAACTTTTCCAATGTCCAACTTGCATTTGCAGGACTTGTCGATGGCAGATAAATCGCTTCTTTTCCGATGCACTCCCGAATATGCTTTTTGAATAACTCATCAGCCTTTCGACCATTTACAAAAATCTCTCGAATATTCGCGACGCAAAGAATTTCGCTTAAATCATTCGCAACCGCATTCTCGATGCTGTTGTCCGATGAGCCGACAATATCACAAGACGCAATCACATCCCAAAGCGCGATACGATGCTTGAGTAAAAAATCCTTCTTTTTCTCTGTAGAAATCGGAACTTTTTCATCAAATAACGATGCCAACACTTTCCAAAAACGATTCTGCGGATGTGCGTAAAAAAATCCCCGCTCTCTCGACAAAACCGACGGAAAAGAACCCAAAATCAAAATTTCGGAGCACTTGTCAAACACTGGCTCGATTGAATGTAACACCATATCCTCACTCCATTTTCAAATCAACAAATTACTCTTGCCATTTTCTCTAAACTGCCGAAATTTCCGACAGGTTGATTCTTCGCGCAGCTCTTTTTCATATACTCCGATATATCCAACAATATCTCCCCTTGAAATTCGGGATAAATTCGCCATTTTTTGCTGAAATAACCAGGCTGACTCTTCAAAAAATTAAACTTTGCCATGGAACAACTTTATCAGTTCTTCGCTTTCAAATTGCTGTATCTCAAAGCGATATCCCTCCGGTCCGTCAAAGAAAAATGAGCGCATCGCAATATCCCCCACCGTTGAAATCTCCGTGATGCCGAGAACATTTTTCTCCGATAGATTCAAATGCCATCTTTCGATATCGTCCACCGTCAAACTGATGAGCACCCCCAGCCCGTTGAGAGATTTATTCATCAAGCGGTTTTTATTATCGATTTGTTCCGAATTTGCATTCTCACTCCCCGTAATTTTTTTTTGCTCCGTCGCTCCGACAAAAGAATCTCTGCCCGTTCGCCAAACATAAGCCCAACCCTTGTCCAACACGCAATCCAATTCCAAAACATCCGAGAAAAATTTTGCCGCGTTTTTTAAATCCTTGAATTGTAAAAACACAATCTGCGATAATGACCTAGTTTTCATAAATTCTCCTTGAGATTTCTAAACCGAAATCTTAAATTCCAATAAAAATATCTACAAGGCTTTGGATTTTTTGAAAAACAATTTGTTTCTTTGCCTCTCTTGCTCCTTGTCGACGAGAAGTTGGAGGTAACAAACTGTCCAATTCCGCACCTGCCGGATCAACAAATCCTTTTTCAATAGCTCTTTCTATAAATCGTTTTGAATCTCCTTTTAGACTTTCAGCTTCAGATAAATCATTTATACTCTCTTCCTTCTTCTTTTGAGCATACTTATAGAAAGTAGCAAGGATATCCTCCTTTGATTGCAACTTCGACAAGTCCGTTTCGTTAATAAAATTGATAATCAAATCCTCTTTTGCTCTGTTGCCTATGCTTGAACGAATGACTCGCTTGATTTCAATTTTTAAATTCTCGACATTCTCATCTGCTTTATATTTTTCAAATATCAATGCTAAAATATAATCCAAATTGATTTCATCCGTTTTCAAAAGTTCAATTTGAAACTCAACATCAGAAAAATCAACTTGTGATTGCCCTTCAGAATTTCCCTGAGTTGCTTTGTTGGCAGATAAAATTTCTTCGCGAATATCGACATAAACGCTCTTCATATCTTGCATCTGCCTGTCCGAAATAATTTTCTCAAAGTTCTCAAACTCATCAAAATTTCTTAGGATATTTTCCGACTTTAACAGTTCTCCAAAAAGTTGAACAAATTCTTTCTTTTCCGCTTCAGAAACAATTTCTGTCGGATCCGGGAATCTCTCTTTTATTCGATTGCAAATATCAACATAACCTTCTACCGACTGACCTGTCTCTTCATCAGTAAAACCATCCATGTAATCTTTGTAGCTTCTCTCCAAAATCACATTGATGCTGTTCTCATCACCAAATGTTTTGATAGCTTTTTTGGTCTCTTCTTCTAGATCTCGAAAACAAACGATGTTTCCAAAAGCCTTTACTCTGTTTAAGATACGATTAGTTCTTGAAAAAGCTTGAATCAATCCATGATAACGCAATCGCTTATCCACAAATAATGTATTCAAAGTTGGAGCGTCAAATCCTGTAAGAAACATTCCTACCACAATGAGAAGATCAATCTCTTTGTTTTTCACGCGCAACGACAAGTTTTTGTAGTAGTTTTGAAACTCATTTCCATCTGTTGAAAAATTAGTCTTAAAATACCCATTATAATCATCTATAACTTTATCCAAAAACTCTTTTGCTGTGGAATTCATTGCATTAGGCTCAAAAGTTTCTTCCGGAATCTCACCAATTGGGCTTTGCTCTTCATTCGCTGCAAAACTATAAATCGTTGCTATCTTTAGTTTTTTGTCTTCGGGTAAATCTGCCAGTTGTTTTTCAAACTCTTCGTAATACAATTTTGCCGCCTCAACACTCTGAACCGCAAACATCGCATTAAATCCGTTTAGCCGTCGGTCTTTTACATTATAGTGCTCGTTTCGATGAGTTTTGGTATCATAAACCTTTAAAATGTATTTGGTTATTTCTGCAATTCGCTCAGGATGAAGCAACATCTTTTTTTCAATTTGCTTCAGTTGTTTTTCATCCGTTTCTTCTTCTGCCGATTTATACTTTATATTGATATTGTTGTAATCCACTTTGAACTTGAGAACCTTAGCATCTCGAATAGCGTCCGTAATCACATAACTGTGAAGTTGAGCACCAAAAGTACCTGTTGTTGTATCACTCCCTAAAGCATTTTCCGCAAAAATAGGCGTTCCGGTAAATCCAAACTGATAATAATTCTTAAAAGACTTTCTGATATTTTTTTGAGCCTCACCAAATTGAGAACGATGACACTCATCATAAATCAAAACACAATGCTTGCTATAGATTTCATGATTCGGATTCTTTTTAACAAATTCATTTAACTTTTGTATAGTAGTCACAACAATTTTATTATCCTGCTTTTCAATACTTCGTTTAAGCTCTTTGGTGTCCTTGCTCCCATTAACACTATCCGGCTGAAATCTTTGGTACTCTTTCATCGTCTGGTAGTCCAAATCCTTTCGGTCAACGACAAAAAAGACTTTATCTATATACTCCAATTGCGTTGCCAAACGCGCCGCTTTAAATGATGTCAAAGTTTTTCCGGAGCCGGTAGTATGCCATATGAATCCACCGGCAAGAGTACTTCCCGCTTTTTTATTGTTAAAAGCGTATTCAATTTTTTGTAAGATACTCTCAGTTGCTGCAATTTGATAAGGACGCATAATCAACAAAGTGTTACTGGAATCAAAAACACAAAACTTGGTCAACACTTCCAAAAGCACTCTTTTTTCAAAAAATGTTGCAGTAAAATCTTCCAAATCACGAATTGCCTGATTTTTTGCGTCCGCCCATTCACAAGTAAACTCATAATTGTTTTTACTTTGAGCCGTAGTATTTGCAAAGTATCTTGTGTAAGTCCCATTTGAAATTACAAACACCTGCACATACTTATAAAGGGAACTCTCTGCATTAAAACTTTCTTTACTGTAGCGATGAATTTGGTTGAAAGCCTCATGTAAATTTACTCCTCTTTTTTTGAGTTCAATATGAACAAGTGGCAAACCATTCACTAGAATTGTCACATCATAACGATTATTGTGTGTTCCCTTCTGACTGATTTGACTTACTACTTGCAAAAAATTGTTGTGAATATTTTTCTTATCAATAATTTTGATGTTTTGCAAATGACCATCATCGAAAATAAAGTCATGGATATGATTCTCCTGAATCTTTCTTGTTTTCTCAACCATTCCGTCATTTGGCGCATCCAAATATTCCAACATAAACCGTTGCCATTCATCGGCAGTAAAAGTAACTTTGTTCAATTTTTCAATTTGTATCTTCAAATTGTCTTTCAGTGCATCGACGGATGTAATATTTAATCTTTCGTAGCCCTGCGATATTAAATTAGATATCAATTGATGTTCCAACTGCATCTCCGTCTGATAGCTTTCATAAACTCGCTCCGGTTTTTGAAAGCTGGCAAGTATGATTCCATTCGTCATCTCTGCAATTGGTGATGTATTATAGGTTGATTTTAGTTCAGACATTATATCCCCTTTCAATAATCAGTCCTCTTTTGAAAAATTTAATAGTCTTTCACGATAATAAATATATTGTTTTTCTCTTAATTCGATTTCTTTTGGTAGCCCCTGCGAGATGTCGTGAACCAAGGTGTCGAATTTATCCAATTTTTCTACGATATATTTTTGCACTTCGAGCGATGGTAATGGTATTTTGAACGCAGAATACTGTTGTGCATTAATATTCGGTTGAGAACTATTGCTTTTTCTTTCGTAAACAAATTTATTATACCAAGATGTGTTTACAGAGTAGTAAACAAACTTCGGTAAAGCCATGGCACTATTCACTTTCAAACAAACTAAATAACCCGCATAAATTGCCGGCTCGTCTATAAGATGGACATAGTTTTTCCCAACGGTAGCACCACTTCTTGCAAACAAAATATCTCCAAAATCCAACATATACTTAGATTCAATTTTACTTGGAGATACTCTCTCTTTGCTCAAATTC
>JAUNKE010000054.1 GCA_030532905.1 Peptostreptococcaceae bacterium
AGTTTTCAAGGTTCAAATCAAAAAACAAAATGCTTTATCGCCGTTTTATTTTTTGTTGAAATGAATTCTCATTTCGTTTCGATTAAATGAGCGTCGTACCTATTAACAATTCTAATCGGTTTCGCTCGCTCCCGTCGTTTGTGACGACTTTTATTAGTATACTGGAGAACTTTTTATTTGTCAAGAAGATTTTCAAAGTTTTTTTGTTTTTATATTTCGGTTTTCTTAAAGCCTTAATTCATAAAGAAACATTAAACAATTTGAAATAAAACGCTTCATTATTATATAACGAGAAAACCTCAAAAAAACTTTTTGTTTTATTATTTTCTCCCGCAACTTTAGTGCTTGATTATAATATCATCATTCACAAATGATGTCAATTACTTTTTTCGACTTTTTATATTTTTTTCGATTGATTGCTCAGAGCATTTATTACATTTTAGGTTTATCAATATAAAACCGGATTATAAGAACGAGAAAGATATAGATAGCAAAAACGATGTCACCACTCATCCATATCTTTTTCTCTTAATTGCTTGTGAACTCATCGATATTTTTTATAATAAAAGTAATTGTTCCATCACCATTTGAAATAATTTCCAGCTTCGTGCTGTCTTCGTAGTATTCTACGGGAATTGAGATTTCGATGCCCGTACTTGTGGTAATTTTTTGCACATCAAATCTTTTTCTTGCAACCGTACTCGCCACCTCAATTTTTTCTTTGTCCAGTTGCGCTCGTCCTAAAGCTTCTTTATATATGCTCTTAATTTCCTGTCCTTCTTCAAACGCCTTGTCCAAAGCCATCTCCACATCCAATTTTCCGGTTTCAACCAATGTATCGCTGATCGCTTTTTTTATTTGAGCCTTTTGCTCCAAATCTTCGCCGATGAATTTTTCTTGAAGCCTTTTGTTAATCTGATTGAACGATTTGAGTTTTTCTTTTTCGCTCATCCCTTTATCCAATTTGAAAATCAAATCGCCGAAGAATCCTGTCTTTTCACCTTCAATTTTGTATTCTTTGTCCAAAAGCGCAATGTCCATATACTTCAAATGAACGATAAATCCTTCTTCAATACTTCCTTTCGGCGCAAGGTACAAATCATTGCTTCTTCGAATTACATTCAGTTCCCCGCCCGGCGACACTTCCGTTTTTCGAACATACAAATCTTTATGATTCAATTTTAATCCGGCAAAATAAAGTACATCCTGCATCTCGAAAAGAACGAACGCAATATCACAAGACGGCAGGAAATCCATATATTTATGAATTTGTTTATGCATCAATTCCGCCAAATCTTTCGTTACATCCACAAAAATAGCCGGGTCTTTATCCAACTCTTCCAGAACCTGTTCCACTTCTTTGTTTTCTCCAAAGGTCGCCCATTTCATCTGATTGGAGTTCATAATTTTTTCAAGATATAGATTCAGCAGGCCATGGGAAAGCTCTTCCTCATGATCAATCTCGTAGTTGGCGCAGTGCGGATTCTCTTCCTCTTTATAGAATGTATGAATAATCGCTTTATAGATAATAATTTTTTCTAGCTCAAACATTTGCTTCCTTTCTATAATGAACAGACTGAGTAATTACCCAGCCTGTTATACATTTCAATTCAAATTGTTCTTAAAAATGTTTCTTTGCCGCTTCCAAGCGCTCAAGCAGTTTTTCTTTTCCGATAAGCGACAGCATATTGTTGATATCCGAGCCATGCATCTGACCGGTCAACAATACTCGGCTTCCCATAAATAAATTTTTACCTTTGATTCCGGATTCATTCTGAATTTCTTTGAGCATATTTTTGATATCCTCCGGGGACAAATCGGATTTTGCATGACTCAATTTTTCTCCCAGACGATTTGCTAAATCTTGCATATGCTCATTCTTCATAAATTCTGCAGCGTCCGCATCAATTTCACTTGGATAATCCCCCAAAAACATCTTTACTTTTTCCGGAAAAACACTCAGGTAATCCATGGACTCGCGCAAAGTCTCCACGGCTAATCGAAGCCACTCGTATTTTTCCTGTGCTTCAGATGAACTCATCAGACCCGCATCGACTACATAAGGAATACACAATTGGGTAAGCGCATCCAAATCATAAGCTTTGATATATTGATTATTCATCCAGTTGAGTTTTTGGACATCAAAAACCCCGCCGCTTTTGGAGACTTTTTCCAAAGAAAAAGCTTTTTCAAGTTCTTCCATTGAGAAAATCTCTTGATTATCATCCGGCGACCAACCGAGCAAGGCAACATAATTTACCAATGCTTCTTTCAAATATCCTTTTTTCTTAAAATCCTCAACGGCAACATCGCCCTGTCTCTTGGACAATTTCTTTTTATCCGAATTCAATATATTAGGCAAATGAACAAAAACCGGAGCTTCCCAACCGAAAGCTTTATATAAAAATGCATGTTTCGGAGTGGACGGCAACCATTCTTCTCCACGAATTATATGGGTAACTTCCATCAAATGATCATCGACGATGACGGCAAAATGATAAGTTGGAAAACCGTCCGTCTTCATCAACACCTGATCGTCCATATCATTTGTATTAACCGTAACCGTTCCGCGAACAACATCGGTAAATGTGATATCCGTATTCTCCGGGAGTTTCAATCGATAAACAAAGGGAACATTGTTCTTCATATTTTCTTCGATTTGCTCTTTGGTCAGATGTCTGCAATGACCGTCATATTTGAAGTTTTCTCCCTTGGTTTTCTGCTCTTCACGAACCGCATCCAATCTCTCTTTTGTACAAAAACAAGGATACGCATCGCCTTTTTCAAGCAATATTTTTATATACTCCTGATAGATGGGCAAACGCTCCGACTGAATGTACGGACCGTTTTTTCCGTTTTGATAAACTTCTCCATCATTCGAAATCATAACACCTTCCGTATGATCAATCCCCGCCCATTTCATCGCTTCAAGCATGCCCTCGAGAGCACCTTCCACCAATCTCGTTTGGTCGGTATCTTCTACTCGCAGCAAATATCTTCCGTCCGTTTTCTTTGCAAAAAGATAGTTGTAAAGTGCGGTTCTCAAGCTTCCTATGTGAACAAATCCCGTCGGGGAAGGTGCAAATCTTACTACATTCATGTTTTTCTCCTACTATATAATCTTTTTATACACATAATCCGAATTCAAAACGGACAAGGTGGATGAATAGCTCATTTTAAATTCCAATATATCGCCGATGTTAAATTCTCTCTTCGCATCTGTGATATCTACAATCATGTGGTCACTTGAGCCACCAATAATTTTAACGCCCTCATCGGTCGGCGTCAATCCTGTAAAAATGGCATCCTGTTTTCCGATTCCCAGAATCAAACGCTTAATATCTCCCACATCTTCAAATTCAGGAATATTCCCGAAAGCATCTACGCCTATTTGTCCAACAGGCACCGAGGACTTGGTCTTCTTCTCAATAACTTGTGCGTAGAGCATGAACACATCGCCGACAAATCCGTCAATTACTTCACCGTACTTATCCTCTACACCGGTATTGATGGATTGCCCCAATCGAAAATGAGTGGCGCCCTCCGGCAAAATATCTTCCCAAATCATATGTAGATGAAGGGAATTTCCGCCGGACATATGAGTAAATTTTATATTAAATTTATCTTCAATGTGAATTTTATGTTGATGATAACGCTCCATCGCTTCCGGACTTGGTATAATTCCGCCATAGCAGCCGAAATTGACGCCGAGCCCTACCAACTCAACTCCTTTGAACTTCAAAATCCGCTCAACCGTTTCGTCCAGATCTTCTTCCAAAATTCCTTCACGACGGTCACCCATATCGAGCATTAGAACAATTTTATGCTTTTTATTGTGCTCCAGACAATAATTTGAAATCGCTTCAATCGTCTCCACTTCAGAATTCAAACTGATATCCGCAAATTCAACCAATTGGTCGATTTCATTCTTCATCGGTAAGCGCAACAAAATTTTTTCAGCTTTCAAATCCTTCATCTTGATTAAATTTTGGATTCTAGAATCTCCTAAGGAAGTAATTCCGGCATCCAGCAAAATTTGTGCAATCTCGGGTTCCCCTTGGAAAAGTTTGGTGACCGCAACCGGTGTAATGCCTCGTCTGCGGGTCATTTCAATTGCCGCTTTTGCATTATGAGTTAGTTTTTCTTTGTTGATTGTAACAAGTGGATAGCGCTCCAATTTCATCTCCTTTTACTCAAACATTTATACTCTTTTCATTTTACATTATTTTTATGCCGCAAACAACCTTTTTATATAATTTGTAAAACAACAAAAGCACCTTCCGCGTTAAAAATACAGAACTTCGAAGAAAACTTATTCTTATTTCGAAGTGTACGCCTTACGGAAAGTGCTTGCTATTTTTATTCCACCGTTACCGATTTCGCTAAATTTCTCGGTTTATCCACATCCAATCCTTTGGCAAGAGATGTGTAATATGCGATGAGTTGTGTCGGGACAGCCGAAAGAACAGGCTGCAATATATCTAAAGTTTCAGGAATGTATAAAACTTCATCGGCCGCTTTTTGCACTTCACAATCGCCGATGGTCGTAATTGCAAAAACATAGGCTCCTCTCGCTTTAACCTCGGTGATATTCGAAATCATTTTATCGATGAGATGACTCTGTGTCGCGATGGCGATTACCGGCGTATCCTCCTCGATAAGTGCAATTGTTCCATGCTTTAACTCACCCGCCGCAAATGCTTCGGTGTGGATATACGAAATTTCTTTGAGTTTGAGCGCCCCCTCAATCGCCGTTTGGTAGTCCGCTCCTCTTCCCAGATAGAATAGAGATTGCTTGTTTTTTATTTTTTCTCCGATGCTTTGCGTTTCATCCGTCTTCTCCAAGATTTGCTCAACTTTTTCCGGCAGAAGTTTCATCTCATGCAAAATTTGTCGATATTCCTCAAGCGATATGGTATTCTTTTTAATCGCCATATTGAGCGCAATCATCACCAATGCCACGATTTGCGTCGTGTAAGCTTTGGTGCTTGCAACGGCAACCTCGGGTCCAGCCCAAGTATAGAACACATCATCCGATTCTCTGGCAATCGAAGAACCTACCACATTCGTGATGGATAGAATTCTCGCGCCTTTTTGTTTTGCATATCGAAGCGCAGCCAAAGTATCCGCCGTCTCCCCGGATTGACTGACTAAAATGAGCAGAGTGTTCTCATCCACAAAAGGCTCACTGTATCGGAACTCGGACGCAATATCCGTTTCTACCGGAATGCTCGCAAGTTTTTCAATCGCAATTTTTCCGACTCGACCTGCATTATAAGCCGTTCCGCAAGCAACGATATATATTTTTTTGATTCTATTGAGTTCTTCCGTCGAAAGTTTGATGTCGTCCAATCGAATATAACCTTCCTCGTCGATGCGTCGATTGATCGTATCGGAAATGCCTTGAGGTTGTTCAAAGATTTCTTTGAGCATAAAATGCTCGTATCCGCCTTTGGACGCCGCTTCAACCGACCATTCCACCTTATGTTTTTCTTTTTGCACGACATTTCCGTCAAAGTCATAGACCGTCACGCTCTGCGGAGTCAAATCCACAATTTCTCCGTTATCGATGTAGTAAACATCTCTGGTATAATTCAAAATCGCCGGCACATCCGATGCGATAAAATTTTCTTCTTCTCCCAGCCCTACAATCAGCGGGGACTCTTTACGCACCGCGATGATGCGATTCGGGTATTTTTGCGAAATCACGCCGATTGCAAAAGCCCCCTTTAATCTTTTGATGGCTTTTTTTACCGCCTCGAGCAAATCATTTTCGTAATAAAAATCGACAAGATGCGTGATAACTTCCGTATCCGTTTCGGAAACAAATCGATAACCTCTGCTCTGGAGTTCTTCTTTGAGCCCCAGATAATTTTCGATAATGCCGTTATGAACAACCGCGATGCTCGCTTCTTCATTCAAATGAGGATGCGAATTCGTATCCGACGGCGCGCCATGCGTTGCCCATCTCGTATGTCCGATACCTACAAATCCGTCGATCGGATTTTTCTCCGTAAAATCATGAAGTACAGAAAGACGACCCTTGAATTTTGCCATCGATATTTTATCTCCGTTGACGACCGCAATTCCCGATGAGTCATATCCTCTGTACTCCAATTTTTCGAGCCCTTCAATAATAATATTCTGCGCTCTTTTTTTTCCAATATAACCTACTATTCCGCACATATTTGTGCCTCCCTTAATTTTTTTCTCAAATAGTAGTATAACAAAAGTCATTCACGCGAAATTTATTTTGTTCACGGATTGCTCCATGTTTTTGTAAAATTTCTATGGACTGTGAAACCCTAAGGGCATCCGCCGAATTTTCGATAACCCTTATCCTCGTCAGCCAAGTTGGCTCTGGCGCTTGTTCTATTTGAGATGTTTCATTATACCACAGCGATGCTTCAAAGTAAATATTTGCAAAACAAAACCCGACTACTCTTGAACGACTTTCAAGTCATTCAAAAATTGTCGGGTTCAGATAAGGATTTCCATCAAAATCCTGTTATTTCAGTTAAATGTCAGCCTTCATTTTCAAAGATGAATTATTTATCCTCATGCTTTGCCGGTCTCTCAGGCTTCGGCAAGGTCGCTTTTCTCGAAAGATTAAGTCTTCCCTGATTGTCGATTTCGGTTAATTTTACCTGCACCTCATCGCCCACTTGAAGAACATCTTCAATCTTTTCCACTCGCTTGTGGTCATATTGAGATACATGCAGCAATCCTTCCTTGCCAGGCAGAATTTCAACGAATGCGCCGAATGCCATCAATCGAGTTACTTTTGCATTGTAGGTCTTGCCCACTTCCGGTTCTTCCACAATTCCTTCGATAATTTCTTTCGCCCTTTTACCCATATCTCGCTCCACGGCAAGAATGAATACGGTTCCGTCATTTTCAATATCGATTTTAACGCCGGTTTCTTCAATAATTTTATTGATGACCTTTCCACCCGTTCCGATAACATCGCGAATCTTATCCGGATGAATCTGCATTGTGATTACTGCAGGTGCATATTGAGAAATCTCCGGTCTCGGCTCGGTAATTGTTTTTTGCATTTCGCCCAGAATATGCATTCTTCCTTCTTTCGCCTGCGCAAGCGCCTGACGAAGAATCGCCTCATCAATACCTGAAATTTTAATATCCATTTGAATGGCGGTGATTCCGTTCTTCGTTCCGGCAACTTTAAAGTCCATATCGCCCAAGAAATCTTCCATTCCTTGAATATCCGACAGAATCGCCACTTTATCTTCTTCTTTTATCAAGCCCATCGCAATTCCGGCAACCATGTCCTTGAGCGGAACTCCCGCATCCAATAGCGACAAGGTGCTTCCGCAGACGGAGCCTTGCGATGTTGAACCGTTAGATGACAATACCTCCGAAACTACACGAATCGCATACGGGAATTCTTCCTTACTCGGTATCATCGGCTCCAAAGCACGCTCAGCCAATGCTCCATGGCCGATTTCGCGTCTTCCGGGACCTCTCGAAGGTCTCGCTTCGCCAACCGAATACGCCGGGAAATTATAGTGATGCATATATCTTTTTTCAACTTCTTCGCCCAGTCCGTCAATCGTCTGCGCATCGCCCAACGAGCTCAATGTAGTGACGGAAAGAACCTGCGTCTGTCCGCGGGTAAACAGTCCGCTACCATGTGTTCGCGGAAGAAGACCCACTTCCGTCCAAATCGGTCGAATTTCTTCCATCGCACGATTGTCCGGTCGAATTCGGTCAACCAAAATGAGTTCTCGCACTCCATTCTTGGTCAATTTATAAATAACTTCATCGACTTCTTTCATCTCTTCCGGATAAATCTCCGCAAAATGCTCCAATGTCTCAAGTTTTACCTTGTCCATATTCTCCATTCGCTCGGTTTTATCCTTGGTCAAGATCGCCGCTTTCATCTTATCTTTAGCAAATTCGGTCACGGCTTGTTCGATTTCTTCAGAAACCGCGAATACCGTGTATTCGGTTTTTTCTTTCCCGACGGAAGCCTGAATCGTTTCTACGAATGCCACGATTTTTTTGATTTGCTCATGCGCGAACAAAATCGCACCGAGCATCACATCTTCCGAAACTTCATTGGAACCCGCTTCCACCATCATAATCGCATCCTTTGTTCCGGAAACGACCAGATACATATCACTGACGGCGCGTTGCTCCAAATTCGGATTCAAAATATATTCTCCATCGATAAGTCCGACGGAAACCGAGCCGGTCGGTCCGTTGAACGGGATGGATGAAATCGAAAGCGCGATCGAAGAACCAATCATCGCAATCGTATCCGGATTAACCTCGGGATCCACCGAAAGAACCGTCGCAACTACCTGCACATCATTTCGATATCCTTTCGGAAAAAGAGGTCGAATCGGTCTGTCGATCAATCGCGATGTCAAGATTGCTTTTTCGGAAGGTCTTCCTTCTCGCTTGATAAATCCGCCCGGAATTTTTCCTACCGAATAAAGTCGCTCTTCAAAATCCACACTGAGCGGGAAAAAGTCGATCCCCTGTCTCGGCTCCTTTGAATTGGTCGCCGTAACAAGCACCACCGTATCCCTGCATCGAACGATACAAGCTCCGTTGGCAAGCTCAGCCACCTTTCCGATTTCAACTTCCAAGGTATTACAACCTAATTGCATTTCAAATTTTTGTACCATGTATTCCTCCAAAAATTATTTACAGAAAAAGAGCGGAACTCGCCGCTCTCTTAATTGTCTTACTTTCTAAGTCCAAGTCTCTGAATAAGCCCGTTGTATCTCTCAAGATCTTTTTCTTTTAGATATCTTTGAAGGTTTCTTCTGGTTCCAACCATCTTAAACAAACCTCTTCTTGAGTGGTGGTCTTTTTTATGCATCTTCAAATGCTCATTCAATTCATTGATTCTAAATGTCAACAATGCAATCTGAACTTCCGCTGAACCGGTATCGCCTTCATGGATTGCATACTCTTTAATAATTTGATCTTTTTGCTCTTTAGTCATTTTTCCTCCTAATTTTTACAAAGCCCTGACCCAAGGTTTTCGTCGGAGTGTCGAAAATCCTAGCGACAGGTAATTCACATCCTTTATAATAACATATATTATACTAAGCGTAAAGCATTTTTAACGATTTTCCCTTATTCTTTTGACATCTTCATCCATTTGTCGAATCAGACCGTCCAAGGAAGAAAAGGTCATTTCTTCTCGCAATTTACGAATAAATTTGAGTTTGATATACTTGCCGTAAATAATTTTGTCAAAATCCAAAATAAAGGTCTCCACCGTCAACGGATTCTCGCCAAAGGTCGGATTGTTCCCAACACTTGTCGCTCCTTGATACAATCGTCCGTCATACTCCACCTGCGTTTCGTAAACTCCTCGCGCAGGCACCGCTTGGTCAGGCAGCAATCCGAGATTCGCGGTCGGATAGCCGAGACTGGCTTTCCCTCGTTTTTTCCCGTGAACCACTTTGCCTGACATTTCAAAGGGTCGTCCCAGATATTCCTGCGCTTTTTGTATGTCGCCCATCTCAATCAGACGCCGAATTTCAGAGCTGGAGATTCGAATCCCGTCCAGTTTCAACAAAGGAATCAATTCTACATGAACTCCTTTTTTCTCAAGATATTCTTTTATACGCGGCGCTTCCAACATCTCTTTTCCGAATCGCGCATCTTCTCCCATAACCAGATATTTTGCTTTGAGTTTCCCAATCAATACTTCATCACAAAATTGATATGCGGTTTGGCATTGTAAACCTTCGTCAAACGGGACCTGTAATACCACTTCAATCCCTTTTTCAGAGAGAATGCGCTCCTTTTCTTCTTGAGACATAATCAAATGCACCATTTTTTGATACAGTACATTTTGCGGATGCACCTCATAGCTGAAGACAATGGATATTAAATTGTATTCTTCGGCAATCCTTGTGGTCTTCTTTATCAACTCCATGTGGCCTCGATGAAGCCCGTCAAAGTTTCCAATCGTGATTACGGAATTTCTTTTAATGTTGATTCGCTCAATATATTCTCTAAACGAAATGGAGTTCTGCATATCCGCTCCTTGTTTATCAATTTAATGTTTCCGATTTTAAATATAAATCATCTTCCCTGCTCACCATTCCGATGCCCAAAAAATCTTTTTCCGCATAGACTCGATAGCGCATCGGCGAGACTGTTTTTCCGACATATCGCGCGGTTCGAATTTTCGCCCCGTTGACATACAGCTTCACCCCGTCTTTGAGCAAAAGTTTCGGGAACTTTTGCAAAATCTCTTCCGTCGGAATGAGCACCTGCTGAATCCGTTTTTGAAGAATCTTTTCTTCCAATTCTTCCATCGTAAAAGATTCCTGTATCGCATGTCCGTCGACATCGGTTCTTATCAGCATCGTGAGCGTGGCAAATTCGCCCAAAGCTTCTCCGATATCACTTGCCAGACTTCGAATATAGGTTCCCGATGAACAGGTCACCGAAATCGTCACCCTGTCTTCTTGTCTGTCCAAGAGTTTTATTTTATGAATCTCAATTTCTCTCGGTTGAATCTCAGGGACTTCTTTTCCTTCACGCGCCAATTTATAAAGGCGTTGACCGTCAATTTTAAGCGCCGAAAACTTCGGCGGAATTTGCAAACTCTTGCCCATAAAATTCTCAAGCACTTCTTTAATCTCTTCCTCGCTGTGTCGCTTCGGCATTTTCTCCTCAACAACTTCTCCGTAGCTGTCCAAGGTGTCCGTCTTTTTGCCGAAGGTGATTTCCGCGATATAGGTCTTATCTTTTTCAATAATATATTTCGTAAACTTCGTCGCTTTTCCTATCGCAACAAGCATCACACCCGCTGCGTTGGGGTCGAGCGTTCCGGTATGCCCGACCTTTACTTTTTCACCGTATCCTTTTCGAATAATACCTCTTAATTTTGCAACCAAATCATTGGAAGTCATTCCGGTGGGTTTAATAATATTTATAAATCCATCATTTGCCGGCATCTGCTCTATCCTTTTGTATTTGTTTAGCAGCCGCTTCTTGAAGTTTTTCTCTCGCATCTTCAAGTGAGCCCGTTATTGTGCATCCTGCCGCATTAAAATGCCCACCGCCTCCGAATTGCGCCGCAATTTCACAGACATTGATTTTTCCTTTGGAACGGATTGATATTTTGTAAACGCCTTCTTCTTTTTCTTTAATAAGAATTCCGACGGCAACTCCTTTGGTATCGATCGGAATATTGGCAATCGGATCCGTATCCTTGTATTCGACACCGGATTCTTTAAGCATCTCTTCGGTCATCTCAACGATTCCTACTTCGTCAACGATACGAAAAGTTTCAAGCACCATCTTGGTCAATACTCGAAGTTCAAAACTGTTGTTACGGTAGATTTCATTTGCTATCCGATTTCTGTCCGCTTGTTTATGTGTCAAAAATGCCGCCGTATAAAATGTATGCTCATTTACGGACGAGAACATAAAATTTCCGGTATCCGTTGACAATCCGGTATATAATGCAGTCGCCACTTTGCTGTCGATTTTATCCTCTTGAAATTCGCGAAGAATATCGCAAAGTACCTCACAGGTTGAACCGATGCCCGATTGAACATAATTCAAATCACCGAAACCGATATTGCTCATGTGATGGTCGATGTTGATAATACAGCTCGCATTATCCAACAATTTCTGACTGACGGCAATACGATTTTTCTCTGCACTGTCCAGCGCAATCACATCGTAAGATTCTTCTCCAAAGCAGTCAGCAACGCGAGAGGAATCTTGCAGCAACTCATAGTCTTCCAATAAGAATTGTAAGTTATCCGGTATCTCATCTTCCAATACATGAACCGCCCGCTTGCCCAAAGCATTTAAAAATCTCGTCATGGCGACGGAAGAGCCCACGTTATCTCCGTCCGGATTAACGTGGGATGTTACTACAAAATTCCTTCCATCTTTTATTCTGTCAATGATCGCTCTCATTCCAGTTCCTCCCGCTCTTCTTCATCGGAGGTGGTCGGATTGACTTTTCGAATCAGCTCCGTCATATAAGCCCCTTTTTCGATGGAATCGTCCAACCGAAAAACAATCTCCGGCGTATAGCGAATATTCAGCTCTCTGCCGACTTCTTTTCGTACATAGCCTGCCGCATTCTTGAGTCCTTCGATGACATTATCCGCATCTTTTCCCAAGACGGAAATATACACATAAGCATATCTCAGGTCTCTAACGACATCGACTCCGGTTACCGAGATTAGTGATTTGGAGCTTTTGACCTTGGTGTCTTTGATTTGTCCTTCATATAGCATTTTGCTGATGATTTTTCTAATTTCTTCCCCGACTCGTCGGGTTCTAGCATAAGCCATTTTTCACCTTCTATCTCTTTATTAAATTTTTTATCTTTTAACTTCTTTCATCTCATACGCTTCGATAATATCATTTTCTTTGATATCCGAGTATCGCTCGAGACTGATTCCGCATTCAAATCCGGTTGCAACCTCTTTGACCTCATCTTTGAATCGTCTGAGTGAATCAATTTTTCCGTCATAAATTACAATACCGTCCCGAACGAGTCGTACTTGCGCATTTCTCGTAATCTTTCCGTTTGTAACATAAGAACCTGCCGCAAATCCCGCGCCCGGCACTTTGAATACCATTCGTACCTGAGCAGTTCCCAACTGCTCTTCCACAAATTGCGGTGCGAGCATTCCTTTCATCGCGGTTTCTATTTCTTCAATCGCTTGATAGATAATGGAATAGCTACGGATATCGACCTGCTCTTTTTCCGCAAGCGAAAGCGCTCCCGTAGTCGGACGCACATTAAATCCGATGATGATGGCATTGGATGCCGAAGCAAGCATAACATCCGATTCGGTGACCGCTCCGACGCCTCCATGAATCACTCGTACAATTACTTCTTCATTACTGATTTTCTCTAAAGAGCCTTTGAGCGCCTCAATAGAGCCTTGCACATCCGCCTTGACGATAAGATTCAACTCTTTAACGCCATCTTGCAGATGAGTGAACAAGTCTTCCAAATGGATTTTTGAAGTCGCTCTCATGAAATCTTCTCGAATTTTTTCTTTTCGTTTTTCCGCAATTTCTCTGGCAACCTTGTCGCTCTCAACCGCTACAAAAGGGTCTCCCGCATTCGGCACTTCGCTCAGTCCTAAAATTTCAACCGCTGTCGAAGGACCCGCTTTTCCGGTCTTATTTCCTTTGGAATTGATCATCGCACGGACTTTACCATAAGAAGCTCCCGCAACGACCGCATCCCCGACCTTCAATGTTCCGTTTTGAACAAGAATGGTAGCAACCGCGCCGCGACCTTTGTCCAAATTGGATTCGATTACGGAGCCGACCGCTCGACGATTCGGATTCGCTTTCAGTTCTTCAACTTCGGCAACCAACAGTACCATGTTCAGGAGATTCTCGATTCCGTCGCCCGCTTTTGCGGAAACCGGCGCATCGATAACATCGCCGCCCCAGCTCTCCACCAGCACATCATAGCCGGAAAGCTCTTGACGAACTCGCTCGATATTCGCCGTCGGCTTGTCGATTTTGTTGATGGCGATAATCATCGGAACGCCCGCCGCCTTCACATGATTGATTGCTTCAACCGTCTGCGGCATGATGCCGTCATCCGCGGCAACTACAACAATCGCAATATCGGTCACCTTTGCTCCTCGAGCACGCATTTCGGTAAAAGCCTCATGACCCGGTGTATCCAAAAATACAATTTTTTGTCCGTTGATTACAACCTCGGATGCTCCGATATGCTGCGTGATTCCGCCCGCCTCTTTCAAAGCGACGCCCGTACTTCGAATAGTATCCAGCAAAGTCGTTTTACCATGGTCAACATGGCCCATAACGGTAACGATTGGCGCTCTCGGCAACAAATCTTCCGGATTATCTTCTTCGATTTCCATTTCAAAGATATCTTCTTCTTCCACTTCCTGTTGCATCAAAATAATATCGTACTCCGCCGCAATTTTCTCCGCGGTTTCAAATCGGATATCCTGATTGATGCTTGCCATGATGCCCATTTTCATCAGCTTCATAATGACATCGGTGGCTTGCACTTTCAAAATCTCCGCCAATTTTCCGACCGTGATGTCTTCGCCTATGACAAACATTCCGTCTTCGATGCTGCCGTCAAATACTTGAACTTCTTCCTCGACGACATTGTGTTTTGTTTTGTCTTTTTTCTTTTTGTTATGCGTTTTTTTGCTCAAATCTCGGCGCTGATATTTTACTTCTCCCGACTCAAATCGATTATCGACCTTTTTCTTATCTTTTTGCTTTTTCTTTTCTTCGATTTTAAGCTCTTTGCGTTTTTCTTCCTTTTTAATCTGAACGCTCAGCTCCTCTTTAGTCGGATCGCTTTTGCTGTCTCTCTTAAAATCTCTTCTCGCCGGTCTTCTTTCATCGGAATCCTTATCTTTTGCTCCTTGGAAATCTCTTTTTTGTCCGAATTGCTTGTCACCTTTCTGGAAGGACTTTTTGTCACCCTGTTGTTTTCCCTGATAGCCGCCCTTTTTCTCACCTTGCTGATTTCTCCTATCGCCTTGGTGCTCACGCGGTCGGCGATCTCCTTGATGCTCTCGCGGTTTTCTGTCATCTCTTCCCTGAGCCGAGCTCTTCGGTCTTTGTTCTTTATCCGTTTTCTCCGGCTTGTTTGTCTTCTCCGATTGTTTTCGCTCTTGAACCAAATTCTTTGATTTCTCCTTTTCTTTCTGTCCCGCCTTTTCCGGCTGACTGTTATCTCGGGATATTTGCTTTTCTTCCTTCGGTTGTTCCTTTGATTCTTTTTTCTTTTCTTCCGTCTTTTCTTCGTTCTTCTTTTCCGAAACCGTATTTACCTGCTCCGACTTGACGGGCGCTTCCTTCGGCTTGGTATGCATTTTCTGCCTGCTCGCTTCGGCAAGCTTGTGCATCATCTGCTGCGCCTCCGCTTCCGTCACCGCCGCCATGTGAGTTTCAAGATTAAAACCCAAACCGTTCAGCATTTCTACCAAATCTTTCGCCGGCATACTCAAGTCCTTCGCAAGTTCATATATTCGTATTTTCTTCATGCATATTACCTCCCACTATGGTCTTTATGCTATTGGCAAAACCTTCGTCAGCGATGGAAACGACCACTCGCTCACCAACTCCCGTTGCCTGTCCAATTTCTTTTCTGCTAAGCATTTCTATTACCAAAATATCTCGATACTTCGCTTTATCTTTTATTCTTTTCGCCGTATTGTCGGAAGCATCGTTCGCCAACACAACAACCAGCGCTTTATTTTTTTTTATGTTCTCGAGAGTGATTCCCTCTCCCGATGCAAGTTTGCCTGATTTTTTTGCAAAACCAAGCATCGTCATCAGTTTATTTTTCAACTTTTGCCAACTCCTCCTTCAGCAAATCGTAGATTTCTTTCGGCACCGCCGTTTTGAAACTTCGCTCTATCGCTTTGCTCTTCACGCTTTTTTCAATGCATTCATCGGATAAGTGGACATAGGTACCACGACCGTTCGCTTTGCCTGTCGGATCCAGAAATATTTCACCTTCTTTGGTCTTAACAATTCGCATCAGCTGTTTTTTATCGCCATGCTCTCCGCAAGCGACACATTTTCGTTGCGGAATTTTTCTTTGCTTTACAACCTGAGCCATATTCCCTCCTATCCGTTGCTATATATTTTCCTGCTCGCTTTTGATATCAATTTTCCATCCGGTCAATTTTGCCGCAAGTCTTGCGTTCTGACCTTCTTTTCCAATCGCCAGCGACAGTTGATATTCCGGCACGATTACCAATGCGGAATGTTCTTCTTCATCCACTTCCACACTGACTACTTTTGCCGGACTGAGTGCGCTTGAGATGTACTCCACCGGATCATCGGAGTATTCGATGATGTCGATTTTTTCACCTTTCAGCTCATCGACAATGGCTGCCACTCGTTGCCCTTTTTGTCCGACACATGCTCCAATGGCATCAATATCTTCATCCACGGACAACACGGACATCTTCGTTCTGGAGCCCGCCTCTCTTGCTACCGACTTGATTTGTACCAACCCTTCCTGAATTTCAGGAACTTCTCGTTCAAACAGTCTTTTCACAAGCCCCGCATGAGCTCTTGAAACAATAATCTCCGGAACTCCGTTTTTCGTTTTTACTTCAGACACATAAACGGTTCTTCTTGCATTAAGGGGATAATCTTCGGTCGGCATCTGCTCCTGCGCCGGTAAAAGCGCTTCGGTTTCGATCAGTTGCCCTTTAGCTCCTCGCATGCTCAAACTCACTAAAACATTTGGGCGCGGCGAAGTGCCGATTCGTCTCACGACTTCTCCGTTTAGAATCTCAGATTTGATTAAAGAAAATTCCTCATAGACAATATCTCGACTGGCTTCTTTGATTTTTTGAACGACCATCTGCCTCGCGGTTTGCGCCGCAACTCGACCGAAGTTCTTCGGCGTAACTTCCTCTTCGACCACATCGCCCACTTGATAGCCCATATCGATTTCCTGTGCACCTTCCAGGGAAATTTCGCCATCGAGCAGATCGATCTCTCGCTTGTTCACCACATGCTTGGATGTGTAAACTCGGATATCTCCTTTGTCACGGTCAATAATCACACGAACATTATTCGTCGCTCCGAAATTCTTTTTATACGCGTTTACAAGTGCATTTTCCACGGCTTCAATAATAATGTCTTTGCTAATTCCCTTTTCCTTTTCAATCTGATTCAACGCGGTTATAAAATCAGCGTTCATTTTTAATATTACCTCCTTATCTCTATTCGAAAGCTATATTCTCATCTAAAAAATGACTTTTAGACGAATAATAGCAATATCTTTCCTGTCAAATTCAATTTGTTTACCATTCATTTCAAGTTGCACCTTATCATCCGATGTCAACCCGATGAGCTTTCCGTCATATTCTTTGCGTCCGTCTTGCGACTTGTATAACTTCAGCTCCACTTCTTTTCCTTTTTCTCGAACAAAGTCGCGCTCTTTTTTAAGGGCTCGATCCAGCCCCGGCGAAGAAATTTCAAGCATATAATGTTCTTTAATCGGATCTTCTTTATCCATCAATTCATTGATTATGCCCGAAAGCAGTTGACAATCCTGCAAGCTGATTCGCTCATCTTCCGCTTTCCTATCCACAAAAATTCGTAAATACCATTCGCTGCCTTCTTTGACATATTCGGTATCCACCAATTCATATTCTTCCGGCAGAATGCCTTGCACCAGCTCCTCTACCAACTGTTCCGTCTTGTTCGCCATCGCTCCTCCTCAAAACGAAAGAGTGGGCGTCGTCCCACTCTTTTCAAAAAATCATTATGCATCTTAGTAGATAATACCACAGCTGAGCGCAATTTTCAACCTGTTTTACGGAAATTGTTCGTTAAAATGAAATATCCTAAAGTGAAAAAGTAATTTCCACTTGGCGGGAGTCAAAGTAGAAGTTAGTC
>JAUNKE010000132.1 GCA_030532905.1 Peptostreptococcaceae bacterium
TTCTTTACTTCCTCTTTTTTGGTTTCTTCTTTTTTCGGCGTTTCTTTTTTTACTTCTTCTTTCTTTTCTTATTTTTTCGGCTCCTGTTTTTTGTCTTCCGTCTTTGCCGGCTCGCTCTTTTCTTCTTTTTTCTCTTCTTTCTTTTCCTCCGGCTTTTGCTCCGGCTTTTCTTCCGGTTTCTGCTGATTTTCCGTAGCTGTATTTGGCGCCTGCTCATTGGTGGATTGCTCTTTCGCTCCACATCCCGCCAAAACGATCATTCCCGCAAGCAACAAGGCTGCAATTTTTTTAGCTTTTGAATACTTCATTTTTACACTCCTATCTGATAATCAAAATCTACCCTTCGCGGAACAAATCACGCAGCAGCTCCCCCATCGCTTTGCATTTCGGAATCATTATAATTCGTAATAGTTGTTCCCGCTCCCGCATATTATATCACAAATCATAAAATAAAATATAGATTTTTTGTGTTTTTTTAAGCAGCGTTATCAAAAACAAACCTTTGATAGTTGACAACTACTTGATTTAATGTATAATGATACCAGGTGAGTTTATTTTTTAGAAGGAGAGCTTATGATTTTTCTATCATTATTCATTTTGGCAACCGTCCTTTCTTATTACGGAACGGATTTTATTCGCAAAAACAGCAATAAATTATATATTCTGTCCGCAGGAATCGCCGTTGCCGATATTGCATTACAAATTTATTTGCTTAAAAACACGATTCGATTGCAGGGCACAATGGGCAGTTTGGAATCCGTCTTATCGCGCGGAATTTTGGGAACGGCTCTGATTTCAGTCGTGATGTATGTGGGCGCGCTCAACGCTCGATGGGATTACTCGAAAAAAATCCGCTCGATTCGTGCGGAGCTTTCGATTATCGCCTGCTTTTTTATGTTTCCGCACAATGTGATGTATGCTTATCATTCCATCAAAAATTGGATGCGCATATTGGGCAGCGATTCCCCGAATATCAATTTGCCGACGATTCTGCTCAGCGTTTTCGGAATCGTAGCGGTGTCACTTCTGATTCCGCTTTTTGTAACTTCTTTCAAATCCGTCCGCAGGAAAATGAAACCGGCGGCTTGGAAAAAATTACAATCCTATTCCTATCTGTTCTACGCGATGATTTACGGACAGATTTTGACGGCATATCTCGGATTTGAAAATCGACGAAACTATGTGACAGCCGCGTGCTACTCCATCGTCTTTTTATCCTACGCGGTTTTGAGATTGCGCAAAAAATTTGCTTCCGCAAAAAAAGCGTAGCGGGATTTTGAAACAATGATTTTGAACGGTATTTTATTTCGATACGGATGTTGAATTCTACGATTTGATGTCTGTCGAAATTGGAGATTCTTGCTTTTTATAATCGATGAGAACCGAACTTGTTAAGCCCGTATTTTGAATACGGGTTTTTAATTTCTTCCACTTTCAATACACTTTCAACCTTTTTGTTTATTTTGTGACCCTTCCTTTATATATGTCCTTCTCTGATATGATTTTTTAATTGGATTTCCAGTTCAGTTTTATCTTTTGGTTTTATC
>JAUNKE010000055.1 GCA_030532905.1 Peptostreptococcaceae bacterium
ATCTTCTTTGATTGACATCAATGTAATGACAAGAGTCATATCCCCGCGCGCTCTTATCAATTTTTCTCTTCTGTCAATTTCAATCGCAAACTCCGAATCCTTATTAAAAACATGCCTTACATAAAGACCCAAGCATTTGGCTATCTCAATGGCTACCGGATGACTAACATAATCTTGACGACTGATATTTATAAAGCCCTGAAACATTCCTTCGATGACAGCTATCCCCTCCGCCGCTCCCGAGCATAATGAAAGAGGGCCTCGAGCTCTATCTGCAATCAACTTAAATATTCTCGATGCCATAGCTCGATCTTCTTCTCCAAAAGATGCTACATTTGTAACACTTATACAAGATTCCTCTATCTTTTTATTGTCAGGTAACGAATTAAATAATACTCCATTTTTCTGAGCGCTGTTCCCGTCAAAAGTCCAAACGGAATAATCTTTATGGCTTTGGTTGTTAATCAGAACAATAAATCCCGCGATGGTTCTACCCTCCGGATTAACAAATGCAACCGAGATTCCGGAATAAAAAAATCCCGCCGCATAAGCTCTTGTCCCGTCAATGGGATCTATCAGAGCCCCGAAATCTCCATCCGATACGGCCTCATAGCCATTCTCTTCTCCATAAATAAATGCAATATCCGGAATCTCTTCCACAAGCATCTTCCGAAGCATTTTTTCATTTTCTAAATCCGATTCAGTTACAATATCTTGACCTTTATCTCCTTTGGAGAATATAATATCGCGCGCCGATTCATTGTGGCGCTGAATTTCACACGCTCGATTTGCAAGTTGATTTAAAAAAACATGCGAAAAAGCGCGAGCATCATTTTTAAACAATCGAACCACTCCTCCCTATGTTATTATTTTACAAAAAAATAATAACATACTTACGATAAAAAAGCAAAAAAATAATAAACCTTTTTGAAATTTTTAATCAAAAAGGTTTATTTATTAATCTATAGACAAGATCTCTTTGTAAGATCCTGAAATAATTTCGGGATTCTTACTTCGGATGATATCTCCCTTCATGTGAAGCGCTCAATAAGAATTTGTAGCTTTTCTCAATTTTACTTTCAGCTTCAAATATCATCGAGATAGTCAAGTCTCATCGATTTTCCGTTGATAATAAAACATCGGCAAATAAAACTATGATAAAATCTCAAAAACCGTTTGAAGAAATGAAATTTGAACATCTACCAACCCCAGCCCCACGGAATTTCTTCGGCGCTTACAATATCGCTGACATGCTCATCGACTTTTTGGCTCGTTTTGCCGTCAAAGTAATATAAAACTCCCTTTCCCTTGCTGTCATCCCAGTCGCTGATATATAAAAAATTTCCTAAAGGCGTGATACTATGCGCTTTCACCGATTCGTTGACGGTTTGAACCTGTCCGTTTTCATACATTTTTACGCTATATGCGGCATTCGTAAGAGGCGGCGAATAATAAAGTCTCGGCTCCGACCCATGAGTCACTGCGATATATTCACCGATTCCTTCGTCCACTTTTTCGCCTTTCGCATAGAGCGCATACTCTTTCCCACTCTTCGACAGATAAATGGACAAATCCTCCACCGACGAAATAAACCGAGTTCCTAAATCAATTCCGGATGCCAGCAATTTTTCTTCACCCAATTCTTTGTTTTTCATCACCCGCTCATACAGGTCGCCGACTCCTCCGTGAATATTTTTGTAATATCGGACTCTGTCGCCCGCTCGATTAACCTTCACATATTGCAAATCCACCTCTTTATCAAAAAACAATCTGTCGTTCATAAACAAGTATTGTGTCGATGATTTGGACAAGCCTTCATGTACTGCATAGTGGATGTCATTTAGCGTTTCAAAATCGGACAGCTTCGGTTTTTCAAAACCCTCAGTGTTGAAAAGTAAAAAGTCCTTGTCATTATATCCGCCATTCTCCTCCAAACTTCTTTGCCATCGCAAAAATTCGCCATCGATTTTACTAAAAATATTTTCGTCAAAATACCAAAGGTCATACAGCGTGACCTGATATTTATCATCCAACCGCTTAATTTGCTCAACAAGTCCGTTTTTTACATCACTTTCAACAAATTCCCCAAGAGGTAAAGCTCTTTTTTGGATATATAAATAATGTCGGTCGCGCTCATCAACAATATGATACCCATAAGAGTTTTCACCGAGACGCTCCGCTTCTTTACCGATTGTTTTTCGGTACAAAATTTCTTTTCCCTGCTCTTTTTTTGTAAAGGCCACTTCACTGAAATCACGAAGAACCATATCGATCCACTCGACATTTTCTTCCAGAAGCTCCTCCTTATCCTTTGCCGCTTCTCTTAAACAGAGATTTCCTTTCTTATCGATGTAGATCACTTTTTGGCCGTCTTTTGAAACTTCATACTCCTTGATATTCTCTGCCAGCAGTCTGCTTTCTTTGTTTTGCCAAAGATAGAGCGCATCCTCTTTTTCGTAAACAACGTTGTCGTTTGGCAATAAGCGGTAGCTTCGGATATTTACATCCACCAACTCATTTTGCGAGTCATCTTTTTCAAGGTTGCGATAATACAGATCTTCGTACAGATAATATTCATGCGTCCTCATCGGCGGATTGCTTGAAAACAGAATCGATCCGTAATCGATGCGCATATTTCCGTAGCGATGTCTGCTCCAACGAGCGTTCTCGTCATCGGAGAAATGCTCGGTCAATTGCTTGGGCTCAATTTTATCCAGCTTGGAATAAAAAAGCTCTCCATTTTTCATATACACCACATAATCTCGAGTCGGTTGCTCAACCTCAGCCTGCTGTTTGCAGGCGGAAAAATTGATTCCCAGTAAGAGCACACCGAAAAGAGCGACAAATTTTTTTGCCGCAAACCGTCCTTTTTTACTTTTCATTTTCGTTTCTCCTTCATAATCAGTCAAAAGGATAAAAATGCATCAGCTTCACAATGGAAGATACCTCGTCGTCTATTCGATGACTCCGCTCCCCGTCATAATAATATAATGTTTCTCCATTTGCCGACGGCTTTTCCTTTTTTAAGTACAACAGCGCGGATTTAAATACGGTAATTTCGCCCACATGCTCATCGATGATTCTGACTTTGCCGTCTTGATACAACTTGAGCGTCTTCGTAAAATTATCCCTGTCCAAATCACTTACATAGAGCAAGTCTTTTTTTGCAGATGGCGAATAAGAATAAACGGATTCTACATTTTCATCCACCTTCTTCCCGTCGATATATAGGTCATCTCCAAACTCGAATTTGCCATGCAACATATAACCGTCATAGCCCTCGAGATCCGAAAAAGCGCTGCCTATCATCACTTGCTCGGCAACAAATCGGGTTTCCTCCACCACCTCTTCCCCGAAATTCATTCGATAGAAATCTGCGGCAAAATTTTCGCGGTTAGGATCTTTATACAAATCGATACCTTTTCCGTCGTAGTCCACATAGACTTTAGCTCCTTTGACTTCATTCGCCAAGCGAATGTTCGCCTTACGCGTAGCATAAATATCCGCCGTTTCATGCAAGTGAGTATAGATTTTCCCCTCCAACTCTCGCAAGGAATCCACTTCCGACAATTTGATTTTACCGAAGTTTTCAGCATTATAGGACTCAAAAATCAAGCCGGATCTCTTCGGCAAAGGATAGCCCGATAAATCATATTGCGGCTTGGAGTTTTTCCAAAGCACGAAATTCTCATCCAGCTTGACGGATTTTTCGCCGTCATAATACCACAAATCATAAATATCGACGGCATCTTCCTTTGTCTCACGAATCTCTTGTCGCAAAGCATCCTTTGATTTCTCCGCCGGAATATCATCCTCGAGCACATCGATAAACTTCGGCTCTTCTCTTTTCGTCAGATAATAACCGTCACCGGCCTCATAAAACAAAATATAATATGTATCTTCCGCAATCATCTGCACAGCCCCGTCGGATATTTGGTAAAGCGAACCGTCATTTTTCGCATAAAAAATTCGGCTCAAATCTGAATTGGCAAACCAAAGATATGCCACATCGCTGTCGAGTTTTTCTCTTTCTTTCCCCGTCTGTTTCAGAAACAATTCCTTATTATATAAAAACACAATGCTTTTCCCATCCTTAGCATACAGAATATGTTCCGGGTTTTCAGCAACCAAAGCGGATTTTTCAAAATCCCATTCAAACAGCTCGATGCCGTCGCTCACCTCTTTTTCGTAATAGAGCACCGGTGTCTTGGGTGCCAGTTTCTGAATAGAGCATTTCTCCGCCAATTTTTGATTTTTAGCATCCGGATTCTCCAGCTCACGATAGTACAAATCAACACTGCCGCTTCCCTCTTTCATAAAATCCGGAAAAATCACGACATCATTCGCAACGGCGGTGTTGAAAATCGCCCTGTCCCACTCGTCCGGATTGTCGGATTCGCTCATATTCTCGGTCAGCTGCTTCGGCTCGATATTGCTCAACTGCGTGTAGAAAATCTCCCCGTCCTTCACATAAAAAGCATAGTCCGCCGCACCTTCCGGCTCCTTTTTCATACAAGAAACCAGCAGAACACTTATCACCATAAATAAAATAATCGCGACAATTCGCATCCTTTGCGCAAAACGAAAATCCGCTTCGCTCACTTCTTCCAATTCATCATCCCATTTATCAAAATTCATTTGCTCTCTCCTTTTCTATTCCCACCTGTAAAAATTGTATTCTCTAATCGTTTCAAAGTCAATACGAATGAGTGTTTTGTCAACTTTTTGTAACCATTTTATGCTCAAAGCCCGATAAAATTCACAATGGTTTTTCAACACAAAAACACCGCCCTGCAAAAAGAACGGTGCTTTGTGATAAAAAATAGGAGATGGGTTTCAATCTATATTTCGAGTTGAATGCTAGTATAAAATTGCATCCGCCGGCATAGTTGCTCCGATATGGTCATAAATCTTATCCCAAACGGCATCGGCTTTGCTCAAAGCCGCATCCGCTTTCTCGTAGCATTTCTCAAGTTCGGCTTGCAAGTCTGCCGTTGCCGCGTCAATTTCATCATACATCTTGTTCAGCTCCTCATTGAGCTCGTCCAAACGATCTTCCGCTTGGAGCAACTGAGCCTTTTCTTCCTCGGTGATTGTATTCGAACGATTGATAAGCTCTCGATTGCTCAAATTGTCAAACACCTCATAAGATGAGTTTGACCAGAATTCAAACATTTTGTCCCAAAGTTTTTGAGTTTCCAAAGCGATGCGGTCATATTCCGCGGTTGCTTTGTCATATTTTCGGGCGATGGGTTCGCTGATTTTCTCAATCTCTTGAAAAATCTTCTCCGCTTCCTCATAATGCGGCAAAGCTTCTTTTTCACTTTGAATAATCAATGCTTTTTCATCTTCCGTTAGGAAATCATATCCTTTAATCTCTTCTTCGATATCGGGAAATGCTATCATATCGTCTAAAATCATATTATCCACATCCTCATTGTATGCGGTGATTTCTATTTCCGAAGCGGATTTTGAATTCTCGGCATTCCCTTGAATAACCGCTCCGCCAAACGCCAAACCTGACGCCAATATTCCCGCCATTACCAATGCACTTGCTCTTTTCATATTTCACCATTCCTTTCAAACTTTTCGTAATCGAATCGGATTGTTATCTTGAGACCATTATACTTTAGCCTTTTACGAAAAATCTCCTTCAAATTGCGTCAAGTTTTCATCAGAATTGTGGCAAAAATTACGCAAAAATATATCGAAGCCCGTTGGTTCCCACATAGAACAAAATAAATGCCAACGCCACCATTATCAATACTATGCCTACAATCCGCATACTCATTTCTCCGACATTGGTCTCGGGAATTTCACGAGCACCGCGCCATAAAAGAGCGCCGAAGAAAAGCAGTAAAACTACAACGATTCCTCCCATATTATTCCTTTCTACCGAGCAATCTCCATCGTAATCTCCACCTTGAACAAATCCCCGTCGGTGGAAATTTGCATATCCATATTCATCAAATCGACAAAGCTTTTCGCAATCGCCAATCCGAGTCCGCTGCCTTCGCTGCTTCTTGCTTTGTCCGCTCGAATAAATCGCTGGACAATCTCATCCTGACTAAAGTTCATCTCATAGTTGGATATATTTTTCATCGACAATTTGACATAGCCGTTGTGCACAAAATCAATATACACTCGCGTTCCTTTGAGCGAGTATTTGAGCGCATTGATAATCAGATTGTCGAAAATCCGATGCAATTTTTTCCCGTCGGCAATGACATAAATCGGCTCACTCGGAATATTGACTACAAAATCCAGTCCCGAATCTTTAATCTTTCCGTCCATCTCCGCCAAGGTCTGTTGCAGAAGCTGACCGACATCCAAACGCTCCAAATGAAGCGACACATCACCGCTCGCCGCTCGGGATACTTCAAAAAGATCCTGAATCAACATATTGAGTTTTTGAGATTTTTGCTCCAAAATTTTTACATAGTCCTGCGCATATTCCGGCTCGATATTTTCTTTTTTAAGCAGGTCGATATAATTGATAATCGATGTGAGCGGCGTTTTCAAATCATGCGATACATTGGTAATCAGCTCGGTCTTCATGCGCTCGCTCTTGACCTGCTGCTCCACCGCCGTTCCGTAGCCCATCTTCATCTTATTGATATTTCTCGCCAGATCCCCGAAAGGCTGGTCTCGCTCCGGAATATTGATGAGCATATCGCCGTCCATCATTTTTTGAACGCAATCCGAAATCTCGTCAATATAAGCCACCCGCTCATTCATCAACTTAGCTCGCAAGCGAGATACCATAATGAGAATGTAGAGCCCGCCGAAGAGCGATGCAAACAGATACAAATCAAATTCACCGTAAGTGACGACACCCATGATGAAACATAGCACAATCAAAGTTCCGACCATGCCAATCGAGTCGAAAATATATTCCGTTCCTTTCGCAAGTCCGGCAAATCTTTTTATGCGACGACTCTCTTTCCATTCATGCCAATAGCTGTTACGGATATAAGCGTCTTTATCCGCCTTCAGAAAATCCACGAAAATGATGATGCCGATGCCGACAAGAATCAGCGAGCGAATCGTACCGCCCACATCATCGATGATCCTTCGCCACCGGCTAAAATCATCCAAAGCATTCCAGGCGATAAAAAACAGAAAAACTTTCGGCTCCAATTTCAATTTTGAAATATAGAAAGTGATTTTATCGAAGACTTTTTCAATATTTTTGTCTTCAATCATCTCATTTACTTTCCCCAAGGTCTGATTATCCATGCTGATTCCTTCCCGTTGCAATTTTTGTTTTTTTCGCTCCACGACGAATAGATAGTAGAGTACCGCCAAAGCAGCCGCCATGCGTAGCCCATAGTAAAGCGCCCGTTTAGCCAAGTCTTTTTGGAACATTGAGTACAAAGCGCCGAATCGGTCGCTTGTTGCAAAACGGCTCGGATCTCCCTTGACCGCGAGTAACACTTGATATTGCTCCGCCTTTACTCTTTCTCCAAACTCATTTATTTTTTCATATTTCAGATTCCATTCATCATCAAAATCAATCGGAAAAACCATCCCCTTATCATCTACCGCAACTAAACCTTCTTGACTGCTGCCCAAATCCGTTATCATTAAATGATAGACATTATCGCTGACAAATTCTCCGACATTCATTTTCCCTTTACTTTCGGCGGCAGATTCGCCTGTGCCACTTGTTTCAACATCTCTCTCTTTGAGTTTGAGAACTTCTCCAAGCTCCTTTTCATCTCCCTGCTTATAAATCACCTCATTGCCTTTAATGATTTGAAGCGACAGATATTTGCGATCTCGCAATTTTTCCTGTGAATCGCTCAGCTCTTTTCTTTTACTTTCTACAATTCCCTTCGTTACAATTTCTTCCGCATTTTTGATATCTTCCTTGATTTGCTCGATTTCTTTTTCATTTTCTTTTTTTGCACGCGCGCCAAGACTCTCAATATACCTGCTGTCCGATATGGACTCCAGCCGATCCTCTTTGAATCGCACAAACTCGTCGATACGCGCATCCATCGTCTCGGCATTATCAATTTGATATTCCTCGCTCAATTCGTAGGATTTTGTTTCCTTATTATATACCAAGTCGGATTCATTGATTATATCGCCGACAAGCGACAACACTTCACCCAACCCCATTGCAAATCGGTTGCTTTGATAAAATCCTTTTTGAAAAATGCTTGCAGTTTGAATCAATCGATAGCTCGCATTGATAAGTACCAACGCGCTGACAAAAGCAACTGCCAGCGTGATATATCTTCTTGCACCTTTTTCCCTATCCATCCTAATACCTCTCAATCTTGTATCCGATTCCCCATACGACTTTGAGATAACGAGGTTCCTTCGGATTGATTTCAATTTTTTCACGAATTCGTCGAATATGAACCGCTACGGTATTATCCGAATTATAGCTCGGCTCATTCCATACAGTCTCGTAGATTTGTTCAATGGAAAAAACTTTACCCTGATTTTTCATCAAAAATTCCAAAATGCCATATTCGGTCGGTGTGAGTTTCACGATTTCATCGCCAACCGTCGCCTCTTTAGTGTCCAAATTCAGCACCAAATCACCCGTTCGTAACTCATTGTTTTCACTTTTCTCCGTTGTTGTTCCATCCACCAATCGAGTGTATCTGCGCAGATGAGATTTCACTCTCGCAATCAGCTCCAACGGATTAAAAGGTTTTGTAATATAGTCGTCCGCTCCGATATTCAGACCGATAATCTTATCCGTATCCTCCGATTTTGCAGAGAGAACCAGAATCGGTATATTCTTACTCTCGCGAATTTTCATCGTCGCCCGCAGACCGTCCATCTTCGGCATCATCACATCCATGATAATTAAATCAATCTCCTGCTCTCCGATAATTTCGAGCGCCTGCATCCCATCGTAAGCTTTTACAATCTCCATTCCTTCGTTCTTGAGATAAATTTCAATGGCATCTACAATCTCTCTATCATCATCGACCACTAAGACTCTGTTTTTCATTTCGTGTTCGTAATGCAGTGCACTACTTCCTCCCTTCCACGCTTCTCTTTCTTTAGGACTCTTTTATCTATATCTATTATAACCCGCAATCATTAAAAAAAAATACCGAAAGTCTTACAAATTTCTTAAAGTGGTTATTTTCCACAAAAATAGCGCAACCGATATCGTTACGCTATTTTTGAGATCTATTGGTTTTATTTTCTATCAATAAGCATTTCGCTGAACAAATCCGGTATGCAACAAATGATGCGCTTTCTCACCATAAGGCTCTCCCAAGAATTCGTCATACAGCTGAATCACTTCCGGATTCTCATGCGATTTACGAATGACCTTTCTCGCATCGATGTCATAAATCGCCGCCATTCGTTTGCGAATGATGGAGGTATCTCCTTTGATAAAAGGTTGTCCTCCGCCGTCGATACAGCCGCCCGGACAAGCCATGATTTCAATCAGATGGTATTTGTTGCGATTTTCTTTTACATCATTCAACAGTTTACGCGCATTTCCCAAGCCGCTCGCTACGGCAATATTGACAGTAGAGCCGTTGATTTCCACTGACGCTTCTTTGATTCCGGAAAGTCCGCGCAAAGCGTGGAACTCCACTTCCTTCAACTCATTGCCCGTCAATTTTTCATAAGCCGTACGAAGCGCCGCCTCAGCCACTCCGCCCGACGAGCCGAAAATGGTTCCCGCTCCGGTGGATTCTCCCATAAAGTTGTCAAAATCACCTTCGCCCAGATTTTTGAAATCCAGCGCGAGCTCTCGTATCATCTGCGCCAACTCTCTGGTTGAAATTACGATATCCACATCCGAAAAACCTTCGTTGCTGAGCTCCGGTCTTTTAGATTCAAATTTTTTGGCAACGCAAGGCATCACCGAAACCACAACGATGTCCTCCGGTTTTTTGCCGATTTTTTCCGCAAAATAAGTTTTGGCAAGCGAACCGAACATCTCATGCGGCGATTTACAGGAAGAAGGAATATCCAGCATATCGCTGAAATTATGCTCTATAAATTTAACCCAAGACGGACAGCAGCTGGTAAGTATCGGCATGGTTCCGCCATGCAAGAATCGATGAGCAAATTCCGATGCCTCTTCAACAATGGTCACATCCGCTGCAAAATTCGTATCGAACACATAGTCAAAACCGATATTTTTCAAAGCGGTGATCATCTTGCCCGTCACGATGGTACCCGGCTCCATATCGAATTCTTCGCCCAAGGCGACTCGAACCGCCGGCGCGACCTGAACGATTACGGTCTTCGGGGAAACCAGCGCATCCCAAACATCCTGCGTATTGTCCACTTCGCACAATGCGCCCGTCGGACAGACCGCGAGACATTGACCGCAAAAAGTACATACCGTCTCATGCATCGGATTGTTGAAAGATGTTCCCACTACGGTGGAAAAACCGCGACCGACATCCGTCAATGCGCCCACCGTCTGCACTTCGTTACACATCGTTTCACATCGCTTACACAAGATACATTTATTCATATCGCGAACGATGGAATGTGAGCTTCTGTCAATCGTTTCTTCTCTACGCTCTCCGGGATAGCGGATGCTACGAATATTATATTCCGCCGCCAGAGATTGCAATTCACATTTCCCGTTCTTGCTGCATATCAAACAATCGGTCGGATGATCCGACAACAACAACTCAATCATCATGCGCCGAGCACGGATGACTCTAAGCGAGTTGGTTCGAATTTTCATTCCTTCTTTAGCATTGGTCGAGCAGGCAGTCAACATCTTGCTCTTACCTTCTTCTTCGACAACGCAAACACGACAGGATGAGCTTTGACTCGTAATGTGAAAATCGCCCAAGTCAAAATTACATAAAGTCGGTATTTTGATATTCAATTGCTTTGCCGCTTCCAAAATTGTCGTGCCTTCCTCAACACAAATCGGCGTCCCATTTATCACTAGATTTATCATCTGAAACCTCCTATTGTAGAGTGATGGCATTTGCCGGACATTTTTCCATACAAGTGCCGCACTTAATGCAATTTTCGATGTTAATATGATGTTTCTGTCTTCGCTCTCCGTCGATACATTGCACCGGACAATTCACTTTACACAAACCGCAACCGATACATCTGTCTCCGATGAGATAAATCAACAAGCTTCGGCAAACCGACGCATGACATCTCTTGTCCGTCACATGCGCCATATATTCATCCTCAAAATATTTCATCGTCGATAAAACCGGATTCGTCGCCGTCTGACCGAGTCCGCAAAGCGATGTATCACGAATCACTTCACAAAGCTCTTTCAAATAGACCAAATCCTTCTTCTCAGCCTGTCCATGCGTGATACGCTCAAGCATTTCCAAAACTCTCTTGTTGCCGACGCGGCAAGGCGTACATTTTCCGCAGGATTCTTCAACCGTAAAGTCCATGAAAAATCTTGCGATATCCACCATACAGTCATCCTCATCAATGACGACCATTCCGCCGGAGCCCATAATCGAGCCGATTTTTGCGAGCGATTCAAAATCCACCGTCGTACTGTCGATATAATCCGCCGGAATACAACCGCCCGAAGGTCCGCCGGTTTGAACCGCTTTGAGTTGTTTCCCTTCTTTAAGTCCGCCGGAAATATCATAGATGATGGAGCGCAGACTGGTTCCCATCGGAACTTCCACGAGACCCGCCTTCAACACTTTTCCGACAACCGAAAACACTTTCGTTCCCGGCGATTTTTCAGTACCTATCATTCGGAACCAATCCGCACCGTTACGCATAATGGTCGCGACATTGGCAAGAGTTTCCACATTATTGATAACCGTCGGCATTTGGAAAAGTCCTTTATGCGCCGTACGATAAACTTTATTTCTCGGCATTCCACGATGGCCTTCAATGGATTCAATGAGCGCCGTCGCCTCTCCACAGACGAAAGCTCCCGCGCCCAGTCGGATTTCAAGCTCAAAAGAAAAATCCGTTCCCAAGATATTTTTTCCGAGAAGCCCCATCTCTTCCGCTTGCGCAATCGCATTTCGCAAACTCTTTACAGCGGTCGGATATTCCGCACGCACATAGATATAACCTTTATCTCCGCCGACACCAAGTGCCGCAATCGCCATTCCCTCTATGACGGAATGAGGATCCAGTTCCAAAATACTGCGATCCATAAAAGCGCCGGGGTCTCCTTCGTCCGCATTACACACGATATACTTATGGATGTCATCATGTATCAGCGCCTCTTCCCATTTTGCACCGGTCGGAAAGCCAGCTCCGCCTCGTCCGCGAAGATTCGATTTTTTCATTTCATCAACAATCGGCTTTCCGGATATATTTTTCTCCAGCAAATCCGCCAAAGCCTTGTATCCGTCGGTTGCGATATAATCCTCAATACGATAAGGGTCAATGATACCGCAATTGCGAAGAGCGATTCGGAATTGCTTTTCAAAATAGTCGCCTTTCAGATAAAAGGTTCCGTCCTTACGGATGCCCACCTCATCACTGTTTTGATGACGAGCCGCCAGCTCCGCATGAGATTTCTCTCTCAAAGTTCTTAATTCATCATAGCTAATCATTGCGCACCTCCTCACGATACTTGTCGATAATCGCAGGTATTTCAGCCGGAATGACATTGCCGTACAATTCATCATTGACCATCATCACCGGCGCATTGCTACAATCCCCGAGACATCTCGTCTGCGCAATGGAAAACATTAAATCGCTTGTCGTTTCGCCATATTTTATTCCCAATTCTTCTTCCAAGGTGCTCAATACATCCTGAGCGCCTTTTACATAACAAGCCGTTCCCAAACAAACGGAAATTTGATACTTTCCTCTCGGCTTTTCCAAAAAATAAGAATAAAAAGTAACCACCCCATAGACCTTTGATACCGGAATTTTCAAAGCATCAGCGATATGAGCCTGCGCCTCTTGCGGAACATAACCGTAATGCTCTTGCGTCTTATGCAAAATCCCAATCAACGAGTCTTCGCGTTTGTCGGAAAGTGCAATAATCTCATCAAGCCTCGAAAAATCCATTTCTTTGCAAGCTAAACACATAGATAACCTCCTGACTTTAAAACATCCAAAAGTTCCGTCAACGATTTAATCTAACCCTATTTATAAGTCGAAATATCTTGCAATTAAAACAAATGGTGGTTTCTCTGACGCTTTTTTTAAGTTTTATCAAATATGTATGCTGACAAGCGCCAAAAAATAACCCTTAGTTAATGTACTTTTATTGTACTAGGATTTTTGACATATATCAAGCTTTATTCTTTTATTTCTTTGTAAAAAATTATATTTTTGAAAAAATACCCCCTTTTTCAAATTTCTTTTCAACAAACCCCTGAAAAAATCGCCCATCCGTAAAAAACTTCGACAGATAATTGAATTTCCTAAAAAATACGCTCCGTCGCCCACGCGATTCGTCATTAAAAAACCGACCGCCAATCGTTAGATTTCCGCTCTAACTTTGGGGTCGGTTCAACTCTTAAGGTCTCAACTTTTATTTTATCAATTCATATTCAAATTGTTTGACGCCGTCCGCATTGTAGATTTTTTCAAATCCGTTATTCACGAGAAGCTGCGCGGCCTGTCCGCTTCGATTTCCCGTATTGCAATACAAAATGATTTTTTTGTCTTTGAAAGCTTCAAAAGTTTCCAGCTGCGACTCCACCTCGCCTAGAGGAATATTGATGGCGGAGTCGATATGCCCCGACGCAAACTCTTCCGGCTGGCGCACATCCACCAGCAAAATCTCTCCCGCCTGACTCTCATCGGCCAGCAGAGTAACCAGCTCGTCACCCGTCATCGCAATCACTTCACCCTGCGGCGCTTCCGATTCGTTATTCTGCGTATTCTCCGCATTTTTTTGCGATGTGCATGCCACCATTAAACTCATAACAATTATAACAAGCGCAATCCATATTTTTTTCATATCTTTTCCTTCCTTATTGTAAATTTTCACCCTATCAAGCGGGATTTCTCCGAGCCGCCGAAAAAATCTCAGGCGGTCGTAAATTCTTACGAAAGCAATTTGATTCTTTCTTTTACGCCGGATTCCTGATATTCTTTTTCCAAATCCGAGCGCAAAGAATCCACAATTTCAATCAATCCGTCTTCATGAATGGAGCTGACCACTCGATTCATATTTTCGCACATCAATTCCAAACGCTCATCATCAAACAGCAATTTGAGCACTTCGTCGATATCGTCAACCGCATGGCTCATCTTCGACGGCAATAAAATTCCGAGATTATTCTGCACTACGAATTCCGCATTGCTGATTTCCTGAGCCAAAAAAGGCTTGAATATCGCAATCGGCAGTCGCGCATAAATGGCTTCAAATGTTGTAATACCTCCCGACTTGGACAACAACAAATCCGATTCCAACATCAATTCCTGCACTTTATCGGTAAATCCGAGCACATGAATATTGTCAAAGCGTCGATTCAGCTTTCGATATAGGCTCTTGTTCTGTCCGGCAACGACAGTGATTTCCAGCCCCTCCACCTTCGACAATTTATCATAAAAATCCATGTCCGCCGGAACAAGCCCCAAGCCGCCGCCCATTATCAGAAGCCGCTTTCGTTTTGAGCCTGATTCTTTTTCCGCCTTTGGAAAATCCAATCGCTTCAGCCTTTCAAATTTTAGATTGACCGGCATGCCGACCACTTTAATTTGAGACTCCGGAACGGAATTCTCCATCAGCGTCCTTTTGGTTTCTTCCACCGCCACCAAGTAATAGTCCGTATTTTTATTTATCCAAGTCGAATGCGCATGGATATCCGTAATGACCGTAACCAGCGGAATATTGCTTCTCGAATGCTCTTTGTAATCTGAAATGATTTCAGAACAAATCGAAAACGCGGAAATAATAATATCGGGCTGTTCCTTCAACAACAACTTGGTCACGCTGCCCAAAATGTGATTGTAAATTAATTCTAAAGCTTTACTCTCCGAAGGCGGTACCTCATCCGAGCGCTTGTAGATAAAATTCATCAGCTTTGCCGTCTTATCCACGATGGAACCGTAGCCCTTGTATAAAATATCAATATACTCGGGATACGCCAATTCGAAAATATCCACAATTTTTATTTCCCGAATTTCATTTGACCACTCCGACGAAGTATTCGGCGACTCAAATTCAAAATCATCAAATTTAATTTTCAAATTTTTGAGCTCGCGCCAAAAATCCACCACCAATTTTTTGGGACTGGATTGATAATAATCTTTCAAATCAATCTCCCCGATGCTGATACCGTCATAATGCTCAATGAGTTTTTGTTGAATAGATTTGGATGCTGAAAAATGCCCCATACCGAATTTGCAAGTCAGTATCAAAATCTTCATAAACCCTCCCTATTCCGTTTGTGTCTTCTGTATTAAATTTATTTTGATTCTCGGATTCTATTTGTCGAAATTCGGCGCGGGATTGGAATTAGATTTTCAATTCCGAGCTTCTTTGGGTTTGCGTTACCTTACTTATCCTACACCTGTCGAGTTTCGGGCTGAATTCTTTATCATTCGACCATACGATTTGAAACTCATTCCGACATTTCATTATATCATAAATTTACCCGATAAAAGTAAAGAAAAAGTTACAAAGTTTTTCGTTGCCACGGCAATGGAATTTGGCAAACATCCATTGTAAGATAGGAGCAACAAGGAGGAAATTATGGCAGGATTTAAAAATGTAGAAAAAGGAAGCATCTTTCGACTACCCGAACTGATAGACTATAAGAAAAACCGAGTCATCAGTTTGGCATTATGCGACTCCCCCGACATCCGAATCGTTTTGTTCTCCTTTGATAAAGACGAAGCGATTACCGAAGAACAAACGCCGAATACCGAGCAGTTCACGCTGCTTGAAGGGCAGATGGAAGTCGTTGTAGAAGGCAAAAAATTTATGCTGAACGAAAATGAAACAATTATAGTACAACCGGAAGACGAGCATTCTTTGCTGGCGCTTGTGCCTTGCAAAATGCTGCAAACCAGTATTAAATAACGGAGGAAATTATGAGCAAATCTTTTATCAGCCACATGCCGATGGCGGAAGTTTTCAAAATGGCGGAGCAAATCGAATACGAAACCAACAAAGTTGCGAGTATCACCTTGGTCAAGCGCTCCGATTTAATCGTGACCCTGTTCTCGCTTTATGAGGGAGAAGAAATCGGAGGACATTCCTCCACCGGAGACGCCATGGTTTATATCTTGGACGGAACCGCTGAAATTACAATCGGTGATAAAGTCCATGTCGTAAACAAGGGAGAAAATATCATCATGCCGGCAAATATTCGTCATGCGCTCAAAGCACAAAAATCATTCAAAATGCTGTTGACCGTTGTAAAACCGGCAGACTAATTGCAAATTCCGCTTCTAATCGAGTAGGAGGCTACCCATTATTTGAGTAGCCGACCTCTCACACCACCGTA
>JAUNKE010000056.1 GCA_030532905.1 Peptostreptococcaceae bacterium
TATTCCTTTTTCTTTCCACCTGTGTAATCAGGAATATCGATCTTATACTGATACTTCACCGGGGAAACATCCTCAAACTCATATTCGCCGCTATGATATCCTATAAGCATTAGCCCTTTGTCACCTTGCTCGTTCAGCCATTGTTCTTCCTTAGATATGTCCAAAAAAGTCTTTTTAACGCTCGTTTTCATTTGTATCCTCCTTTACTTTTTTTGCATTTTGCAACAGTTCTTCCAGACGGATAAGCTCTTTTTCAAAAAACTGTTTCCCTAAATCCGTGATAATATATTCGATCCTTCTGTCCTGCGAACTCTCATCCATTGCCTTGATCCAACCTTTTTTTTGCAAAGTGTCAAATGCTCCGTAGAGAGAACCTGCTCCGAGATTTACCCTCCCGCCTGTCATTTCTGAGATGTCTTTCATCAGAGCATAACCGTGAGCCGGTTTATGAAGTAACATCAGAATGTAAAAGACAGATTCCGTAAGAGCTCCGCTGTTTGATGTTCTACCCATGCCTTCTCCTTTCTATTACGAATTTAGATATATCGTTATATGTAATATATCATAATCCGTAATAGTTGTCAATAAAAAAAGAGAAAATATTTTATAAAGTGGAAAGCTTTAGTTGAAAGGTTGTTCCGGCGTGTTGTTGTGATTTTCTTTGTATTTTTCTCCCTTCGTTTTTCTGATACTTTTTCATAAAGTCGTGAGCTCTTTTTTCGTTCCTCTTGTTTCCACTGACTGATGAGCTTTCTTATTGTGTTTTGTAACTGCTCTATTTCTTTCTCCGCCATTAAGATTTTTTTCTATGTATGTTTTTATTTCTTACAAAATCCAAGCAATAAAAAACAGTAAACCGATTTGATTTACCGTTTCGTAATTTGCTATCTTGCGTCTTATATTATCGACTTAGATACCCGGAATTGTTTAAATGTAGCGGCGAACCGTCTTTATATAATCTTCATAACTTTTTCCAAATTTTTCTAAACACCATCTCTCTTCCGAAACAATAATCCGGTGAGCCGAAATCTGAAAGATTAACACTATTACCAACATTATTAAAGACCGTGTTAATAACGACATCCCTAAGAAACAAACAAAATAAGCTACATACATCGGATTTCTTGAGAATTTATAAATACCATTGACATTTAACCCCTCATCATTCGGGAAAGCGAAGCACACAACAGAAATTGCACATAATAGTATGCCTACTATAAAGAGAGCTAACCCTAAATAAAATTGAAGAGAAAAATCAATTTTTACTGATGACACTATCAAGGATATAAACAATGCTATATTCGATATTTGATAGATGTAATACGCTACTTTTTCATTTTTTTGTATTGGAGCAAAATATCCGGCTCGCCGTATAGCGTCTCTATTCATGATAGACAGCAAACCAAATCTTACGATTAAGAATAATAGCAATAACCAAAACCCACTCATTTTAACACCTCTTCAAAAGTTCGTCTTAATAAATGATAATAGTATATCACTCTTATAGCAATTTTTCCACTTCAGTCTGATGTTCATTCTGTAATCCGGCAATGAATATCACAAAATTGTATGCATCAGTTCTTTTTCGTTGTTCTCAGATTTTCATTCATTTTTTTCTGCCCAAAATACGATTGCAATACTGATTCCATTTTATTTCAAATTTCTCATGTGAAAGAAGTTGTAAATCGTGCGGTGTATTTACTCCAAGGCGTTTCGCCTCAGCAACAAAACATCGGATGCTGTCATCCGCATTAGAAACAAGCGCTCTGACCGTTTGAAACCCTTCTTGAACAGCTAAATAAAGACGAGTATGTCCATCCAAAGATATGTATTTGTCTTTGGGTGGAATCACTTGTATAACGATATCATTCTCTACTTTAATAAAAGTTCTTACCGCCGTTTTTTTCTTCATCGACAAAGAATTGTGTCGCTTGTATGTCGTTGATATTCAAAGTAAATACTTTCGGCTCATTTCTCTCAGAAATTATCATTCCTTCATTGTCGATAAAACAACTGATATGTGGCGCATGGAATAAAAACGCTTCAATCAAGTCAAAATAATATTTTGACTCAGCTCCTCTTACGACTGCCGTTTTTTGTCCTATAATTTCAATCTCGTAAGGAGAGCCATTGACTAAATATCCTCCATGCTGAAATAACGCTGTTTCTGAAAATCGCTTATCATCGTATCCGTCAATTCTTTTAATACTTATTATTTCCATTGTAATTCAATTCTCCTTTCAAATAATTGACACGCCAAAATATTTATCTGAAAAGTTATTTTGATTTGGTATAATTATATCACCTTGATACAGCAAGTCAATTCTCTTCAACTATTGTCATAGAGTTCTTAATCCGTTCATTTTTCCCTTCATCAAAAACAAAAGCCGCAAAAAACCGACCTCCGTTTGTTTGTCTAACTTTTGGAGGTCGGTATAATTTCAGTTCATTTTTTGAATCGAATTCACAAAGTCAAATCTCGAAATGAAATCTCAAAATAAGTTTTCTGAAAACAGATTTCTAAAATCAAATTCCGAGATCCAATTCTGAAATCCGGATTTCAAAATCGAAAGTCGAAACCTGAATTTCAAATTGCTGAACCGAATCGGCAAAGCTGAATCTCGGTTTCAGATTCTCGAAACCAAATCACAAATCCAAGTTTCAAATCGAAATTTTGTCCTTTATCTAATATCTTGTTACGCCGTCTTTGTCAACTCGCGCGATAACTTGCAATCGCTCCGCCGGTTTTTGCTCGTCGATTGTGATGGCGGATTGATACATCGCTTCGGATTCCGCAACGGCTTTTTCATCATTGGTAAACAATACGGCAAGTACATCGCCTTTTTCTACATAATCTCCGATTTTCTTTTTGATTTTCACACCGGCTGCAAAATCGATAACCGAATCCATCGTTTTGCGCCCCGCGCCGAGAATCAGCGATGCGATTCCGCATTTTTCGGTGTCCATTTTAGTAATGTAACCGGATTTTTCAGCTTTGACTTCATGAACGAATTTCGCTTTGTCAAACAAATCGGTGTCGTAGATATATCGTTTGTCGCCACCTTGTGCTTCCACCATCTCGGCTAATTTATCGAGCGCCGAGCCGTCGGAAAGTGCTTTTTCCGCCATCCGTCTGCATTCGTCATGACTTCCTTTGCCCGCCAGATAGAGCATCTCGGATGCCAGCGTGATACACTCTTCTCGAAGGTCTTTCGGTCCTTGTCCTTTGAGAATTTCCACCGCTTCGATGACCTCGAGTGCATTGCCGACATTTTCGCCGAGCGGAACATCCATGTCTGTCACCAATGCCACGCATTTTCTGCCGGCATTTTCCGCCGTTCTTACCATGAGTTGTGCGAGCTCAATAGCTTGCTCCGGCTCTTTCATAAAAGCTCCCGTTCCGCATTTGACATCGAGCACGATGGCGTCGGAACCGGATGCCAATTTTTTGCTCACAATACTGGATGCGATGAGCGGCATCTTATCGACGGTCGCGGTCACATCGCGCAACGCGTAGATTTTTTTATCCGCCGGCGCCAAATTACCGGACTGTCCGATGACCGAAATGCCGGTTCTATTCACGATTTCAAAGAACTCGTCCATCGAAAATGCCGTACGCAATCCCGGAATGGATTCTAATTTATCAACCGTACCGCCGGTATGTCCAAGTCCGCGCCCGGACATTTTCGCCACTTTGACACCAAGACTTGCTACGACCGGTGTGATAACCAAGGTTGTCTTGTCGCCCACACCGCCGGTTGAATGTTTATCGACCTTCACGCCTTCTATGGAGGACAAATCCACCATGTCGCCCGAATGCGCCATTGCAATTGTCAAATCAGTCGTCTCGCGAATATTCATATCTTGGAAAAAAATCGCCATCAGCAATGCCGATGCTTGATAGTCCGGAATATTCCCGGCGGTATATTCACGAATGAAGAACTCAATTTCTTCTTTGCTCAGCTCATGCCCCTGACGCTTTTTGAATATCAAATCATACATTCTCATTATCTTGCTCCTTTGTCATAAGGCTGACCCGCTGCCTTCGGTGCACTCGATTTCTTGGAAGTGAATGCCAACGAAATCAAGGTCGCGATATATGGTATCATCTTATACACATAATCCGGCAAGCCGAGATTTACCAAAAACGGTACGATGGCATAGGTCGCCGCAATCGTCTTGGCGATTCCGAAGAAAAATGCCGCAGCCAAAATTCTCATCGGTTTCCACTGTCCGAAAATCAATACCGCCAATGCTAAGAATCCGTAGCCCGCCACATCCGCGTTGAAGTTGGTCGAAGTCGGTACGACGAATACGAATCCGCCGATTCCCGCCAAGATTCCCGAGATGAACACGCCGGCATAACGCATTTTGTAAACATTGATTCCGACGGAATCCGCCGCTCCCGGATGCTCTCCGCAGGCTCTCAAACGCAAACCGAATCTCGTTTTGTAAAGCACGAACACCGATATTGCTAAAATACCGAATCCGATAAAGGTTGAAAGATATGTGTTTTTGAAAAACAAATCGCCGATTACCGGAATATTTCCCAAGACGGGAACGGATGCAATTCGAAACTCATTTCTGAATTGTACCTGTTGAACACCTTGAATCATTCGCGCCGCATAAATTGCAAATGCCGGCGCGAACATATTGAGTGCGGTACCGGAGATAACCTGATCCGCATTCATATTGATTGCCGCATACGCATGGAGCAAGGAATAGATTCCGCCGATTATGCCCGCCAAAAGTAAAGCGGTCAAAAACAATGCATTTCCGGACATCAAACTTTGCGCCTGCATGAAGTTGATGAAGAAGATTCCGAAGAAAGCTCCCATAACCATAATTCCTTCGAGTGCGATATTAACCACACCGCCACGCTCGGAATACATTCCGCCGAGCGCTACAATCAGCAAAGGAATGGAGAAGAACATCGTCTGTTGAAATAAGAAAAATACCGTGCTCATTACCGTCCCTCCTCTGCCAAATCTTTTGTCTCTTCTATTTCACGATTCGCGTTTTGCTTGTCCTTATCCTTCGCAAATTTTCGTCGAATCTTATTGATATTGTTTTTCACTACCAGCGAGAATGCGCTGAAATACACAATCGATGCCGTGATAATCGTAATGATTTCAGGTACGAATTTCAGACGCTGAAGATAGAATCCTCCTCGTCCCAAATGAGAAATGAACAGCGCCGACAAAAATACGCCGACCGGATGACTCATTCCGAGCAATGCCACCGGAATTCCGTTAAATCCCTCGGCAGGCAAAATATCGACAACCTCCAGATGTTTTCCCGCGCCTGCCAAAAGCAGCAACGCCCCGCCAAGTCCGGCCAATGCGCCCGAAATCGCCATCGACATGATGATGCTCTTTTTCTCGTTGATTCCGGCATAGCGGCTCGCATCACGATTGTAACCGACCGCCTTGAGCTCATAGCCGAAAGTCGTTTTGTTCAACAAAATATAAATCACGATGACGGCAACGATGGCGATGAGAAAACCGCCGTTGACGCTGGAGCCCGGAAAAATTTTGTTTAATCCCATTTTCGGAATGATGGCCGTCGCATTCGGCAATTTGGATTGATTTCGCACATTGTCGAACAACACGCTGCTGTTACGAACCGTCATATTGACCAGATACATTCCGATGTAGTTCATCATAATGGTCGCGATAACTTCATGCACATTTCGATACGCTTTGAGCACACCCGGAATAATTCCCCACAACGCGCCTCCGATCAATCCCGCGATGATTGCAACAAACCATTGTAGCGAGCCGAGCTCGGGAAATGCGATTCCGACATAGACCGCAAAAAATGCGCCCACCATAAATTGACCTGCCGCTCCGATGTTGAACAAGCCGGTCTTAAAGGCAAACCCGACGGACAATCCGGTCAAAATGAGCGGCGTCGCAAAATAGAGCGTATCGCCCAGACCTTTCAACCCACCTGAAAATCCGCCTTTCAAAATTATTTGAAATCCTTCCATCGCCTCGGACGGATTGGAAAGGAAAAGAATAATCAATCCGAAAATCAATCCGATGATGATGGCGGTAAATGACGATAGAAAGCTGTTAAATGCTCCACCATCAAAAAAATTCTTTATCTTAGCTTTCATTCATCTCTCTCCTTTTGGAACCCGACATATAAAGACCCAATTCTTCAACCGTCGTCATTTTCGGGTCAAATTCCCCGACCAATTCGCCTTCGTAAATAACGATAATGCGGTCGCTCACGCTCATTACCTCGTCGATTTCAAGTGAAACGAGCAAGACCGCTTTTTTGTCGTCACGCACCTTGACCAATTGCTTGTGGATATATTCAATCGCTCCGACATCCAGTCCCCGTGTCGGCTGAACCGCGATCAGGAAGCTCGGATCTTTGTCGATTTCTCGTGCAATAATTGCTTTTTGCTGATTCCCGCCCGACATACTTCTCGTAATCGTGTCGCAGCCCTGTCCGCTTCGTACATCGTACTGCTTAATCAGACGCTCGGCATATTGAACCATCTTGTCTTTTTTCAAAATGCCGTTTTTCTGGAATTCGTCGGTAAAATAGGTTTGCAAAATCATATTTTCCGCAAGGCAATAGTCCAACACCAATCCGAATTTGTGTCTGTCTTCCGGAATATGACTCAAACCATGCGTGCTTCGATAGCGAATCGACTTGGATTCAAAATGCTCGCCGTTTAGAATAATCTCTCCCTTATCGACATCCATCAATCCCGAAATCGCATAGACCAGCTCCGATTGTCCGTTGCCCTCGATTCCCGCAATCGCTACGATTTCTCCCGCTCGTACTTTGAAGCTGACATCGTTGAGCACATTTTTGCTCGTCGTCTTGGACTTGACCGTCAAATTCTTCACTTCAAAAATGACATCGCCAACCTGTGCAGGCGATTTCTCAATTTCCAAATTGACGCTGCGGCCGACCATCATCTTGGACAATTCCTCTTTGGAAGTGTCCGCCACATTGACCGTTCCGATATATTTTCCTTTACGCAAAACCGTACAACGATTGGCAACTTTCTTGATTTCATTGAGCTTATGCGTGATAAAGATGATGCTCTTGCCCTCTTTTATCAAGCTGAGCATAATATCCATCAATTCATCGATTTCCGCCGCGGTAAGCACCGCCGTCGGCTCGTCAAAAATTAAAATCTCATTATCGCGATACAACATTTTCAAAATCTCAACGCGTTGTTGCATCCCGACCGTAATATCTTCAATTCGTGCATCGGGGTCAATCGACAGATTGTATCGCTTGCTGAGTTCGACGACTTTTTTGCGTGCGTCGTCCATCTTGAGCATTCCCATATTCACCGTCTCCGCTCCAAGCACGATATTCTCAAGCACCGTAAAATCTTCCACCAACTTAAAATGCTGGTGAACCATTCCAATCCCCAATCGATTGGCATCATTCGGATTGTTAATTTTAACAATCTCTCCGTCTTTTTTAATTACGCCCTTCTCCGGTTGATAAAGCCCGAACAACACACTCATCAAGGTCGATTTGCCCGCTCCGTTTTCCCCGAGCAAAGCGTGAATCTCACCTTTTTCCACTTGTAAAGTAATATTGTCATTTGCAATTATTCCCGGAAATTCTTTCGTAATATCAATCATTTCGATATGGTAATTCATTATCTCTCCATTTCTGTCTGACAAAACATTTCCTCGCCGAACGGCAATACTTATATTTTACAATTTTTTTGGCATTTTTGGAATGCCTTTTCAATTATTTATCGAACTTTTGCCGACAAAATTTAAGAAAAATGGGTCAAAAAAACCCGAGCATACTCGGGCTCATTATTTCATTGATAAACTTTCACTGTGTTAAAAAACAATGATGCCAAAATTCCACTTTCAAATGATAATGAATTAAAAATCGTCTATCGGAATTTCCTGCAACTGTGTCCTAATATCTCGCCCGCCATAAATAACACGAACAACATAAACCGTTTGTATATCCAAAAATATAAGATAATAAATCATGTAGTTATCCACACGAAAACATCTTAAGCCCATTTCATCCCATGGAGCTTCCTCATATATTTTGTACCTTTGGGGCATAAAACTCAAAGAACTGATACTGTCCATTATTCGTTGCGCTTGTTTTTTCGCCGTATCAGGCGCAAGCAAAACAAAAGCAATATACTCATAAAGACTTTTTAGGTCTTCCAATGATTTAGCCGAATAACTCACTTGATAGTTCATATCCCGAAGTCCTTTTTCATTTCTTCAGCAACCTGTTGCACTGAATATACTCGTCCTTTTTTTATATCATCCAGTCCCTCGTGAATCACCGCATCAAATTCTTCTTTTGTCAACGATTTATACGAAACAGGTTCTTTTCTCAATTTCATTTCAAACGGTATTTCTTTTTGTAGAGCAATTTGTTCTAAAAACATGTTAATTGCATTGGACATAGGAATGCCCAATCGTTCAAGCACCAATTCAGCTTCTTTTTTTATATCGGACTCCACTCTCACGATTATATCTGATGTTCTATCCATGACAAATTCCTCCTTTTATTGAGTATAACATCTTTGATTATAAAACACAATCGCTACAAGTGTGATTTAAGAGTCAAAAAAACCCGAGCATCTCGGTTGAGCAAACTCGGGTTTGTTTTTATTATGAAATTTCTTCTACGGATACAATTGAAATCGGAAGTTCCGTTACTGCGATTTGCTTTTTGTTTTCATCAACATCGGCAACCAAAGTAATTTTTCCGTCTACCAATTCCTGATAGATTGCATCGTAATCTTTTTGTGTGAACTTTGTAAACTTGCTTGTTTCCATCGGAAGTCCAACGCCGCCTTCTTTCGCAGTAAGCGTAACGCTCTTTCCGCCTTGGAATGAATCGTTGTAGTAAGATGCGATTGCATCATAAACAGATTTTTGAAGCATCTTCATGGATGATGTCATTACCGTATCGGACTCGGATGATTGGTCAACATCGACACCGATAACCTTTCCACCTGCCGCTTCCGCTGCCGCCATTACGGAGTTACCTACCGCACCGCCGCAAGCAAAGATTACTTCCGTTCCGCTCTCGTACCAAGACGCCGCTCTTGCCTGTGCTTCAGGAGTTGCTGCAAATCCGCCTGTGTAGTTGTACTTGATATCGATTTTATCAATTTTCATCTCTTGCGCCGCATATTCAGCACCTTGAACAAAACCGTATCCGAATTTAACAACCGCCGGAACTGCAATTCCGCCCATGAATCCAAGCTTTGTGTATCCTTCTTTTACTGCCGCATATCCCGCAAGGAATCCCGCTTCCTGCTCAGCATAGAAAATGGACTGTGTATTGTCCGCTACAACCGGATTTTCATAATTTTGGTCTTCTTCCGCATGAGGAATACCGTCAATCAAGATGAATTTTACATCCGGATAAGCAGTTTGTGCCTGGAATACCGCCGGCTCAAACAAGAATCCCGGTGTTACGATTACTTTTGCACCGGCTGCAACCGCCAAGTCGATGGATGCCAAATAAGCAGCCGTTGTTTTCTCAGCCGGTTGATAGTATTTGTGAGAGATTTTGTTCTCTTTCGCATACTTCTCAAGACCTTCCCAAGAACCTTGGTTAAACGATTTGTCATCGATTGTTCCGACATCCGTAATCAGCGCAAGCTCGATGCCGTCACTTTTCGGTTGTTGTTCGTTGCCACCCGGTGTCGTTGTTCCACCGTTCTCTTGTGTTTTTTGTCCGCAAGCTGCGATTGTACCGATAAGCAGTACCGCAATCAATGCAAGACCGATGAATCTTTTCTTCATACATATCCTCCCTATTTTGCATTCAATTTGCTCATAAATGATACCATATTTACTCACAAAATAAAAGTCTTATTTCTATTTTTGCAAGTTTTTTGGCGAAAATCCATGTGGCAAAAGCTCCGCGAGTGTATATTCTTCAAATTCGTCTTCGTTTTTTGCCACGATTACCAAGAATGTTTCAGGCTCGCAAAACTCCATGAGTACCTGACGACAAACGCCGCATGGCCACGCGTAGTTTTGTGGAAGAATCCCTTTTTCACCGCCGACTATGGCGATGGCTTCAAAATCCTTCACGCCCTCACTCACCGCTTTGAACACCGCCGTTCGCTCGGCGCAATTCGTCGGTGAGTAGGATGCACTTTCCACATTGCAGCCTTTATAAATTTCTCCACTCTTGCTCAAGAGTGCCGCCCCGACCGCAAAATTCGAATACGGCGAATAGGACATCTCTCTCGCCTCAAGCGCTTTTTTTACTAAAAAACGACTGTCTATTTTCATTTATGCAATCTCCAGCGCCAACTGCATCATTTGTGTGAATGAATTTTGTCGCTCTTCCGCGGAAGATGCTTCGCCCGTAAACGGCTTATCGGAAATCGTACAAATGCAAAGCGCATTTTTCCCTGCTCGAAGGGCATTCATATACAACGCAGCCGCTTCCATTTCAACGGCAAGCACGCCCATTCTTTGCCATTCCTGCAATCTTTGTTGGTCATCATAAAAAGTGTCGGACGAGTAAATATTGCCGACTTTGAAAGTAAGTCCCTGTCTCTCAGCTTCATCGACTGCTTTTTTGAGCAATTCATAGCTTGCAATCGGTGCGAAAGTTCCCGGCAAGCCGTACTGTGCCACAAAATTCGAATTGGTGCACGCTCCCATTCCGATAACAATGTCCTTGATGTTCAAGTCATTGTCAATCGCTCCCGCAGAGCCGATTCGGATGATATTTTTTACATTGTAAAAATTGAACAGCTCATAAGAATAAATCCCGATGGACGGCATGCCCATTCCGCTTGCCATCACCGACACTCTCTTACCTTTATAAGTGCCCGTATATCCTTGAATCCCGCGAATATTGTTAATCAGCACCGGATTCTCTAAAAATGTTTCCGCAATAAATTTTGCTCTTAATGGGTCTCCCGGCATCAACACCGTCTCTGCAAAATCTTCCAATTTCGCATTGATATGCGGTGTCGGGATGTTGTTGGATTGTATCATTATTTTCTCCCTCCTAATATTTGCTAGCTTTTTTGATTTATACTGTGTTAAGTTCGCTCGAGCACTCAGTCACATATTACAATATGCTCCTTCCTACTCTCACTCCTTGCCTTGTCTAAATGCAAAAAATCGTTGCAAATTGTTTTGTTTAGCTTTTTGATTTACAATTATTGTCCGGCTTTTTTTGCTTAAACTTTGTTGAGTGCGTTCAGTTGCGCGGTCGCGTACATCCGGGTACGCTCCCTTGCCCCTTCTCTTCTCGCCTCGTTTAATTCAAAAAAATCGTTGCAAATTTTTTGTTTAGCTTTTTTGATTTACAATTATTGTCCGGCTTTTTTGATTTATACTGTGTTAAGTTCGCTCGAGCACTCAGTCACATATTACAATATGCTCCTTCATACTCTCACTCCTTGCCTTGTCTAAATACAAAAAATCGTTGCAAATTTCTTGACTAGCTTTTTTTGTTTACAATTTCTTGGCTAGCTTTTTTGATTTATACTGCGTTAAGTTCACTCGAGCACTCAGTCACATATTACATATATGCTCCTTTCTACTCTCACTTCATCGTTTTCGCATGGAATATTAGTAGCTGTTGCCCTCCATTTTCTCCGCCTTGACGATTTTAATAATTCGGCTCGTTCCCAATCGGTCAGCTCCAAGCGCAATAAAATCTTCCGCATCCTGAATGGATGAGATGCCGCCCGCCGCTTTGACCTTGACATTTTCGCCGACGCTTTGTGCAAGCAATTTAACATCTTCTCTCGTCGCTCCTGCGGTGCTGAAGCCGGTTGAAGTTTTGATAAAATCCGCTCCCGCCTTGGTCACGATTTCGGACATTTTCACTTTTTCATCCTCGGTGAGCAATGCGGTTTCGATAATCACTTTGAGGATTTTGTTTCCACAAGCCGCTTTGATTTGACGAATTTCATCTTCAATCGCATCATAACGCTTGTCTTTCAAATCCCCGATATTGATAACCATATCGATTTCCCGTGCTCCGTTTGCAATCGCATCTTTGGTTTCAAAAACTTTGCAAGCGGTGGTATTGTAGCCGTTCGGAAAACCGATTACGGTACAAATTGCCAATTTCTCGCCCATATATTCTTTGGCACGAGCCACGAAACTCGGCGGAATACATACGCTGGCGGATTGGTACTTCATTCCTTCATCACAGATTTCTTTAATCTGCTCCCAAGTTGATTCCGGTTTGAGCAAAGTATGGTCTACTGCTCCTAATATCTGTTTTATCTCCATATTTCCTCCATATCGATTTACAATGTCGCTCATTTATAATCGAGCGCATTTGTAAAATCTAAAAATCGACCTAACTTAATTATAACACATTCCCGAACTTTTAGCACTCCAAACTTGTCTTATGATTCATTTGTCGGCTTTTGAAATCATCGGGCATAATTCACGCGGCGCAATTCTTGAATGTCAAAACGATATTGTGGCGTAACCAATTCATCACCAATCGCGCCGGCATCGTACCAAGGACTGTCGCTGCTCGGGTTTTTGAGAATGTGAAATTCCTGCGCCGGCATAAAACCTTGGGCGAGCAAAAACATTCTGTCACCGCTTTGATTTTGGCACATATCCACGACTATAACGACATGACCCGGACTTCCCGCTTGAATAAAAATGTCGCCGATTTGAATTTCTTCAAGCGAGATCGCTTGACTCTCCTGTGCCATCGACAATGTGGAGCAGTATGAAAAGACCATGTTGAGATATTTTTCAAAAACTTCCTCATTGTCCATCGCGTCCGCCTTCTTTGCCCAAGAAGGATTTCCGCCGCTGTCAAACACTACTCGATATCCGTCTTTCCAATGCGTATAGTCGCATAAAAATCCTTGTACGAAATGAAAAGCAATCTTGTCTTTCTGTCCGCTTCGGTAGAGATATTCGGCATAGATTCGCATAATCGAATCCGCGCATTGTTGTAAATCCCGATTCCCTAACTTCATGTCAAAAACTGCTTCGTGGTCGGACTGATTCGGCTTCTCCCGCCCGTCGAACAACATCACCTTTGCGCCGTAATCTTTGAGAGGATATTCTCGAATAAACTTGGCAAAGCTGTTTTCTTCCGAGGCAACTCGCTCATAGCCGTCGGGCAGCAAAAATCTTTTTTCAGTTGTGTTTTCTTTTTCATCAATCCATATTTTTTGCTCCGGTTTCGGCTCGGAATCAGCACTTTTATTTTCTTTCTCCGACAATTTTTGTGCGCCGCAGCCTATCAACAGAAAAATCATCAGCAAGATTATCCACTTTTTCATCGTTACCTCCTGTTCGCTCGATATGGATTTTCATTTACAAATCATCCCTTTACATTTTTCGAGATTTTTCATAGACCGCATTCATCGCCTGAATGACGGATGAGCGCATCCCGGTTTCTTCGAGCATCGCCACGCCTTCGATGGTCGTTCCGCCCGGCGAGCAGACCGCGTCCTTTAACTCCGCGGGATGTTTGCCCGATGCCAACACCATCTTTGCCGAGCCCAACACCGCCTGCGATGCCAAACGATAAGCCTGCGCTCGCGGCATGCCCTGCAAGACTGCCGCATCCGCCATTGCTTCGATGAACATAAAAACATAAGCCGGCGATGAACCCGCCACCGAAATAACCGCATCAAACAATCTTTCTTCAATCTCTTCAACCGTTCCGAAGCTGCTCAAGAGCTGTTTCAAAATCGAATACTCTTCGTCGTCGATATTTGCATTGCGACAGATTGCAGTGACGCCCTCCCCCACAAGCGCCGGTGTATTGGGCATCGCGCGCAGAATTTTTGCCTGCGCTCCCATCAGATTTTCCAAATGCGCTATCGACTTACCGGGAGCAATCGACACGAATATTTTTCCCTTGCCCTCCTCCATCACGCTTTGAAGTACATTGTCATACAAATGAGGTTTCACCGCGACAAAAATTATATCACTCTTTTGCACGACTTCTTTGTTGTCCAAAGTCGTTTGAATCGTATGGTTTTGATTTTTAATATCCAACGCAAATTCTTGTTTCGCTTTCTCGAGCGATTGCTTTGTTTTTGCACCGGCAATAATATTTCCAGCCTTTACCAAGCCCGATTTCAACATTCCGCCAATCATCGCCTTCGCCATATTTCCACAACCGATAAAACCGATTTTCTTTGTGATTTCCTGATGTTTCGTCTCCATTTTATATTCCTTTCCGATTTTTTCATTTTCTTCTATTGTATCAAAAATAAAAGCGTTGTTCTATCGGTTTATACTAAAACCCATTAAAAGACAGAGTTATCAACAATTTGTATTTTGAATAACTGTTCTTTGTTTCTCGCCTTGTAGGGAACGGTGGCAGTAGGTTACGGATACACAATCTCCCTGCGGTCGTTGTATATCTCGTCAACCCATGCATGTGACCTACCAGAGATTTTCATCGCTTTGCTTGAAAATCGGGTTAGGTCTAGAACCCCACCGTTCCGCCGTTCCATAGGAACGGAAAAAAAATAATTTTTCTGTAGTGTATCAGGTATTAGTATTAAATCAAATTTCACAATCCTCTTGGGTTATTATTTTAATTTTCAATTCATTGTCTTGCCTCAAAAACAAAGTTCAACAAAATTTTCGCTTCAAGAAGAACGGCAAGAATTCTTCAAATTTCAACTGCCTATTGTGTTATCCATCGTCAAGTGCTACAATAAAATCAAATTATAAATAAAGGGGCTAATATGGAGAAGGAATCACGCAACAGATATTTGGTTTTTTTACTCAAGGTACTTATTGTTTTGTTATTACTCACCTTCGTAAAATCATTGGCATTTGAGCATTTTGTCACCAAGCAAAAAAGCATGGATCATACATTACACGAAGGGAATGTCGTATTGGTTGCAAAATTCGGCAAAGAAAAATTGAAGCGCGGCGATGTTATCTGCCTTAAAAATCCGAATCGAAAGTCGGATGACGAAGACCTTTTTACCAAGCGAATCATCGGCGTTGAAAAAGATGTCATTCGTATGGAAAACGGTCGTGTGATGGTCAACGGCGAATATATTGACGAGCCTTATGTCTCGCCCGAAAACAATCAGCGGAATGTTTTCGGCGAATGGGAAGTCCCCATCAACAGTTATTTTGTGCTCGGCGACAATCGCGATGTCTCTTTGGACAGCAGAGAATTCGGGTTTATTCCGGAGTATGAAGTCGTCGGTAAAGTAGTTTTTCGAGTGTATCCGCTTTCGGAAATCGGAACGATTAAATAATACAAATTCCTCACAGAAATTACGGGAAATTTCAAGCTGCCCTTGATATAATCATTGAGAATTTCACAAGATTATCATTCAAAATTTGTGGAGAATTTTTTAGCTATAATATCGGGGAGCCATTCTCTAGTATGAATATCGAAACAAAATTTTACCATCAGGAAAACGGAGAAATCTATGTCAAAGGAAAAGAAAAAAGAAATTTTCACTTTTATAATACAGCTCATCGTCGTATTTGTGCTCGTGACGCTTGTCAAAACCTTTTTGGTTGCCAATATTATGGTGCGACAAAGCAGTATGAGGAATACTTTTCTGGATGGCGATGTTCTGCTGTTGAGCAAGTTGAACAAGGACGATATCACCAGAGGCGATATCATCGTATTTCGCAATCCCGACCGAACATCCGACCACAAATACTTTATTAAAAGAGTAATCGGTGTCGAAGGGGACAGCATTTATATTTTGGACGATAATCGCGTGCTGCTCAACGGTGAGCTGCTCGATGAAGACTATGTATCGCCGGAGAACAATACCAATTCGTTTCCGGGCGAATGGGATGTTCCCGAAAATTCGATTTTCGTCATGGGAGACAATCGGGATAATTCCAACGACAGTCGAGCCTTCGGAAGCATTCCGCGAAGTGACATTTTAGGAAAAATCTTCTTCCGAGTCTATCCGTTCTCAAAATTCGGCGGCGTTGAATAAAGAACTTCGGAAAAACTGCATAACAATTTTGGGCGAAACGAAATAATGAAGCTTTAGCAAAATAAAACCGATGTTTATTAGTCTTTCAAAATAACCATCCAATCGTTTCTTCCAATTGACCTTTATATCAAAGGAGCTGTTGCAGAATGAAATCTTTTCGTTTCGCAACAGCTCCTTTTTAATTCGTGTCTGCTCATTAACCGCGACTCAAAACAAACTCTTTTTTAAGCCTCT
>JAUNKE010000057.1 GCA_030532905.1 Peptostreptococcaceae bacterium
CAAAACGAACATCTATCTTTGATTTTCCCTCTTTGTCCTGATAGATTACAATCTCCCCTGTGTTTTCTTCGTAGGCTTTATCCGTATCGTTATTCCGAGAATTCTTTTTTGCTTCAATGACCTCTTTTTTTATCTTTGTCATTCTCTATCCTTTCCGTCTTATAATGACCGGGAACTATGTCCTTATTCATTATATTCCTTCCAATTCTCTTCTTAATTTCTTGAGTTCGTTATTCATTTCCATCTGTTTGTTGAGTTGTTTTTCTTTGCGGATTTTGGATTGGAGTGCGGTTATTTTCTTTTGAAGCGCTTTTCTTCGTTCTTCTTTATCGACGGATTCTTTGAGACTTTCTTCAAAGTCCGATTGGATGAGTTTATCGCCGGCAATTTGCCGAACAAAATTCTCATATACCGCATCTATATTCAGACCTTCCATCCTTAAAGGCGATTCGTTTTCGTCAAACCACTTGGTATGATAATAGCTTTTTATCTGAAAGGATTTTTTCCCAAAATTGGCACTGTCTTTATAACCTACCCAAACCTGATAACGCCCCTGATATTCCATCAAAAAAAGAATGTGGTATGGAATTATTTCATCAATTTGTCTAAGCAAATTTTCATCAAAACTTGGCTGATTCAATTGAATTTCAAACACTTCAATTTCCTGCACATTATTGCCGGGTGCAAGTGTCATTGTTTCTGTTGCGATTTTATTTTTCCAATAGATGAGCTTGACCTGCTCTGCAAAAATTTTCTTTATAGAAGTGCTGTTTTCCATATTATCATAGAACTTCTGCTTTGGAATTCTTTTATTAAATTCAGTAGTCTTCGGCAATCCTATCATCGTTCTTCTCCATTTGACTTAACCACCAAAAAACAAATCAGTTCAAAATCATCCAAACCGGATATGGTGGACTTCAGCGCGGAAGTTCCACCGACAGAGAAGAGGCTGTCAATATCACTTTCTTCTTTGCAATCGATAATGGAGTTGATTGCTTCGCTCAGAAGGTCGGACATCTCATCCATATTTTTTCCGTCATCCGTTTCTTCATTAAATTTGTGGCATAAATTTTTGATTGGCTCTTTGTTCCCACGACAAAGAAGGCGTATGTTATCGAGCATTTCTTTGGGATTGAGATAGTCACAAATGATTTGACCTTCTTTTCCGATATATACCAAATAAAATGGATGGATTCTGTTTTGATTGTCGATATTGATATTCGAGTTTATATTTTTCAGCACGAACACCACACCTTCCGGAAGTTCTTGTGTCGCTTCTACGACTGCATGCATTCCTTTTGGTTTTTTGTCCATATCTCCATTGGTTTTCATATATTCGAGCAAATCCAATCGGAATTCATTTAGGCCAAGATCCATAATGGAAATTCCCGATGACATATCTTCAATATCAACTACTTCTTCCTGCAAGCGTTTGAGTTGTTGTTTTCGATATTCAAGTTCGCCTTTTTCATCCGAATTGATAAGGTCATCATCTCCGGTTGATGTCATGATGGAGATTTTCATTCTTGTTTCGACGCGACTTTTCAGATTGATATATTCATCTAAGTTCAAATCCGGCCAAAAATTTACCAACTGGATGTATTCGTTTCTGCTTCCGATTCGATCAATTCGCCCGAAGCGCTGAATGATTCGAACGGGATTCCAATGGATGTCGTAATTTATTAGGTAGTCGCAGTCTTGAAGATTCTGACCTTCGGAGATACAGTCGGTTGCAATCAGAACATCAAGCTCCACTTTGCTGTCGGGCATCAGCACATCTTTCCCTTTGGATAATGGTGAAAAGCAAGTCAACACATTATTGAGTGTGACTTGAAATCCATTGATGGTCGTTTTGCCATCGGTATTTCCGGTTATGAGTGCCGTATTCAAACCATATTTTTGTTTGATATATTCACTTATATGTTTATACAAATATTCGGCGGTATCGGAGTATGCTGAAAAGATAAGAACTTTTTTGTTGCCCTCGTTGATGGGATTTTCAATTTTTTCGGATAGCAGATGGTAAAGTTCTTGCAGCTTTACATCATGCTCCGGTGTAATATCCTCAACCATGAGTGTCAACAATTCTAATATTTCAGCGTCCTTTTTGAGCTCAACTCGCCACGATTTGTAATCCATATCGGCAAAGTCAATTCTTACTTTTTTCCCCGCTGTAAAATATTCCGTATTGGCATCATCCATGTCAAATTCCGCATCGGATTCTTCCTGCATATCGAGAGAATTGTATCCGTATTTTTCATAACGCTCAATCGCTTCAATCGTTTTATCAATATTTTCTTTGATTCTCTGCAAGGTCAGTTGGAAGGAATGGACGGAGCTCTCCAATCGTTTGAGCAGATTGATGCTCATCAGTCTTCGGATTCCTTCTTCTCTCCCTTTTTGCGTGAGATTGTGTTCTTTGTTGTGGTTAAGCTCAATATATTTTTGCAATTTGCTCTCAAAAATGTAGTCGGAAGGTTTGTAAATGCATAATGACAGTTGCATCAGATGCTCATAAATCTCATTGTAATTTATCGCTGAAGGAAGGTCGGTAAGTTTCGGTCGAAGCGATATGGGTTTCTTTCGCTGCGGAAATTTTCCAATTTCAGCGGTGTCGTAGTATTTCTCAATATGTTTTCTGGAGCGTGCGATTGTCACGCTGTCCAGAAGCTCAAAAAAATCATAGTCCAAAGTTTTGAGCAAAGCGTCCGTCGTTCTTTGATTCGCTTCGAGCTTGCACCATGTATTAAATGATTTTTGGGCATGTCTAAAAATTTCATCAATCGTTTTTCCTGTATCCAATTTTTTGTTGATTTGTTTCGAGTCGCCTTCATAAGCAATCGCCAATTGGTTTTTCAAATCAATAAATTTGTTGTTTACCGGTGTCGCAGACAGCATCAATACCTTTGTTTTTACTCCGGAGCGGATGACTTTGTTCATCAATCGGAGATATCGATTTTCTTTTTGCTCGTCGCCGGAAAGTTCTCCACCGTTACGGAAATTGTGCGATTCATCGATTACGACAAGGTCATAGTTTCCCCAATTTAAGCGCTCCAAATCCAAACCGTTGGATGTGCCCCGACTTCTTGACAAATCCGTATGAAATAAAACATCATAATTCAGTCTGTCGGATGCTATCGGGTTGTTGGTGTAATTATCTTTGTAAGTATTCCAGTTGTCCGCCAGTTTTTTGGGACAAAGTACCAAAACGCTTTTGTTTCTGTTCTCATAGTATTTGACGACAGCAAGTGCCGTAAAGGTTTTTCCAAGACCCACACTATCTGCGAGAATGCATCCGTTATAGCGCTCCAGTTTGTTTATAATGGCAAGAACTGCATCTCGCTGAAAGTCGTAGAGCATGTTCCAAATTTTACTTTGTTTGAAACCCGTTGCTTCATTTGGTAACTCGTCTTCCGAAATATCGTCAAGAAATTCGCTGAATACATGATAGAGTGTCGTAAAATAAATGAATTCCGGCGAATTTTCATTATATGCCGTTGAGATATTCTCAATCACCATATCCGTAACATCTTGAAGTTTTTCTTTATCGCTCCACAAGGACTCAAATATTTTTATAAATTTTTCTGAATGTGGATTTTCCAGACGAGTAACCACATTAAAGAAGTCGTTTCCCCTTTGGCAACCGAGATCTGTCGTAGTAAAATTATTTAACGGGGAGTATGATACTTGCTCAGATTCTCGACTCACAGTTGCAAACCCCTGCATATTTGCCGCGGTGGAATTAGACTTGAATTTCGCCTTTTTCTTTATCCAATCCACACATTCTTTTGCAATGGCTTTTTGTGTCATCTCATTGCGAAGTTTTATCTCAAGTTCCGTACCGTATAGGCTGCTCTCTCGATTCAGTCTGGGAATATAGAATTCGCGTTTTTGCTTTTCCATTTTCTCAGTCACAAAAGTCGGCGATGTAAAAATAAAACGGAATTCTTCAACATTCTCCAACTGATTTTTTAATTCCTTATATGCGTACATTGAAAAACAAGCAGCGGCAATCGATACCTTGCTCCCTTTTTTGATTGTGTTTATCATATCGTCTCGAACGATATCCGTTATATTATCAAATGTTTTTACTACCATTTTTCCCCTCTCCAGCTATTTATGTAAGGCGAAAACTCCACCTTTTATAGTATATCATATAACTAAATTCTAACAAGCAGATTTTCATAAATCAAGAAACAAAACCTTTATTAAAATTCCCCCGCCATACTTGTTCGGAAATTCCGAACAACTGCGGCTCGCTGAAATTTCTATTTGAAATCAATTTGTTCTTGTCAAAGCATTGATTTTATTATATTACCACTTAAAAGAACGACTAATACATAGAAATACCCTATTCTATAGAATCATCCGGCAAATCTCTTTTTCCTCTAAGTTTATTACTTTCACTTGGAGTCGCAAATTGCAACCGGTTCATCTTTTTGCTTTTCTTCCTTTATATATGTCCAAATTTGGATGTATAATGAAATGTAAATGTATTTCATAACAAGATTAAAAGCGCAATAAAAAACTCCGAGATTTTTTCTCGAAGTTTCGGTCAAATTTAATTTAGGATATGAAAACATTTCAATGCCGGCAAGTCTTTTTTGTAGATTGTTTTCATATAGATAAAGAACCTATGCAAAATTTACATCGCTTCAAAATGAAGCTGGAAAAGATGTAAAAGATTATCTTGCCAAAGTCTCAAAATCGATTTGCTCCATCCATTCTTTGAGATATTTGAATCGAATGCGTTCTTGCTCCAGTCGCACTTTTGTTCCAAAATAATCATGTTGCAATTTATAAAGCAAATCTTGCTCTTGCCGGTTCAAATTTTTGATTTCGGATAAAAAAGGACTGTCTTCATCCACCCACAAATTTTTGTGTGCCGTTAGAATTTCCTCTGTCATCAAAAAAGATTTGATGTTCGGCAAAAATCCTCTTGCGATGGACAAAATGTTGAATCCATGGGTATCAATATCTCCCCAATAGTATACTTCTTTGCTTTTCAACCATTGCACATCGCGCAGAAGATAGATTCCGTATCCTTTGCCGAAGATAACGATGGAATTTCTGAGATTTGGAAAACTTAAAAAGTTGATCTCGTTTTCAGTGAAGAATACTTTTTCAATCGTGTTCTCCCAAGATTGAAATTCTTCCAGAGGAACCGTAATATCCCTGAATAACTGTGACGAATAATGCTCGTCCAAGATCCGAAATCGAACCATGGCAGGCTTTTTGCGAAGTCTGAATTTATCCTCAAATTTTTTCTGACTCAAATCAAAGTCCGTGTCCGGAAGTAAGATCTCCATCAGTTCTCCCAAAATGCTCTGATGCTTTTCAATAAATTTCGTATCCACGCCCTCGATATCAAGCTGCCGAATATAGACAAAATGCTCCGGATTTTGCTCAAACCATTTGAGTACGAGAATAATTTGGGGACAGTTCGCACCGATCTGCTCAATGACTCGGAAAGGATATTTCAACAGCCATTCTTTCAAACGTTCAAAATTGGGATGAGTTCTCCATTGCTCAAAAAACTCCCGGCAAATATTTTGAAAAAGCTTTGCTTCCGCATTCTTATTCAAAAGTTTGAGCGCATCTTCCGTCGTTTCGATAACGGCATAGACGGGAATGGGATTTCTGCCGACGATTCGAAAGTTGATTTCTTTTTCTTCCAAAAAATAACCGTAACCGAGTTTGTTTTTCTCTTTGTCTTTCAGTTTTTTTATCCACTGAATCGCTTTTTCAAATTCTAAGCTCAGCTCATTCGAATTAGGTCCGGTGATTTTGATTTTATCGGGAAAAAGACCTTTCTCTTCTATTATATTGCGCAGGATTTCTCCGCTTTTCCATTTTTTCTCCAATTTTGTTTTGATATCGTAAAAATCAGTCCATTTTTTCAAATCCCTTTTCCTCCCATTGTTTACGATTTCGTCTGTAATCCTCGATGGATATATTTTTCAATTGAGAGATATGTGTGATATCGTTGTGAGACACGAAGCCTACATGAGATATGAACGGTTCGATCGTCGATATTTTCAGAAGCGGTGTGACAACTAACAATTGGAAACGCATTTTTTCAAAAAGTGATAAACCGAATTTTGCCGATTCATCCGAGCTTTTCAAAAAGGCTTCATCAATGACGACCAATCGGAAGGAAGAACCCTGGTTCTCTTTTTTGTTTAGCTTATAATTGTATGCAAGACTCGCCGCCAAGATAGTATACGCCAGTTTTTCTTTCTGTCCGCCTGATTTTCCGTCCGAGTCGGAATAATGCTCGTATTCTTCATCGTTCTCAAGATATCTTTCCGTCGCTGAAAAGATAAACCAGTTTCTGACATCCGTCACTTTGGCGGTCCAGCGTTTATCCGCTTCCAAAAACTCCGGCCGTCCTTTGAATCGACCGATAATGTCTTTGATTTGCTTAAACTTGTTCTCTATCAACGCATCATCCATAGCGGTCATGCCTTCGGTGCAGGATTTGAGCTGAGTTTTGAAATTTCGGATGTCCTGTTCGACCGTATCTTCACAGTTCAAAGTGATATATCTCCCGATATTGTACGGAATGCTCTTGAGCGACTGATTGATCTCCGCAATGCGTTCGGCGATCTTTTTGCTGTTGCCGTGCAAGGTAGCGTGAAGGAGCGAAATATGACGAATGATCTTCCCTTGCAATTCATTTTTGAAATGCGCCTGATATTTTGGAAGATTGTCGTACAAAAGCCGGTTGAGCATATCCGAATACTCTTTAAGAGATTCCATTTCATCCGTCATTTCAAAAGTTTCAATCGGATATTCTCTTTTAAAATTCATCATGGATTTTTCCACTTCATTTTTTAGATTGCCGGCTTTTTCTTGAAGGCTTGAATTTCTTTTAATCAAATCGCTATTATATGCTTTTTCATGTTTTTCATTATAAGTCAGCGCGATGGATTTTTTCTCAAGATAATTGGTAAAATCTCGCTCCAGGAAATCATAGATGTTTCTATCTTCTTCACTTTCTTTTTTGAGCTTCTCTTCATTTTCGTTTTGCTTGCTTTCGAGTTGATCTCGTTCAAATTCCAGTTTTCCCTGTTGTTTATTCCAATCGTCTATTTTCTTTTTTGAGCTCTCCAGTTCCTCTTCTTTTTTGATTTTTTGCTTTTCCAAATCCGTCAAAACATCGTTACTTCGATTGATTTGCAAAATGCGTTCTTTCTTTTCGGAAATGACTCGCTCAACACTCAGCACATCAATCGTCTCATGGCTGCTGTATTCCATCAGCAAATCCGAGGCGCGCAACAAATTATCCTGATTTTTCTTTTCTTTTTTTATCGCTTCATTTTGAGCATTAAGCTCCCGAATTTGCTCTTTGATTTGCGAAAGCTCCCGTTCCAGCGCTTCGATTTTCTTTTTGTTTGAAAATCCGAGAACATATCGCATTCGATTTTTGATATTGTGTCGGTCGTCTTTTTCATGCCTTTGACCTGATCGGATTTGTCCGTGAATCGTAATCGCCTTGCTCTGTCGTCTGAAATCATCCAATGTGTCGCAACAAATATGCGGAAATCGCTGACTCAATTCGTTGGTGAGCCATTGTGCAAATACACTGTCCTGTTTCACCATCAGCTTGCTTGCTACCGACTTGGCGTCCTCAAAATGAAACATCTGCTGCCGAGAATCTTTTCCTACTTTGAAATAAACCAGTTTTGTCCCGAGATTTCTTTGGTTCACCCATTTGGAAACACTTGCATAATGCTTTTCGGGTACCAAAATCGATATCGCAAAACTGTGAACCAATCTCTCAATCGCGCCTTCCCATTGAATTTCGGACTGTTTGACTTCCAAAAGTTCTCCGGCAAATGCAATTTCGCTTGCATCAATTTTCATATCGGAACAAAGATTCTCTCGCAATTCGATAAGTTTTGACGGGATGTTGGATGTACGCTGGCTGAGTGATTTTATCTCCGCCTGCGATTCGCTCTCACTCTCTTTATACTTCTCAATCCCCAATCCAATCGCAACGAGTTTTTCCTGAAGCTCATTACTTTTGTTTTCCAGCTCCTGTTTCATCTGTGGCAGTTTTTGCCTGTTGGCGTTGTAATCTTCAAATTGGATTCCGGGTTTCAAGCCCAAACAATTCGCATGTTCATTATATCTCTCGAGAGAATATTTTTTGCTGTTGTATTCTTTTTCCTTATTTTTTACTTCGCTCTCAAGAATAGCTAGCTCGTTTCCTCCATTTTGATTGATGTTGTTCTCAATTATTTTGATCTCGCTTTTTATTTTGGATTGATTCTCTTCTTCCATCCGGATTTTGTAATTGATTTTTTCTTTTTTCTGTTCCAGCTCAAAAATTTGCTGTGCCAAAATGCTTTTATATTTGCCGGCAAACCAAATTTCGTTACTGTTAATCGCTCGATTCAAAGTGGCGATATCATCCGTCTTTTTGAGATACTGCTGCCCTTTTTCATGGATGGGGGTAAGTTTTTCAATTTGATTTTTTGCTTTGACAACGGCTTCGTACGCGCTGTTGAGATTGGCATAATGCTTGAGCAGCTCGTCGATTTCGCCATGGATATCTTCTTTTTCAAGCATGCTGTCACGCACAAACTCGTTGAGCGCTTCGACTTTTTTCATAGAGATCGTCTGCTGAAACAAGTCGATTGCCTGCTCACTGACTCCGCCCAGACATTTGCGATAGAATTCACCGTAATTGCTGAAACTGTCAAAGACTTTAGCTCCTTTTTGTCGCAGACGATTTCTCAAAACTTTGACATCCGAGCCGAATCTCGAAAAATCTTCCGCAATAAACATTTCTCTTTCGGAAACCACATATAACTTGCTCGGATCGGGATCATTGTCTTTAAACCAAAAAAACACCGCTAAACTGGTAGTTTTGTTTCGTACTTCATCTTTGAAGGTTGCTAAAATGACGGAATAGTTTTTTTCATCTCTCAGTTTTTCCGGTTTTCCCTTTCCCTCATGCGCGTATTTTCTTCCGTAATATCCCAAAACATAGGATTTTGCCGTTCTCTCTTTTGCCGAAGCGTCCGCTGCTTTGTTGTATGCCAACCTTCTGGGCTGCACCAGCAAAGTGGAGAGTGCATCGACAATCGTGGATTTTCCCGATCCGGAGTCCCCCGTCAAAAGCGAAGTATGTCCTTCGGGATTGAATCGCCAAATCGCCTTGTCGAAAGTTCCCCAATTGTAAATTTCAAGATTGTGTAATCTTATGCCCAACACTTTATTCATCCGCAATTTCTCCTGTTTTTGAATCTCCTTTTGCATAGTCGACATAGGTTTTCAATTTTTCATCAAAACCCTGCAACCATTGTGCGTCCACAAAACCTCGCAACAAGGGAATGATTTCATATTCGTCATTCGAGTTTTTGAGCAAGCGAATGAAACCCATTTTCTCAACCGCATTGATTTCCGTTTCAATTTCTTTACGCTGCTTCGCCTCATCATTGGTATCTTTTAGATAAGGGCGCACTTTCTCGATAATGGAGGATTTGGAAATCACATATCTTCCCAAATCGCTGTTTTTATTCAGTTCAATCAATTCTTTCCGAAGCAATACCAAAATAAGACTGGTCAGGTATTTCAGCTGTCGTTTCGTCACGAGTCGCGGTAGAGATTTTTCGCCCTCTCCGTAGTCTTTTTGTTTTAAGTAGGCGTAACCGTCTTGATTGTGAATCATCAATTGCAGGCCGATTTTGGAAACATAGTCTTCGATATATACCTGCTGCTCCAAAATCGTATTCCAAATTCTCGTATCGGCTGCCTCATTCACGATCCCTTTCAGCAGCGCAACCACCGCTTCTGAAAATCCATATTCATTTGAATCCATCTTTTCTCCTGTTTCTTTGCTCTAATTTTTTTGTTCTTCACCAAGATATATAATCTTAGGAATTTTTGCCCGCACTCTCTCGGATTCCAAATTTTCATATTCAATATACTCGTACTGTCCGTCTTCGCTCTTGAGCTTCACTTTCTGCCCGAGCGCAAAATATGAAGTCAATTCGGTCAATCCGTATTTGAGCGGATATTTTTTGATAATCTCGCCGAGTCCGATTTCATTTCGATGCATCAATTCGCGTCGGATATTTGCAATCAATTTTTCTTTATCCACATAAATATGAGAGTACAAAGAATCCTCTGTCTCTTGTGCCGTTCCGTAATCGATGTCCTCATCCAACAATTCGACTTTTCTCGGCGGTGAAAATAAATTCCGATCCATCGGTAAGCGAATGTCCGCTTTTACTTCATCAATCTCCAGGATATTTTGCTTCAGCAATTCCCCTCGCAATTCCAATGCTTTGATTTCAATATTTTTTATCAGCTGATTGATGCGTTTTTCTTCATCGAGGTAGCTCTCGTCCACATATCTTCTCAATTGCTCCGACATCGTTTCAACCGTATTCCAGACCTGATTGCTGCCCTCCAACCAATCGCTCACGATATCTTCCATTCCGCTTTGCTCCACAATATTGCTCAGCGTTTCAATTTTTTTAAGTTCTTCAATCGTCTCATCAAAATGAGTTCTTGCATCGCTCGACATGATGAAATTAAAAAAGGCATCGAAACTTCTCCCTTGATCCGATTGGTAGATGTCATTTTGCTCCGAAAAATAATCACCTATCAACTCCCCTTTGCTTCGATCCCATTTCGCAATTTTCTCTCGCATATCGCGATTAAGCTCTCGGAAATTTTGTTCGACCGCACGAAAATCGGAAAGAATTTCTCTTGCCATATGAGAGGCTTGCAAAAATCTTTCTTTTATTTGTGTAGGCTCCAAATTTCTTATGTCTCCTTTTTTAACGAGTTCAATTTCTTTTTCTAACTGTTCCTTTTTCTTTTCCAATTCCTTCAACTTAAGTTCCGGATCCGTTTGTGTTCCGGAAATAATCTGCTCCAACAAATCAAAAACCATAATAAGTCGCGATTCCGTACCGATAAAACTTTCCGGTTTAAGAGAAAGTAACCATTCAATCGCTTTCTCCGCGGAAGAACTCAAATCATAGTGAATTTCTTCTTCATTTTTGGGATAAAATCTCCTAAGCCAACCGAAAGAATCATCTGACCATTCCACAAGATAATCCTTTGCCCGCTTATTGTTATCACGAATGTGCGGAATAAGTTCCATATGATTTTCCAATTTGCTGATTAGGATATGCTCCGGCAATTTTCTATGATTCGGAAGGACAAATTCTTTATAAAAAAAGGACAGTATAAAAGAAGCATTGTCCGATGCCAACAATCGCCACGCCGGATGATGCTCTCGTAGATTTTTGAGAGATTCATAAGTCATATATTCCTTAAAATCCATTGGTATTCCTATCTCCTCTTCAGATAATTTCTTCCTTCTCCCGTTTCTGCTCCGTTTAAGATTTCTTTATCAAAATTTCTTTTGTAAATCCACCTTCAGTATATCAAATATGAATCCTAAACACAATTGCTAAACATTTTTTTATTGAAATTTCTCTCCTACAACATCACATAAAAAGCCCTTCCGCATTTTGAGGAAAGGCTCTTTGTTTTCAATATTTATCAAATCTGTTTGCTCGCAAAGAAAGCGAGAATCTCTTTTTTCAATCTAACACAAAGATTTGAAGCCTGCAAGGAGTTTCAAACATTCTTCAATGTAACATAAAAATTGCAGCAGTTCTTGGATTATTTTATCGCCAATCTTTTTTCAAATCGAATAAGCGATAGTAAAGTCCAAACCAACCCCACGCTCAAGACGATATGTCCAAGACCCGAAACTCCGTCCAATGCCGCCTGCTTCACGACAGCTTGTCCTAAAGACACTACTTCGTAAATACCGATTAGCACCATGCACACCAGCGTGAATGTCACTCCGGCGGTATAGATATGAATAGGTTTTTTCAAAACGCGAATTTGCTCCACCGAATAATTTTTTACAATCGCATACAAGATAAGCAAAGTGATAAATCCCAATACCAAAGTATACACATGGATTTTGCCCAAATGTCCGGGAGTGGTAAAATCATAAATCTTTGTAAACTCTCTATAAAACACACCGCCAAGAAGTCCCATGATTAAAAATGAAAAAGAGATGGCGAGAAGATTTTTCGCGGTAAATTCTCCTACAAAGAATTTAAAACCGACAACTACAATCAGAAGATACGCAACGGTTTTCGGCATCATCAGCGCTCCTATGATAGGGAAAGTGTCACTGAACAGCACCACCGGAATGTAGAAAAGGAAACTCAAAAATATCAACAAAGCCATATTTTTTAAGCCCGGTTTGTTTCTCTCCTTGTACGACCAATAAATCAAGAGTGCACCAAGAATGGCAAACGGAATATTTCGGTAGATTCCAAACATATAATTCCCCGGCATTTTGCCCCAACCGTTTTGCGGCATTAAAACGAGGATTATTCTCGCGCCAGCAAGAATATAAACCGCCATAGCTTTTTTCTTATCCGTATCATTGCTCTGGTTTTTATAAAAATGATAATAGAGTACATAAAAAACAGTCATCGTAATGCTGGTGACAAATTGTCCCCACGAAAGCGCCGCCGCATGAGCTTCGAAACCGCCCGGGCTAAGATGAGAAATGATTCGCGGCAACAGATGAAATGCATCGCCCAAACCCAAAGTCACTGCCATTATACCGAACAGCTTCACCTTTTTTTCACTCTCCAGCAAGAGCCGGATTCCCAAAGCAATAACAAGCACCAAGTAAGTAATGTCAAACAAGCTTTCAAACACTTTCATTTTATAACTCCTTCCTTCATCCATTGCAGATGCGTATTGTATTTTTCCAAGAAAACTTCCTTCGACCATCCGAGCCTAAAATTTCTTTCAATCAAACTGTGGATTACCGCTTTCATAAAAAATACGAGCTCACTATCCATACCAAGCTCGCTGCTCTCTTGGTAAAATATGCCGTAACGGTCGCTGTGGCAAAGATTCCAATTCTTGTCCAATTCTTCATTCCAATAGAGGTATCTGTTTTTATAAATCGGATACTTGCTCTCGTTAAATATCGTATCGGCAACCTGTGCTCCAAATTTTTCCAACGATATCAGAATATCCCCTCGGTTTTCCAAAAATAGATTCATAAACAAAAGATGAACATCATGAGTTTGCTTGTCCAATATATAAAAATAGCTGTCTTCCAAGTCCTCAAAGTATTGATAAAAACTTCCTCGCGCTATTTTCAATCGGTCAACGATGGTTTTGACTGTCACATCCTTAAAAGGTTTTGTACTGAATTCATCGACCAGCACCTCAACGACATTCTCCTTCTTTTTTTCATCGAGATTAAAAAAAGTTTCTTTCGGCATATTCCCTCCTCGATACTTTACCATTACAACTATCATTCTAAGTGACACCGTGTCATTTGTCAAGCAAGATTTTTTCGAATTACAAAAACGGTAATGAAATTTTGCTCTGACAAGCTCTTGAAATATGGTAGAGCTTTGTCGTGTAAGGAATTTTCAATCGGATTGGATTACAAACAAAATCAAAATACATCCCCGACATTTAATTTTTCTACACAAAAAATCACGCAAAAACTCTCTGCGTGACTTTTGTTTTAGTTCCAAAGAAGAATCCATCTTCGTGCTTACCTCAGAAATAAACCGTCTTAACAATTGAGGTCGCTACATTACAATGAATTCTCTGATGTCTGTTTTTACTTTCGGGCAATTTAATCGGTTATTGCGATTTATTTCCTAATTTCCAACTTGCCGCTTTTCTGCGTTCTTCAACAAACTTTCTGTAAAGACCGTCTTCTTTCATCAACTCTTCATGTCGACCTTTTTGCACGACCTTACCGCTGTCAATAACTATGATTTGGTCAACCGATTGCACGGTCTTTAAACGATGCGCAATCATAATTACAGTTTTTTCTTTGGTCAAAGCAGCGATTGCCTGCATGAGTTCATTCTCATTTTCAGGGTCAATATTGGCAGTCGCTTCGTCCAAAATGATGACGGGTGCATCTTTCGTCATCGCGCGAGCAATCGAAATTCGCTGTTTTTCACCACCGGAAAGTGTCGCACCTCCTTCTCCGATCACCGTATCATACCCACTTGGCAGCGCGGAGATGAACTCGTGGCAACGCGCTTTTTTCGCTGCTTCCATCACTTTTTCCATCGGCATATCCGGCTGTCCGAAGCGAATGTTATTTGCAATTGTATCATGAAAAAGGTACACATTTTGAAATACGAAACTAAAATTCTGCATCAACGAATCCATATCATATTCCCTTACATTTTTTCCGTCAAAAGTGACCTTTCCGGAGTCCACATCCCAAAATCTCGCGAGAAGATGGCAAATCGTTGTTTTTCCTCCACCGGACGGGCCGACAAATGCCGCCGTTGTTTTTTCCGGAATCATCAAACTCACTTGATCCACGACCTTTTTGTCCTGATAGGAAAATTCAACGCTTTGCATCGCAATATCTCGATTTTGCGGCACAATTTTTTCTCCTTGAATGTCCATCTCTGAGATGGACAAAATTTCATTTGCTCGCTCAACCGAAAGATCCACCACACGAAGAAGAGAAGAGTAGTTTCCGGCAGCCTCCAGCGCAGCAAAAACCATATAAGATGAAATCAGCATAACGATTGTAGTCGGCATATCAATTTGTCCATTCAGACCGAGATAGAGCGATAGCATACACATCAAAATAGAGGCCATCTTTAAACCCCAACTCTGAACTCCCATGATCGGAATAAAAGTTTTCTCCATGTCAATGCAAACCTTTGATGCTTCATCAATGGATTTTTCCAACTTCTGATTGTTCTCCATTGTCATATTGTAACTTTTTGCCTCAGTGATTCCTTGGATGTATTCCAATACTTGTTCAATCAAAGAGGTATCCGCAACAAGTTTTTTAGGAGAAACTTTTTCTGCATTCTTTTGCATATAAAGATTGATTATGAGAGAAATTCCTATGCCGAAGACTGCCACAAGCCCGATTCGCCATTCGAAAAAAAGAAGCATTATCGTGATGAGCAAGGTCTCTAAAATTCCTTTGGTCGTTATCATAACCACTCTGGTTGCAACATCACAAAGATTTTCCATCGTATTGGTCGTAACGGATGTAATATATCCGAGCGATTTGGAGTTGAAATATCCCATTGGAAGATATCTCAAGTGACTTGCAATTTCAATTCTTTTTTGGCAACCTGTATCATATCCCGCTTCGGTCTGCAACATTTGGGACTTTGCAGACACGGCAATCTGAAGCAAAAGCCCGCCCAGAAGAATAGCCGTCCCTTTCCATACATCCGAGCTTTGCAAATTTTGTTCTACTACTCCGCGAGCGATGATGTAGATTGCGGGAATCTTGATCGCATGACAAAACGCGCTGATAATTCCAAGCACAATTGAAAAATAGAATTTCCGCTTATTCTGACGACCGGAGAATTCAAAAAATTTATTTAGTATATTGATCATTTCGTCACCTCCCTATGCCGTTATCTCGGATAAATCTCTATCCTTCACTTCTATATGCGCTTCCCACATTTTTTTGTAAAGTCCGTTCATCGAAAGCAACTCTTCATGTGTCCCTTGCGAATCCACTTTTCCGTTTTTGATTACAAAAATTCGATCGGCATCGGTAATCGTAGAAAGTCTGTGTGCAATAACAATCAAAGTTTTTCCGTCAATCATGCTTGCGAGGGAACGCTGGATAATCGCTTCGTTCTCCGGATCCGTATATGCTGTCGCTTCGTCCAAGATAATGACGGGTGCATCCTTTAACA
>JAUNKE010000058.1 GCA_030532905.1 Peptostreptococcaceae bacterium
AGACTAACTTCTACTTTGACTCCCGCCAAGTGGAAATTACTTTTTCACTTTAGGTTTGATTAAAAAGTCTTTGTCAGGTAGCAACGGGTATTGCATATTCGCACATTCTAATATATAATAGTAGAAAATTTATATGTAATGTTGAAGAAGAGGTCGGCAGCGTACGCCTAAAGAGAGAGAAATTCATGGCTGGAAAATTTCTTGGAATAAACTGTCGATGTAGCTTTGGAGTTTTGTTGTGAAACGAAGTAGCAACAACGTTTTCTGCGTTAAAGAAAAAAGAGCCGACTATGTCGGAATTAAGGTGGTACCGCGAATCCCTCGTCCTTTGTGATGGGGGATTTTTTAATTTTGGGAATGAACAAGGAGGATTTATGTCAAAATTGTCAACTACATACGACCCGAAAGAATTTGAAAGTCGTATTTATAAAATGTGGGAAGAAGGCGGGTTTTTTGAAGCGAAACCGGATGCGTCCAAAGAGCCTTACAGCATCATGCTGCCTCCGCCCAATATAACCGGTCAGTTGCACATGGGACATGCGCTGGACCATACTTTGCAGGATATTTTGATACGACATAAGAGAATGCAGGGTTACAATGTACTTTGGCAACCGGGAACGGATCATGCGTCGATTGCGACGGAAGTGAAAGTTGTGGAGCGCATCAAGGAGCAAGAAGGCCTCAGCAAATTGGAAATCGGTCGTGAAGAATTTCTAAAACGAGCTTGGGCATGGCGTGAAGAATTCGGCGGACGCATCGTGGAGCAGATGAAAAAATTGGGCGATTCTTGCGATTGGTCGAAGGAGCGCTTTACGATGGACGAAGGATTGAACAAAGCCGTTACGGAATTTTTCGTCAGCCTGTATGAGCAGGGCTATATCTATCGCGGCAATCGAATCATCAACTGGTGTCCGGATTGTACGACTTCGCTTTCCGATGCTGAAGTGGAGCATGAAGAAACGCAGGGCAAGTTTTACCATTTCTACTATATTATTAAAGAGACGGGCGAAAAATTGGAGGTGGCGACCACCAGACCGGAAACCATTTTGGGCGATACGGCGGTTGCAGTCAACCCGAGCGACGAGCGATACAAAAAATACATCGGCATGACGGTGACCGTTCCTTATGTGAATCGTGAAATTCCGATTATCGAGGACGATTATGTCGATAAGGAATTCGGAACGGGCGTTGTAAAAATTACGCCGGCGCATGACCCGAACGATTTTGAAGTCGGTCAGCGCCATGCACTCCCTCGTGTAAAAATCATGGATGACAAAGCCGTCATGAATGAAAATGCCGGCAAATACAAAGGCATGAGCCGATTTGAAGCGAGAAAAGCCATCGTGGAAGATTTGGAAAAAGATGGTCTGCTTGCAAAAGTAAAAGACCATGTTCACAATGTCGGTCATTGTTACCGATGCGATACCGTCATCGAGCCGATGCTTTCGAAACAATGGTTTGTCAAAATGGAAGATTTGGCGAAACCGGCGATAGAGGCTTTGGAGAACAAAGAGCTGGAGCTTGTGCCGAACCGCTTTGACAAAATTTACTATCATTGGCTCGAAAATATTCGCGATTGGAATATTTCCCGTCAGCTTTGGTGGGGACATCGGATTCCGGCATACTATTGTCAGGATTGTGATGAGATTGTAGTCTCCCGAACCTTCCCGACGCGATGCCCGAAATGTCAGTCGAGCCGATTCGTACAGGATGAAGATGTACTCGACACTTGGTTTTCGTCAGCGCTTTGGCCGTTCAGTACATTGGGCTGGCCAAGCAGCACCGCAATGCTTCGATACTATTATCCGACCTCGGTGCTCGTGACCGGACCGGATATCATTTTCTTCTGGGTTATTCGAATGGTGTTCTCCGCGATGTTCTGCATGAACGAAGTACCGTTCAGACATGTTTTGCTTCACGGATTGGTGCGCGATGCCGACGGAAAGAAAATGAGTAAATCGCTCGGCAACGGAATCGACCCGCTTGAAATCATCGAGCAATACGGCGCGGACGCTTTGCGTTTCACCTTAGCGACCGGAAATACGCCGGGACATGATATGCGTTTCCACATGGAGCGTGTCGAAGCGTCGAGAAATTTCGCCAACAAGATTTGGAACGCGTCGCGATTTATTTTGATGAATATGGAAAAAGTCGATTTGAGTGTCAATCGAGAAGAACTGCAATCTTATCAGGAACTCAGCGACCAATGGATTATATCCAGACTCAATACGGTGACCCGAGAGATAACCAACAATCTCGATAAATTTGAGCTCGGCATCGCAGCGGACAAGATTTACGAATTTGCGTGGTCGGAATTCTGTGACTGGTACATCGAGCTTATCAAACCGAGATTGTACGGAGAGGATGAAAAAGCGAAACAAACTGCGCTGCTTACTGCAAAATATGTATTGGAAGGCATTTTGAAATTATTGCATCCGTTCATGCCTTTTATCACCGAAGAAATTTATTCGAAATTGACCGATGAAAAAATAATCATCGCTTCTTGGCCGACTTTCTGCGAAAAGGAAGAAAACAAAAAAGCGGAAGAAATGATGGCAAAAATCATGGAGATGATTAAAGCGGTGCGAAATGCAAGAGCCGAAATGAATGTTCCGCCATCTAAAAAAGCGAAGATGATGATGGACGCGGAGCAAAATGTCAAAGAGGCACTCAGCGCGGCGAGTGAATATTTCAAAGCTTTGGCTTCCGCATCGGAAGTTGAATTTGTGGAAAAAGGATACAATGACAATGAGGCGCTCAGTGTAGTAGTCGATGGCGTGAAGATTTTTATTCCATTGGCGGAGCTGATTGATTTCGGCAAAGAGCTGGAGCGTTTGACAAAAGAAAAAACGAAATTTGAATCGGAAATCAAGCGAGCGGAAGGAAAATTGAACAATCAGGGATTTGTCGCAAAAGCGCCGCAAAGTTTGATTGATGAAGAAAAAGCGAAAATTGATAAATACAAAGAGCTGCTCAACAATATTGAGGAGCGAATCGCGCAACTGAAAAGATAGGAGGGTATTATGCCGGTAGTACAAGTTGAAATGATGGAAGGCAGAACCGTCGAGCAAAAGAAAGCGATGGTAAAAAAAGTCACCGAAGCATTGGTTGAAACGGTCGGCTGCTCCAAGGACGCGGTAACCGTGATTATTCGTGAGATGGAAAAAGAAAATTACGCTCGTGCAGGCGAGTTGGTTTTCTATAAATAAGGAGTAAGGCATTGAAAGACAGATTATTAAAACTCAAGGAGCAGGCGATACAGGAACTCAGCTCCGTAAACGATTTGAGTACTATAGAAAATTTGCGTGTCAAATTTCTCGGAAAGAAAAATGAGCTTGCCAATATTTTGAAAGAGGTCGGTAAGTTGCCGGCGGATGAGCGTCCGAAAATCGGAATGATTGCCAACGAAATTCGTGCGGACATCGAAAATAAAATCGAGCAGATGAAGAAAGAAATCAAGCTCAAGACCATTGAGCAAAGAATTCAGCTTGAAAAAATCGATGTGACTATTCCGGCAAAGACTCACTTTGTCGGCAAACAACATCCGATTTTATTGGCGATGAGCGAAATTGAAGAAATTTTTATGTCGATGGGCTTCTCCATCGAGGACGGACCGGAAGTGGAAACGGTTGAAAACAGTTTTGACCATCTGAATTCGCCGAAGTTTCATCCGTCCCGTGAGATGAGCGACACTTTCTATTTCTCCGAGAATATTGTGCTCAGACCGCATACATCGACCGTACAGATTCGCACGATGAAAAATCAAAAACCGCCGATTCGGATGATATCCTTGGGCAGATGTTTCCGATATGACACGCCGGACGCAACGCATTCCCCGATGTTTCATCAGGTAGAAGGATTGGTGGTGGATAAAAATATCACCTTTGCCAATCTCAAAGACACATTGGAAATTTTTATAAAGCAGATGTTCGGCGAAGAGATTAAAGCGAAATTCAGACCGCACAACTTCCCGTTCACCGAGCCGAGCGCCGAAGTGGATATCACCTGCTTCAAATGTCATGGCGAAGGCTGTCCGGTGTGCAAACAGGAAGGTTGGATTGAGATTTTGGGAGCGGGAATGGTTCATCCGAATGTATTGTCCAATTGCGGCATCGACCCGAATGAATACTCGGGATTTGCGTTCGGTATGGGAATCGACAGAATTGCAATGCTCAAATACGGAATTGAAGACATCCGTTTGTTATATGAAAATGATTTACGATTTTTGAAACAGTTTTAGTGGAGGTGTATTTTGAGAGTATCATTAAACTGGTTGAAAGATTATACAGACATCAATATAGAACCGAAAAAATATGCCGACCTGATGACGATGAGCGGAACGAAGGTGGAAACCATCGAATATGTAGGCGATGAATTGGAAAATATCATCATCGGACAAATTTTGGAAATCCTTCCGCATCCCGACGCTGAAAAATTGGTAATCACCAAGGTGAATGTCGGTCAGCAAGAGTCGCTTCAAATCGTAACGGGAGCGAACAATATTTCGGTGGGCGACATCATCCCCGTTGCCGTTGAAGGAGCGAAACTGCCGAATGGAGTCAAGATTAAAAAAGGCAAATTGCGCGGCGTAGATTCTTTCGGGATGCTCTGTTCCTGTGAAGAACTCGGCATCGACAGCAAATATGTGGAAGAAAAATCACAAAATGGAATCTATATATTAAATGACGAATTCAAAGTCGGCGACAATGCCATTGAAGCGATGGGACTTCGCGATGTAATCATCGAATTTGAATTGACGGCAAATCGTCCCGACTGTCGCGCGTTCATCGGAATCGCAAAAGAAACGGCGGCAACGCTGGATACCGGATTCCGATTGCCGAGCAAAGAAATTTCAAAAGCGACGGAAGGAAAAGTTTCCGTTGCCGTCGAAGTGGAAGACAAGGCGCTCTGTCCGCGATTTATGGCGAAAGAAATTCGCAATGTCAAAATTCAGCCGTCTCCGTTTTGGCTTCGTCAACGATTGATAAGCTACGGGCTCAGACCGATAAACAATATCGTCGATATTACCAACTATGTGATGATTGAATATGGACAGCCGCTTCATGCGTACGATTTGAACAAGCTGACCACGAAAAAAATCGTGGTTCGTCGCGCGAAAGATGGCGAGCAAATCACAACCTTGGACGACAAAGAATACAAATTGGACAAAGATGCGCTGCTGATTACCGATGGTGAAAAACCGATCGGTATCGCCGGCGTGATGGGTGGAGCAAACACCGAAGTGGACGAAAATACGAGCGCTATTTTGCTTGAAGCGGCAAATTTTGATGCCGATTCCGTACGACTCACATCGAGAAGATTAGGAATTCGTACCGATGCGTCATCCGCTTTTGAAAAAGGAATCGACATTTTGCGACCGCAAGATGCCATCGAGCGTGCCTGTCATCTGATTGAAATGATTGGAGCGGGCGAGATTGTCAACGACACCGTCGATGTGTATGCGAATGATTTTCAAAATACGGTCATCCAAACGAAAATCAGCTACATCAATCGCATTCTCGGGGAGGAAATTCCGGCATCGAGCATCGAATCCATTTTGAAAAAACTGTTGTTTGAAGTAACAATCGAAGGCGATGACCTTCAACTCATCGTTCCGCCGGAGCGAATGGATATGACGATTCGAGAAGATATCGTCGAAGAAATCGCGCGAATTTACGGTTACAACAATATTTCCTCCAAGCCGATTTACGCATCGGTCACCCAAGCGCACAAATCGCCGGAGCGAAAATTTGAAGACCGCATCAAACAACTATCTCGCAGTAACGGACTGACCGAAATTACAACCTATTCCTTCGTGAGTCCGATGACGCTTGAAAAATCAAAAATTCAAGGCGAGAAATATCACAAATTGCTTCGTCTGCTCAATCCGTTGGGCGAAGAAACTTCCGTGATGAGAACTACGCTGATGCCGTCGATGCTGGAAGTGATTTCGCTGAACCTTGCGCGAAAAAATGAGGCGCTTACAGCTTTTGAATACGGCAACACATTCTTTGACGAAGGCGGCGAGCTGCCGAATGAAAAGAAATCCATGGTGGCGGGAATCTACGGCGACGGCGAAGATTTTTTCACCGCGAAGGCGAGATTGGAAGGAATTCTAAACGGCATCGGCATTCATGATGCGCTCTATCAGACGCAGAGCGAAAATGCGATGTACCATCCGACGCGATGTGCGGATGTTTATGTTCAAGACCGACTCGTTGCAACCATCGGCGAAGTGAATCCTTTCGTGCTGGAAGAATTCGACATCAAGAAAAGAGTCTATGTGTTTGAGCTGTATATCCAAGAGCTGATGGCGAGTTCGGATTTGAATGTCCATTACCATCCGATTCCGAAATATCCGGCGATTGCCAAAGATATTGCACTCGTTGTCAATAAATCCAAGCAGGTCGGCGAATTGGCGAACATCATCAAAAAATACGGCAAGAAGAATTTGGAATCCGTGGAGCTGTTTGACATCTATGAAGGCGAGCAGGTCGGCGAAAACAAAAAATCCGTAGCTTTCGCCCTCGTGTTCCGAGCGAAAGACAGAACCCTGACCGACGAAGAAATCAATAAGGTATTGGAAAAGATACTGACTCAGCTTAAAGAAGAAGCCGATGCGGTATTGCGATAAAAAAGAGGACGGCTTCGGCTGTCCTTTTTGCTTTTCAATTCAAATTATCCGCCTTTCGGTTCACAATTCAATCGCGCTATGGTAGAATAAATTGAATGGAGCGTGAACAAATGAAACTCAATTTTTCAATAGATACCAGACAGACGCAGAAATTGCATCTGACGAAGGAGCTTCGGCAAGCGATTGAAATTTTACAGATGAACAGTCAGGATGTGGAATTGCTTATCGCTGAGGAGTTGAATGAAAATCCGGTGCTGGAAGTGGAGCGAAACAGCGACATCGACTGGACGAAGTTCGTGATGGACATTCAAGCCAATGCCAGCAGCAAAAAATATAATGAAAATGAATATCATGAGACGGAAATCAATCCGGAGAACTTTTTGGGCGGTCAAGAAAGTTTGTATGACCACTTGGTCAACGAAATCTCTTCTATTATATTGTCCAAAAAGGAAGAAGAAATTGCTTACTATATTATCGAGCAGGTCAACGACAGCGGATATTTTGTCGGCGATGAGGCAAGCTGTGCAAAAGAGATTGGAATTTCACTCTCGGAATTTCAAAAGATACTTCAAAAAATCCAAAACATTGAGCCGGCGGGATTGTTGGCGCGAAATTTGAGAGAATGTCTGCTTTTGCAAATCGGACAAAAAAATAAGAAGAATGAAATTCTCTATGACATTATCAAAAATGATTTGGACGATGTGGCTCAAAAAAAATATCAGGCTTTGCAAAAGAAATATAGAATCAGCGAAAATGAACTTTCGGAGATAATCAAAAAAATCAAGTCGCTCGACCCAAAACCCGGCAGAAGATTCTCGACCTTTCGACCTTCGTATATTTTGCCCGATGTCATCATCGAAAAAAACGGAGAAAAACTCGAAATCGTGGATAACGGCACTTTGCCCAAGCTTTTTGTCAGCGATTTTTATCAAAAAATCCTGACCGAGACGAGCGATGCCGAGGCACAGGACTACATCAAAGAGAAGCTCAACAAAGCGGTGACGCTGATACGCAATATCGAGCAGCGCAAAAAAACCATTCATAAGGTTGCGGAGCAAATCATCAAATATCAGCGCGACTTTTTTGAAAAAGAAAATGCGAGGCTCGTGCCGATGAAGCTCAAGGATATTTCGCTTGAAACGGGATTTCATGAATCGACGATATCGCGGGCGGTCAAAGAAAAATATATGCTGACGCCCAAAGGAATGTACGAGTTCCGATATTTTTTCACAACTTCGCTTCAGACGGAGGACGGGGAGACGGTGTCGAGCAAATCCATTAAGGACGAAATTCGAAATTTAATCAAAGAAGAGAACAAGAAAAAGCCGCTCAGCGACCAAAAAATTTGTGACATGCTAAATGAAAAAGGCTTGCAGATATCCAGAAGAACCGTTGCAAAATATCGGGAAGAAATGAAGATAGCGGGTTCTTCACAGCGAAAAGAGTTGTGATAAAATTGATTTTTTCTTATTATGTCAAATGATATAGTCTAAGTAAAAGTTTTATGGTACAATAGGAGAGGTAAATCGTACGACCGAAACGGTCTGATATGGCAGACTGAAAATAAAAATTTAGGAGGCTTACAATGATTAAGGTAGCAATCAACGGATTTGGAAGAATAGGAAGACTTGCGCTAAGAAAGCTGGTTGAGCAGAAGGATAAGTATGACATCGTGGCAATCAACGATTTGACGGATGCTGAAATGCTGGCTCATCTTTTCAAATACGATTCGGCACATCGCCGTTTCAACGGAAAGATTGAATTGGTGGAAGATGGTTTTGTTGTCAACGGTGACAAAATAAAAGTTTTTGCAGAGGCTGACCCGTCAAAACTTCCTTGGGGAGAACTCGGCGTTGATGTTGTTTTGGAATGTACCGGATTTTTTACGGACAAAGAAAAAGCGGAAGCACATATTAAAGCGGGAGCGAAAAAGGTAGTTATTTCCGCACCGGCAACAGGCGACCTTAAAACTGTAGTATATAATGTAAACAATCATGTGCTTGACGGTTCCGAAACCGTAATTTCAGGAGCATCCTGCACAACCAACTGCCTTGCGCCGATGGCGAAGGTACTTCATGACAATTTCGGAATTCAAAAAGGATTTATGACAACCATTCACGCTTATACCAATGACCAAAACACATTGGACGCGCCACATCGAAAAGGCGACCAAAGAAGAGCGAGAGCGGCTGCGGAAAATATTATTCCGAACTCAACCGGAGCGGCAAAAGCAATCGGATTGGTTATTCCGGAGCTGAAAGGCAAGTTGGACGGTTCGGCACAGCGAGTACCGGTAATCACCGGATCCATTACGGAACTGTTCGTCACTTTGGATAAGAAAGTAACGGTTGAAGAAATCAATGCGGCGATGAAAGCGGCTGCAAACGAATCATTCGGATATACGGAAGACGAAATCGTATCTTCGGATGTTATCGGTATCAGCGAAGGCTCATTGTTTGACGCAACACTTACAAAAGTAATTGAAGTCAATGGAGAACAACTTGTAAAAACAGCAGCTTGGTATGACAATGAAATGTCCTATACAAATCAGTTGATAAGAACTTTGGGATATTTTGCAAGCTTGAGTAAATAAATTGAGTAAGCCCATCATTGATGGGCTTATGCCTTTTGATATTGGAGGAGCTATGGCATACAACAAAAAATCAATCAAAGATATTGATGTGAAAAACAAAAAAGTCCTTGTGCGTGTCGATTTCAATGTGCCGATTGTGGATGAGCAAATCACCGACCTCAATCGTATTCTCGGAGCGATGCCGACGATTGAATATCTTTCCGCGCAAGGAGCGAAAGTGATTCTTTGTTCGCATTTGGGAAAACCGAAGGAATATGACCAAAAGTTCTCCTTGGCATTGGTCGCTAAAAAATTGGAAGAGCTCATGGGCAAAAAAGTTGCATTTGCCGCGGATAAAGAAGTGGTGGGCGAGCAGGCGAAAAAAATCGTGGCTGAAATGAAGTCCGGCGATATTTTCCTTTTGGAAAATACGAGATTTCGAAAAGAAGAAACGAAAAACGAAGAGAGCTTTTCAAAAGAGTTGGCGAGCTTGGCGGATGTTTTTGTGTCCGACGCATTCGGCTCGGCACATCGAGCGCATTGCTCGACTGTCGGAGCGGGTGAATTTTTGAGCGACCGGTTATGCGGATTTTTAATTGAGAAAGAATTGGACTTTTTGGGCAATGCGATTGAGCATGCAAAAAGACCTTTTACCGCGATTTTGGGTGGCGCGAAGGTTTCCGACAAACTGGGCGTCATCGACAATCTGTTGGACAAGGTCGATAATCTCATCATCGGCGGCGGGATGGCATATACCTTTTTGAAAGCGCAGGGCTATTCGATTGGAAATTCTTTGCTCGAAGAAGAAAAAATTTCCTACGCCAAAGAGATGATTGAAAAAGCGAAGAATAAAGGCGTCAATCTGTTGTTGCCGGAAGATTTTATCATCGCGGATCACTTCGCAATCGATGCGGAGCCTACGCCGACAACGGATCAAAATATTGCAGACGGCTTTATGGGATTGGATATCGGAATCAAGACCAGAGAAAAATTTGCACAAATCATCGCGGAGTCCAAGACTGTTGTTTGGAACGGACCGATGGGCGTTTTTGAGTTCCCGAATTTTGCCAAAGGAACTTTTTCCGTTGCCGAAGCGATGGCAGCCAATCGCGAAGCGGTGACCATCATCGGCGGCGGAGATTCTGCAGCGGCGGTCAACCAACTCGGTTTTGGCAGTCAGATGTCGCATATTTCGACAGGCGGCGGCGCATCGCTTGAATTTTTGGAAGGAAAAGTTTTACCGGGAATCGCAACATTGGATGACAAGGAGGAATAATGAGAAAACCAATTATCGCAGGAAACTGGAAAATGCATAAAACGATAGCGGAAACGAATGAATTTGCGTCCGCTCTTTTGAATAAAAATCTCAATCCTGAAGTGGAAGCGGTGATATGCGCACCTTTTACGGCAATTCGAGAGCTTGTTCAAAAGTTGAGTGCCAAAGTGGGCGTCGGCGCACAGAATTTTTATTATGAGGACAAAGGTGCGTTTACCGGAGAGATTTCGGCACCGATGCTTTTGGAAATCGGAACCAAATATGTGATTATCGGTCATTCCGAAAGAAGACAATATTTCGGCGAAACGGATGAGACGGTCAATCTCAAAGCGAAAAAAGCATTGCTTGTCGGCTTGACACCGATTATCTGCGTCGGCGAAAGCTTGGAGCAAAGAGAAAGTGATTTAACCAAAAAAATTATAGAAAATCAAGTCGTAAAAGCACTCGAAGGCATCGACAAATCGGAGATTGAAAAAATCGTCATCGCTTATGAGCCGATTTGGGCAATCGGAACGGGTAAAACCGCAACCGCTGAGCAGGCAAACGAAGTATGTGCTTTCATTCGACAAGTGGTAGAAAAACAATTTGACAAAGAACGAAGCGAAAAAATCCGTATTCAATACGGCGGTTCCGTCAAGCCGTCCAATATTAAAGAAATCATGAGCCAATCCGATATCGACGGAGCGCTCATCGGTGGAGCGGCATTGCAAGCGGATGATTTTGCGGAGCTTGTGAATTTTTAGAAGGAGCAAATATGAGAAAACCGGTTGCGCTAATCATATTGGATGGTTTTGCAATCATTGATAATGAGTATGGCAATGCAGTTTCCGCTGCAAACAAGCCGAACTTTGACTATTTTTACAAAAATTATCCCAAGACTACGCTTGGAGCGAGCGGAAATGATGTGGGACTTCCCGACGGACAGATGGGAAATTCGGAAGTGGGGCATTTGAATATCGGCGCGGGCAGAATTGTTTATCAGGAGCTGACCCGAATTTCAAAATCCATTGCCGACGGCGATTTTTTTGAAAATCAGGAATTGCTTTCAGCGATGCAAAATGCAAAAAATGACAAGGCTTTGCATCTGCTCGGTCTGCTTTCCGACGGCGGGGTGCATTCCCATATCAACCATCTCAAAGGGCTGCTCGATTTTGCAAAAAAACAGGGACTATCCAAAGTCTATGTTCACGCATTTACGGACGGACGCGATACGCCGCCGAAGTCGGGTATTTCCTATATTGCGGAAATCCAAAACTATATGAACGAAATCGGAGTCGGCGAATTGGCGACGGTTTCGGGACGATATTATGCGATGGACAGAGACAATCGTTGGGAGCGAGTTGAAAAAGCCTATCGAGCGGTTGCGGAAGGCAAAGGCATTTTGACAAATTCCGCAAAATCGGCGGTTGAGAATTCCTATATCGAAGGCGTGACCGATGAATTTATCGTTCCGCTTGTAACGCTGGAAAATTATTCGGGAATCCAAAACGGAGACTCCGTTATCTTTTTCAACTTCCGTCCGGACAGAGCCAGAGAGCTTACCCGAGCGATTGTGGATGATGATTTCCAAGGATTTGAAAGACAAAAAATCAATACGCATTATGTGACGATGACGCAATACGATGTGACGATTCGAAATGTCGAAGTCGCATTTAAGCCGGAGACTTTGCAAAACACATTCGGCGAATTTATTTCAAAGAACAACTTGACGCAGCTTCGAATTGCGGAAACCGAAAAATATCCGCATGTCACTTTCTTCTTCAACGGGGGAAGAGAAACCGAGTATGCGGGCGAGTCAAGAATTTTGGTTGCGTCACCGAAAGTGCCGACCTACGATTTGAAACCGGAGATGTCCGCTTTCGAAGTGACGGATCGATTGCTGGCGGATTTGGCGAGCGAGCCGAAGGATGTTATCGTACTCAATTATGCGAATTGCGATATGGTCGGTCATACGGGCGTTTTTGAAGCCGCAGTCAAAGCGGTTGAATCGGTCGATGATTGCATCGGCAGAGTCATCCCGAAAATTTTGGAGATGGGCGGTGCCGTTTTATTGACCGCCGACCATGGAAATGCGGAGCAAATGTTGGCGAGCGACGGAACACCTTTTACCGCGCACACGACGAATCGCGTGACCCTGCTCTATATCGATGACAAAAATCCGAATGCATTATTGCGGGAAGATGGAATTTTGAGCGACTTGGCACCGACCATGCTCGATATTTTAGATTTGGAAAAACCGGCGGAGATGCTGGGCAAAACTTTGATTAAAAAATAGGAGGCTGTATGTATATTTCAGAGATTTATGCAAGAGAAATATTGGATTCAAGAGGAAATCCGACCGTTGAAGTGGAAGTGACGCTCGACAGTGGCATGATTGGACGCGCTGCGGTTCCGTCCGGGGCATCGACCGGCGAATATGAAGCGGTTGAATTGCGTGACGGCGACAAAAAAAGATATTTGGGCAAAGGCGTGCTCAAAGCCGTTAAGAATGTAAACGAAATTATCGCTCCGGAGCTTGAAGGTTGGAATGTTTTTGACCAAGTGGGTATCGACGAATATCTTATCGAGCTGGACGGAACACCGAACAAAGCGAAATTGGGAGCCAATGCGATTTTGGGCGTTTCGATGGCGGTTGCGAAAGCTGCGGCTGAAGAGCTCGGCATGCCGCTCTATCGTTACATCGGCGGCGTCAACGCAAAAACTTTGCCGGTACCGATGATGAATATTGTAAACGGCGGACAGCATGCGGACAACAATGTCGATTTCCAAGAATTTATGATTATGCCGGTGGGAGCGAAATCATGGAAAGAAGCACTTCGTATGGGCGCTGAAATCTTCCACGCACTCAAAGCGGTACTTCATGCACAAGGACTCAGTACGGCGGTTGGTGACGAAGGCGGTTTTGCACCGAATTTGAAATCCAACGAAGAAGCGCTCAAAGCAATTATGGATGCTATCAAAAAAGCCGGGTACAAAGCCGGAACACAAGTAAAAATTGCGATGGACGCGGCGGCATCTTCATTCTACGACAAGAAGAAGAAAAAGTATGTGCTTGCCGGCGAAAACAAATCGCTTACCAGCAAACAGATGGTTGCATTCTACGAAGATTGGGTAAGTCGCTATCCGATTGTTTCCATCGAAGACGGATTGGATGAAAACGACTGGGACGGATTCAAATTGATGACCGAAAAACTCGGAAACAAAATCCAAATCGTCGGCGATGATTTGTTTGTAACCAATACGGAGAAATTGGCGCAAGGAATTGAAAAAGGAATCGCCAACTCCATTTTAATCAAGCTGAACCAAATCGGAACCATTACCGAAACATTGGATGCGATTGAAATGGCGAAAAAAGCGGGATATACCGCAATCATTTCACATCGCTCGGGCGAAACGGAAGATACAACGATTGCAGACCTTGTCGTTGCAACCAATGCCGGACAAATCAAAACAGGAGCACCGTCTCGAACCGACCGAGTTGCAAAATACAATCAGCTTATTCGCATCGAAGACGAATTGGAAGGAATCTCACAATATAAAGGAATGGATGCTTTCTACAATCTAAAAAAATAATCGAGATATTCTCGAATAAAAGAAACTTTGTTTTTGGATTTGATTTCGAAAGGCAAAGTTTCTTTCGGCTTTAGACAACTGCACATCAGGAGGTTTTATGAAAGTAAAATTACAAGGGGTTATGGAAACCATGCTTATTACATTGGTTGCGCGAGCGAGAGATTTTCATTCGAGCAATTCGATATTGAATGACAAAAAATCTGCGGAGATGGTTGAGCAAATTGATTATGACTTTTCAGCTTTCCCAAGAGAATTCAAAAATGATATGGGCGTTTTAGCTCGGGCAAAAACGATGGATACTGAAATACGAAAATTTATCCATGCATATCCCGACGCACATATCGTATCCATCGGCTCGGGATTGGATACGAGGTTTCATCGTTTGGACAATGGTAAAATTCATTGGTATGATTTGGATTTTCCGGATGTGATTGAAGTTCGCAAAAAATTTTTTCAAGAGAGCGAGCGGGTAAAATTTATTTCAAAGTCCGCGCTGGACGAAACATGGACAAAAGAAATCGACCTCCAAGGGAAAAAACTCTTGATTATATCGGAGGGCGTGATAATGTACTTTCAGCCGGAGGAAATAAAAAAATTCTTGAATTTGTTGACGGACAACTTTGAGCAATTTGAATTGCATCTGGACTGCATCTCCAAAATAATGGTAGGAAAAGCGACAGCCAACAGAGCGGTCAAGAAAACAAATGTGCAATTTTATTTTGGCGTCAAAGACGGGAGCGAGTTGCTGGAACTCAATCCGAAGCTCAAACAAATCGGCTGTATCAATTTTACCGATGAAATGAAAAAACATCTGAGAGGATTCCAACGATTGATGACACCGGTAATCTATCTTTTTAATAACCGATTGGTGCAATACACATATAACTAGGTAGATACGGTTAAAACGAGATTAAAACCGCAAACGCAATGTTGAATCCAAAATGGAAAATGACAAATCGAGATTTGAGAATAGGAAGAGTCAAGCGGCTCTTCTTTTTTGTAAGGAAATCGAGAAGGAATTTATATCAAATCGATTAGAAAAAATGCTTGTCGACAATTAGTGTTTTGAATAATTATTCTTTGCTTTGTAGCTTGTAGAAATCTGAAATATATTATGGTCATTTTATTGGGTATTAATAAAAATATCGAGAACAAAACTTTTGAGCTGAATATTGCGCTGAAAAAAGCGGATATGATAGAATCAAATAAAAGAATTTACATAGGGGGAGCTATGAGAAAAATCCAAAGCGAAACTGAAACCGAAAACAAAATCCAAATCCAGACCGAAAATATTTCAA
>JAUNKE010000059.1 GCA_030532905.1 Peptostreptococcaceae bacterium
GAACCGCAAGAAAAATTCGGGAAGGTGATTTTATGCGAACACTAATCAGCAATCCACCCTTCAATTTGAAATATCAGGGAAAGTATAAGAAAGAAATTGAAGAATATTCGGTTCCAAGCTCGAATGCGAATTATGGGTTTATTACACAATCTCTAGAAAAAGCAGATCGTGCAATTTTGATTTTACCTTCTTCTGTGCTCAGTACCGAAGTTGCTGCTGAACAGCAAATCCGACAAAGGCTCATTGAAGAGAACAAGATTGAAGCAGTTATAGTGAATCCGGATAGGATGTTCGAAAGTACATCCATCGGAACAATTATTTTGATTCTGAACAAAAAGAAAAATACATCAGCTATTCGAATGATTGATGCAAGGGGCATTTTCACTAAAGAGTTAAGAGAACAAAGAGGGCAATTTGGAGGTGCATCTCATACCAAACGAGTTTACAAAAAAGAAATGAAGGTCTTTTCCGAAGAAGATATCAACGAAATACTGCGGCTGCTTACATCAAGTGAATGTTTTTCCGGAAAAGCAATTACAGTTTCAATCGAGGATGTAAGGAAAAATGATTTTAGTTTGATACCAAGCCGTTATATTCCGTTTGAGGAGAAACAAGAAAGTAGTAGAAGCTATTTGGATATTGTTTCAGACATCAATCGGATTATTAAGGAGAAGAACGCCTTACAACTTACTGTAAATGAAAGTTTAGCTTCTAAATTAGGGTTAAAAGATATTGCGACACTAAAGGAAACATCGAATCTCAATGCGGATGAAGTGAATGAGCCTTTGAAGCGAATCTGTGGAGAGGGAATTGAAAAAGAAGATTATTTGAGATTGAGTAAGAACAAAAACGAGCTTAAATTTGAAAATAAGAGTAAAGATAAAATTTCCCACATCTTGATTATGCTATTGCAAGGCTGGAAGCAACATTTATACTACTTGAACAATGAGGAAAACAGACTGCTTCAGGAGTTAAGAGACAGGTTGTTGCCGGATCTGATGACGGGGAAGATATCGGTAGATAAACCTTGTGGTGAAGAGTAGAGTAGATGTTTAGATGAAAGGAAGAAAATAAATGTATGTTGTGCAGCTCCGACCGATGTCGGAATTAAAAGCAAAGAATCGATTACTAAGGAAAGGTTATTCGGCGATTGTGCCAATGGAGCATCGTTTTGAGCGACGACAAGGGAAATGGCACACAAAAGTTAGGATTTTGTTCAGTTCATACCTTTTCATTGATAAGGAAGAATTAACGCCGAAAGATTATCATCGCATTTTGGAAAACGAGTATGTACTTCGGTTTTTAGGCGAAAAAGGCAATCCGACAAAATTGTCTAGCGATGAAGCAAATTTCATTCGATTTTTGGATGCGCATCCGGAATTGATTAAACTTGGAAATGTAGCTAAAGGCGATACGGTAAGTATTCATGGTGTGGATGCGCGCATAGTGGAGATTCAAAAGCGACAAAAAAGAGCGGTATTTGAGATTGACTTGGCAGGAGAAATACACCAAATCACGCTATCGTGCCAATTTGAACAGGATGACGAGGAAGGACATGGGTTGATTCGTCCCCATGAAGAGAATCGTCGGACAGAATACATGACAACCGGACATTAAAATCCGGGTGGCGAAGCACGCCCATTTCGCTTTTTAGGGTATATTTTTTCGGCTGGGGCAAAATAGGCTGTTTTAGGAGCGATATATTTCTGTTAAAAAGCGTTCAAAAGCCGTTCAAATTCGTTTTAGAATTTTTGGGAGTGTTATCCGTCACAACATATCGACAAAAGGGGCTTAAAATTGAAATTTAAGGCTCTTTTATTTTGCAAAAAATAAAAAATAAGGAAAGGGGGCGGTAATTTGAGTAAGAAATTCGATAGCAAAGCATTATTAAAACAGGCATTACAGGAAATTGAAACGGACGACACCAATCAGGAAAAGCAAAATGAAGAAGATCGACTCCGGAATTTATTGGAAAAACATCTGTATTTGGACGAATCGCCGGAGAGAGTCAGAATCCGAAGGGAATATGAAGCGGGAAAAAGCATTACCGGAGCGGACGGAATCCGCAAAAAACTTGGAGCGATCGACCTCGCATTCTTTGGTCGTGCTTATCTTCCACATTATTTTGTTCGGGAAAGTCCACAGTTTCATTCGGAACTCGATCATCTTTGGAAGGATGGAGTGCTTAAAGGCATCAACCCATACCAAAAGAAAGAGGCAATCAAAATCAATCGGATGGCAGGTTCAAAACGCGCAACCGCCGCACCTCGTGGGCATGCGAAATCGACCAATTTAACCTTTAAGGACGACTTGCATGCCGTCCTATACGAATACAAACGATATATTCTCATCCTTTCAGACACTTACGATCAGGCAGTGTCTTTTTTGGTAGCAATCAAAGAGGAGTTGGAGGAGAACGAAGCAATCGTGGAGGACTTCGGTTATTTAGCCGGAAAGATTTGGAAAGAGGATGTGCTTCTCACAAGCAGCAAAATAAAAATTCAAGCCAAAGGTTCCGGACAGAAGGTGCGGGGGCTTAAACATAAAAACTGGCGACCCGACCTCATTGTACTTGATGATGTGGAGAACGACGAACTCGTGCGAACACCGGAGCAACGAAAGAAGTTGGAAAACTGGTTTTATAAAGCATTATCCAAAGCAGGCGACACCTATACGGATATTATTTTTATCGGCACGGTGCTGCATTACGATTCTTTACTCTCTAAAGTGATGAAAAATCCGCAGTATCGCAGTATCAAATACAAAGCGATTGAAAGTTTTTCCAATTCGCCGAAGTGGAGCGAGTGGGAAGAAATTTATACCGACCTTGACAATGACAATCGAGAGCGGGATGCACTTTGTTTCTTCGAAGCGAATCAAGAGGAGATGATGCACGGAACGAAAGTGTTGTGGTCAGAGAAGTTGTCATATTACGACCTCATGGCAATCAAGGTGTCGGAGGGCGATGCGGCGTTTAATTCCGAGCTTCAGAACGAGCCGATCAACCCGGAAGATTGTCTGTTCAACGAAGAATGGTTCGACTATTATAATCCGCATGAAGTGGACTTTTCAAGCAAAGAATTCAGCTTCTTTGGATTTGTTGATCCTTCGCTGGGCAAAAGCAAGAAATCGGACTTCTCAGCGATTATTACAGTAGCAAAAAGTTCAAAATCCGGATATATGTATGTTGTTGATGCGGATGTGGAGCGGAGGCATCCGGATCAAATCATCGAGGATGTTCTACAAAAAGCGGTGTGGATCAAAAAGGAGTTTGGGAAGCGGTATATCAAATTCGGTGCCGAGACGAATCAGTTTCAATGGTTTTTGAAAGAACAATTGGCAAAAGCTTCGGCTCGCGCGGGAATCTATTTGCCAATTGTAGAAGTGTCCCAAAGTCGAGATAAGGTGCTGAGGGTACAAACACTCCAGCCTGACATTAAGAATAAATATATCAAATTCAACAGGCAGCATAAGCGGCTTTTGGAGCAGCTCAAGTTTTTCCCGATGGGCGATCATGATGACGCACCGGATGCACTTGAAGGCTGCCGTTCTCTGATTACAAGTCAAAAGAATCAAGTACGCTTCTTGAGTAAGCGTATATTCGGGTTATAGGAAGGAGAAGTGATGATCCGATTAGAAAAATTTGAACCGACCGCAGAAAATGTCGGAAAAATAGTGGATTATTTCAGGCACTCACAGCTTCCCCGACTCAATCGCTTGTGGGACTATTACGATGCCAAAACCGATAAGAAAAAAGAACATACGGATCCGGAGCGACCGGACAATAAGCTGGCACATGCTTATGCACGATATATCACGACTATTCAGACCGGGTACTTCATGGGAGTCAATGTCAAATACCGTTCTTCCAACGAAGAGTATCTGGAAAAATACACCTCGCTGCTCAAAGACAATTTTGAGGAAGATGTGAACTTTGAACTGGCAAAATCACAAAGTATCTTCGGCTATGGCGTGGAGCTTGTTTATCAAAATAAGGTTGGGGATACTCGTTTTAAGAAGCTCGATCCTCGGGAAGTGATCCTTGTGTTCTCTCCTCAAATTGAAGAATTCCTGTTGTGCGCCATTCGATATTATCAATCGCAAGAAATCGGCGGCGACATCGTACAATATGCCGTGGTTTACACCGACGAGGAAATTAAAATGTTCAAACAGTCGGGCGAAGACAAAGGCTTTACTCTGGCTCATATCGAAGAAAATATCTTCAAAGAAATCCCGATTGTCATCTACAAAAACAATGAGGAGATGAAAAGCGATTACGAAGATATGTTGACGCTCAACAATGCGTACGACACCTCACAATCCAACACCGCCAACGATGTGGACTATTTCAACGATGCCTATATGCTCATCAAGGGTTACAATGATGTCGCATCCGGTGCGGATATGGAAGATGGCGCGGTGGGAGATTCTTCCGGAAGAAGCGGCAGCGACCCGATACAAAAAGGACGACTCATTTATTTCCCTGACGGCGGCGACGCAAGATTTCTTACAAAAGATATCAATGACAGTGCAACGGAGAATTATAAATCGCGGCTTAATTCCGACATCCACAAATTTTCACTTACGCCTGACTTGGCGGATGAAAAGTTTGCCGGAAATCTCTCGGGTATCGCTATTAAATTTAAGACGATTCCGCTGGAGCAAAATGCCAAACCGAAAGAAAACAAATTTCGAGTAGGACTACGCAAAAGACGGGAAATCATCAGTCGGATTTTTGCTATTAAAGGCAAAGCTTATGACTACCGAGAAATTGACGAAGAGTTCACGAGAAATCTTCCGGTCAATGCACTGGAAGAAACGAATCGAATCTTGGCGATGGCTCCGTTCATTTCACGCCGTACACTTCTTGAAAAACTGATAGACATTGAGGATGTTGATGAAGAAATCAAGAGATTGAGTGAAGAATCGGATGAGTATGACCATCGGGAATATGGGATTGATTTGGAGCGATTGGACGCGGAACCGCAAGAAACGGAGTAAGGTATGAAAAATCCGGATTATTGGGCAGTGCGGGCAATTCTGAGGGAGCAACGGATGAAAAATCTATCCGATAAGTATTTGACAGAGCTTAGAATAATCTACGAACAGACCGAAAAAGCATTGTGGCAGGATATTTTGAAATTTCGTCAGCGTTTCTATACTGAAACCGACGGCACACTCATCGAGCTCAATCAACCGCTCTCCGAAGCGGAAATTAGAGCTTTTTACAAATCCGTTGAGCATCAACTTCGCCAAGACATCCTTTTGGATGAAAAAATCTTGGAACAAATCAAAAAATCCTACTTCAAAGAGCGGCTGACACGACTCGAAGAACTTCGCGCACAGGTCAAAAGCTATATCCACGCACTCACAGAGTATCAAACTGTCGGTACAAGCGAGCATCTAAAGAATATCTATAAAGAGAGCTACTACCAATCTGCGCACGAACTTTACAACGACAAGACAGGTTTTGCGCTGTTTGAAGAACTCCAAACGCCGAGCGCATTCATTGAATCATCGTTTCAGATTTTGGACGACAAAGCGGTCGGAATTGCCGTCTCCAACCCATGGAGCGGCAAAAGTTTCTCCAAGCGAATTTGGAAAAACAATGACAAACTTGCAAAAGAGCTGCAAGAAGTTCTTGGTATTGGACTGGGACAAGGACACAGTATCGAGCGAATGGCAAGAGACCTGGACTTTCGGATGAAGCAAGGCTACAAGAACGCGCAACGCATCGTTCGGACTGAAACCAATTTCGTTATGAGCGAAGCCAATGCTGAAGCTTACAAAGCTTCCGGTGTGGAGCGCTATCAATTTGTCGCTGTGCTGGATTACAAGACTTCCGAGATATGCCAAAGTTTGGACGGCAAAATCTTTGCGATGGAAGAGCGTAAGGTTGGCGTGAATTGCAATCCGATGCACCCGAACTGCCGCTCCACGACCGCTCCCTACACTAAGCGAAAGATCCCGACAAGGATTGCCAGAGGAGCGGATGGCAAAACATACTTTGTCGATGGTAATGTCAACTACAAACAATGGTTTGAGAATTTGGCACAGACTGAAAAAGAGAAAATGCAGCTTCTGCGAACCATGGACAAGAATAAAAGTGCCGACTTGAAACAGTTTGAGAAATATAAAGAAATACTGCACTATAACGCACCGGATTCTTTTGAGCGATTCGTAAGCTTAAAATACAACGATCCTGTAAGATTTGAAGAGCTAAAAAATCTGTTCAAAGATGTAAAAAGTCGTAGAATATGGAAAAAAGCATATTTTACGAGTGAAAAGTCACTACAAAAGCATTTTAAGAAACATGTGCAAAATAATGCGGAATTTGGTATAATGAGTGAAGAAGATTATTTGAAAATCGGTAGGAATTTACTATCTAAAAAGATAGATAATGTCAATGTATTCGGCTTTCGGATGAAATCAGGAAAGGTATTATTTGAGTTCCGTTATGATGTGAAAACGAACACCTTGGCAATTGGGCGCGGAGATTATAAAATATCAACCATTTTTAAGCCAGAAGACGGTATGTTGTATTATATTGCTGAATATGAGAAGTATTTAGAACAGGGGGTATTATTATGAATAAAGAAATTGAAGTAGAGATGATGGAGTGTCCGGTGTGCGGAGCGAAGGTAGAGCCTTTTGACATTTGCGATACTTGTGATTGGCAAAACTCCGGATGTGGAGATACGGGCGCAAAAGGTCCGAACAAAATGACACTTGCCGAGGCAAAGGCAGCATATGCTGAAAGATTCAAGAAAGAAGCAATTTAGTAAGTATAAAAGTTACAAAAGCACTCTAGTATGAAACAGGGTGCTTTTCAAATGTCTAAAAAAGGAGAAGGAATGAAAATAAAAATCGGATATAAACATTACGAGGTGATTGAAAAAGAAGAAGACCAAGCCTTTGCGCTTGCAAACGGGCGGCGTGTCTTTGGCACGATTGACTATCATGCGGAGAAAATTTATATCAACAAAGCTTATGCCAATCAGATGGGAGAAACGCTGATTCATGAGATTTTGCATGGTGTAGATGATATGTATCATCTCGATATGAGTGAGGAATTTATCCGAAGTCTTGCTACCGCCCTATACACAATTCTGATGGATAATCAGGAACAGATTCGACAAATGTCACTATTCAAAAACCAATAAATTGTTGTATCAGCGCCGTTCTCGGCGCTTTTATAATACCAAAAATAAGGAGGAAATATGGAAAAATTAAACTTACAGCTCTTTGCTGAAAATCCGGATACTGGATCGGCAGAAGAAAATCAATCGCAGGAGCCAACTCCTATCACGCAGGTGGATGTTGATGCCGCGGTAGAAGCGGCGCTTGCAAAGGCACAAGTAAAATGGGCGGAGGACACCCAAAAGCAAATTCAAGCTGCCGAAGAAAAAGCCACAATGACAGCGGACGAGCGCGCCAAAGCGGAATTTGAAGAAGAAAAAGCTAAATTGGAAGCGGATCGGGCGATCTTTCATCGTCAAAAAATCGAATTGGCAGTCGTCAAAGAACTGTCCAAAGAAAATCTGTCGCCTGCATTTGCTGGTTTTTTGATTGCAGAGGATGAAGAAAAATCACTCGCAAACATCAAAACACTCAAAGAAGCTTTTGACAAAGCAGTTGAAGCCGCAGTCGGCGAACGATTAAAGGGGTCAGAGCCAAAACGCGGCACAACGACCAATACGGTAACCAAAGAAGAATTTGAAAAAATGTCGTATGCACAGCGTGCGGAGCTTGCAAACTCCAATCCGGAGCTATATCGACAACTTGCACAGAAATAGGAGGTAGAACATGGCACAAACAAAATTAGCACAGCTTGTGAATCCGCAGGTGATGGCGGATATGATCTCGGCAAAACTGCCGAACAAACTAAGATTTGGCGCAGTATTTCCGGTGGATGATACTTTGGTAGGGAATCCGGGTGACGAAATCACCGTACCGGCATGGGGATATATCGGCGATGCGAAAGACATCACCGAGGGTGAAGCGATTCCGCTGGATCAAATGAGTACAACCACCAAAAAAATGAAAGTTAAGCAAGCCGGAAAAGGAGTAGAGATTACCGATGTAGCAATGCTGTCGGGTTTGGGCGATCCGATTGGACAGGCGGAGAAACAAATGCTGTTGTCAATTGCCAACAAGATTGATAATGATTGCTTAGCAACCTTAAAAACGGCGAGCCAAAGTGCGACGGATTTGACAAAAGGTCTTACGGTGGAACAGCTTGATGCGGGAATCGAAGTGCTCAACGAAGAAGAAGAGGAAATCACCATGGTGCTTTTCTGCAATCCGGTTGATGCACTCCACCTTAAGCGGGATGCAGCAAAAGAATGGACAAAAGGCTCGGAGCTTGGCGCAGATATGGTCATTCGTGGAGTTTTCGGCATGGTGTCGGGTGCTCAGATTGTTCGAAGCAGTAAACTCAATAAAGGAGAGGCGCTCCTTGTTAAAATCACGGAAGACAATCCGGCGGGCAAACTGTTGCTCAAGCGCGATGTCATGGTCGAGTCGGATCGTGACATTGTCAGAAAGACCACAGTCATCACGGCGGACGAGCATTACGGAACCCATCTGTACAATGAGAAAAATGTTGTAAAACTGAACTTTACAAAATCGTAAGGAGTGTGGATATGGGAATGCTATTAAGAAGGCATCACGGGGGCGATGAAGCGGAGCAATCCGCCGATTTGCCTTTAGAGGTAGCAGAATCTGATACAGAAACAACTACAAAAAATATAGAGTCAGAAGATGTTGTTGATGAAACAAAGACTTCTGAGGAAGAAGAAGCCCAGCCGGGCAAAAAAACGGGCAAAAAGACTATCGTGCGTAAATCCGGCAAAAAAGCAACCGAAAAAGAATAGGGGGTTGTATGAAAACAGAGCTGAAAGTGAAGTTATTGAATAAGCTGAAATCGGCTCATCCTACGCTTAGTGAGCAGGAGTGTGAAGACTATTTTGAGCGTGCAACGGCATATTTTCTGGAATATACCAATCGCAAGGAAGTGCCGGATAAAGCGTTTTGGCTCTTGCTGGATATGTGCTTTATCCTAAAAAGAGAGCAGGATATTCTTTTTGCTTCGGAGCGAAAAATTGCGCAAATCAAAGAAGGTGATACGACAGTGGAATTTGAAAAAGAGCCATCCAAAACGCTCTCTTCCTTTCATGGCTCACTCAATCATTATCGGGTGGTGATGGTTCGATGATGCCGAAGGGAGTTTTGGAAACCTTGTATCAGGGCAGGGCTGATGTCTTTGAATATCAACCGAAGAAGAATACTAAGACAAAAATAACAGAACATCAAGAAGAAAAGGTATTATCACAGATTCCTTGTAGAGTGTCTTTCAAACGACTTTCGATGGCTGAAAAGAGTAATTATGTACCAACCGCGCAGATTGAAGTTAAATTGTTTTTATCAAATCATTTCATCATTAAGCCGGGTTCTAAAATCGTAGTTACACAACACGGGATAGAGCATACCTATCGCGCATCCGGCATCCCGGCGGTCTATTCTTCGCATCAGGAGATTATTTTGGAAGAATTCAAAGGATATGGGAAGGTGTAAATATGGCAAAGATGGGCAGAGTCGAGTTTGAGGAGCTGAATAAAATTAATAAGAAAAGTGAGCGACTGGGCAAAAAAAAGGATGAGCTTTAAATTAAATCCTTACAAAAGGCGGGGAATTATTCGCTGGAGTATTTGCGGAAGAACACATCGCGTATTACCGGGCGACTTGGTGACGCATGGCAGGTCAGTAAGGTGCTGAAGCATGGCAATCGCTTCTATATCATCATCTCCAATCCGGTAGAATATGCGTCTTTTTACGAATACGGACATTTTCAAGAGGTCGGGCGATTTGTTCCGGCAATTGGGAAAAGGCTGAAGCGAGGATGGGTTCCCGGTCGATTTGTGCTGAAAAAAGCGATTAAACTGACCAAGAATGAGCTACAAACTATCTTGCGGGAAACGCTGGACGAAAAGCTGAAGGAGATATTTGATGAGTAAGACAATGAGTACGCTGCTTGTAGCAATCGCGCAGGCGCTGGACAAGGAATTTGGTAATATTCGGATTGAAACAGGCGAGGTTCCTCAAGCTTTCGAGGTACCCGCCTTTTATATTGCGCCGCTTGATTTATCGCGCAAACCGGAAGTGAACCAAAGGTATTGGAAAGAGAATACTTTTGTCATCACATATTTTCCGGAAGAATCGGAGAATGCGTTGGAACTTGCGGATGCGGCAGAGCGCTCTATGCGCGCACTTGATGTGATTGATGACAGTGGCTCGCTGATTCGGGCGAAAGACATTGAAATTCGGATTCAAGATGGCGTAGCGGTTATTACGGCAGAATACCATGCGTATGTGAAGTATATTGATTCGGATAAAACGCTGATGGAGCGACTGGCTCAATCAAGAAAGTAAGAGGTAAGAATGGCGAGAAAAAAGAAAGATGAAACGCTTGAAGAGATGATCCCGGAAGAAGCGGTATTCACACGGGATGAAATATTGAAATCTAAGCGATTTGAAAATGAACGGGATATTTTGAACATATTGCTGATGTCGGGTGAGAGATACACACTCTCGCAGGCAAAGACAATGATTGAGAACTGGAAGAAGGAGGAAGAACAATGTTAGGTGGCGGAACTTTTCTTACACAAAACAAAGTATTGCCGGGTGCTTATATCAACTTTGTATCAGCACACCGAGCAAATATTGCACTTGGCGACCGTGGATATGTCGCAATGCCTATCGAATTGGACTGGGGAGCAGAGGAAGAAATCATAACTTGTGATGTAGCTGATTTTCAAAAAGAATCACTAAAGCTGTTCGGTTACGATTTTACCGACCGCAAGATGCTGCGTCTCAGGGAACTGTTTAAAGGGGCAAAAACCGCATATCTGATGCGTACCAATATTGGCGGTGAAAAAGCAAAGGTGGTGCATGGAGACTTAACGGTTACTGCAAAGCATTCCGGTATAAGAGGCAATGATATTCGTGTTGTCATTGGAGCAAATGTGGATGCGCCATCCAGTTTTGATGTAACCACCTATATGGGAGATACAAAAGTGGATATACAGACGGGTGCAACGATTGCGGAACTTAAACCGAATGATTTTGTTGTTTTCAGCGGTTCAGGTGCGATTACTGCAACTGCCGGAGCAACACTCCAAGGCGGCACAAACAAAACGACAGTCAAGGGTGCCTATACGACATTCCTTGACAAAATCGAGAGTTATGCTGTCAATATTATTGCTTATGCCGGAACAGATGAATCGGTAAAAAGTCTGTTTGTTGAATTTGTCAAACGGATGCGGGATGCGCATGGTATTAAAATGCAAGCAGTGTTATATAAAAAATCCGATGCGGATTATGAAGGGATCATTTCGCTCGACACAGCAGCCAAGGGAGAAGATGTTGTTGAAAGTGATTTGATTTATTGGATTGCCGGAAAAGAAGCGGGAGTAAATATCAATCGCTCGCTTGTCAATGTGAAATATGACGGTGAGCTTGCGTTAGAAGTAAATTACAAGCAACGGGAGCTGGAGCAGGCAATTAAAAGCGGAAAAGTGGTTTTGCACAAAGTGGGTGATGCCATCCGAGTCTTGGATGATATTAATACTTTCGTGAGCTTCACAAAAGACAAAAACGAGGATTTTGCACAAAATCAAATCATTCGGATTCTGGATCAGGATGCGATTGAGACAGCGAAGATTTTCAACGAGAGATATCTTGGCAAAGTTAATAATGACCACGCAGGACGAATTGCGCTTTGGGCTGATTATGTTGCTCTGGGCGAAGAGCTACAAAGAATTGGAGCATTGACAGAGTTTAAGAGTGAAGACATCAAGGTTGAAATTGGGAGTTCTAAAAACGCTGTGCTTGTTGAGAAACGGATCAAGCCGGTGGTGGCAATGACAAAGCTGTATGTAACCGTTATTGTGGAGTAAGGAGGAGTTATGGCTTGGAAAGAGATGAATGTTGACGAAATCGTCAGTGGTGCGCAAGGTGAATTATTTATGTTACTTGAAGGCAGAAGAATTCCAATCGCACAAGGTAAAAAAATTGAAGCAAAGATGGAAAAGAAAAAGACGGAAATCCCGGTACTTGGAAAATCCGGGAAAAAGTCTAAAACGACATCTTGGACAGGTAAAGGAAGTTTGGAAATTTACTACAATACATCCATCTTCCGAGAGCTGGCGATTCAATATATCAAAGATGGAAAAGACTTTTACTTTGACATTGTTGTTACGAATGAAGATAAGACTTCTACAATCGGCAGGCAGACCATCATTTTGAAAGGTTGTAACTTCGATAGTATTATCTTGGCAAAAATTGCGACGGAAGATGATACTTTAAGCGAGGAAATGGAATTTACTTTTGAAGATGTGGAGATGCCGGAAAAATTCAAAGATATGGAGCGTGCGTAAATGAAAGATTTGAAAAGTTTTTTGAAAGGAAATGCTGAAGAAAGAAAAAATGTTTTCGTGGCAGTTTCGGAGCGTTTTAAGGACGATACAGGTAATCCGATCGAATGGGAGGTACAAGCCTTATCGGCAGAAGAAGACGAACAAATTCGGAAATCCTGCTTTGTTCCGGTTACGGGACAAAAGTCCGGAAATCAAGAGAGATTTGATACTAATGCCTACATGCTGAAGGTTGCCGCGGCTTGTACCGTTTTTCCGGATTTACACAATGCCGAGTTGCAAGACAGCTATGGCGTGCATACTGCTACGGATTTGCTCAAAAAGTTACTCTATGCAGGAGAACTTAACAATTACCTGGAAGTCATCGAGAAGCAGAACGGATACGGGAAAAAACTGGAAGAACAAATTGAAAAAGTAAAAAACTAATCAGCGGCAAAGCGGAAGATTGTGATGTAATGGCAAGCTATGCGTACTATGCGCTTCATAAGCTTCATATTCGGATTAAGGATTTTTATGAAATGAGCCAAGAAGAACAGATTGCAACCATCGCATTCATCCGATTGCGCCGGGAAAAAGAAGAAGAGGAACTAAAGAAACTGAAAGGATAGGAGGGAACTATGGCAGCAGTATCATCGAGAATATCCATTCGAGATGGAGTATCACGCCCCGCGATGGGTATGGCGGACGCGGTTGGGCGCTTGATTGATAAATTTGACCAACTGCAAGAGACTATGAGCAAAGCGTTTGAAACGAGTTCCTTTGCCCGCGCGACGGAACAAGTGAGTCGATTCGAGGAAACGACTTCTTCTGTTGCACGCAGAACTCAAGATAACACGCAGGAACAACAAAGATACAATCAAGAGATTAACAAAGGAGCCCAAGCTGCCAACAAACTCCTATCCCGAATCAAACAAGGAGTTTTGGCATATGCCGGACTTCGTAGTGTTGGAAAAGTTATCAATTTTTCGGACGAACAAGTACTGATTAAAGCAAGACTTGAGCTTGCAAATGATGGCAAACAAAGCGTTGGAGAACTGGAAAAAATGATTATGGCATCTGCTCATCGTTCGAGAGCATCCTATTTTGAGACTGCTGCTTCGATTGCAAAATTAGGAGTTACCGCAAAAAAAGCATTCTCAGGAACAGACGAAATTGTAGCGTTTTCGGAGCTCCTGAATAAATCATTTAAGATTTCTGGGGCATCTGCCCAAGAACAAGCGGCAGGAGTCTATCAACTTACCCAAGCGATGGCATCCGGAAGACTGCAAGGCGATGAATTTCGTTCAATTATTGAAAATGCGCCACTGCTAGCACAAGCAATTTCGGATTATGCGGGGGTGTCCCAAGCGAAACTCAAGGAGATGTCATCTGATGGACAGATTTCGGCAAATTTGATTAAGAATGCGCTGTTTGCATCAGCGGATGAGATTGAAAATCGCTTTAATCAGATGCCGATGACTTTCCGAGATATTTTCACATCTATGCAAAATGCAGGTAAAACAGTATTTGAACCTTTTTTCGTAGAGTTGTCAAAAGTCGCTAACAATAAAGATTTCCAGCGGAATTTAATGGAAATTATCCAACATATGAGTGTCATGGCAAAAGTTGGCGGAATGGCAATCGGGTGGACAGTGCAAGGGCTCATGTGGCTATCTCAAGCGTGGAAGGTGTTGAAATATCCTATTATGGGTGTTGTAGCATCGCTTGCGGCATACAAAGCAATCATGGTTGCATCTACTGTGATTTCAGCCTTGAGTGCCGGGTGGCATACGATACAAGCTGTTGCGATTGCGCTTTATACAGGAGGTACGATTGCAGGGACTGCGGCGGTTCATGGGCTGACGGTGGCACAATGGGCGCTTAATGCATCTTTTTTGGCAAATCCTATATTTTGGATTCCGGCTGCGATTCTGATTGTGATTGGGCTCTTCAAGTTTTTAATCGGAGTTATCAACCGATTTGGCGGCACTAGCTATTCGGCAATGGGAATTGCGGCAGGGGCATTGTGGGGGCTTGTTGCTGTGGGACAAAATATTGTTGCGTATTTTTTTAATCAGTTTTCTGCTCTTGGTGAATTTTTCGCTAACTTTTTGAAGCATCCATTGTACGCCTCACAACGATTATTTGTTAATTTTGCTCAAGCGGTTATTAACATTGCGTTGAAGATTGCTCAAGCAATTGATGCGGTTTTTGGCTCCAATTTATCTTCAGCCCTCAGTTCGTTTTCCGTTAAAATGACTAATTGGGCAGAACAACAAAAGCCGGAAGGTTATAAAGAGTTCGGGAAAATGAAGTCTTGGTCAATTAAAGAAAGCATGAAGAAAGGCTATGAATGGGGAAGTGGTTTCGGAAAAAAGAATTTATCCTTTGGCGATTCTGCCAATGGCTTTGATTATCGTTCGTTTGGTGGAGAAATGGCGGATAATATTGCAGGAACGAAAGATAATACTGGCAAGATTAAAGATAAACTACAAGATACAGCAGAAGATTTGAAATATCTTAGAGATCTTGCTGAACGCGAAGTTATCGATCGTACTATTCTAAGAGATGTGAAGGTCGAAGTACAGAATACTTTCGGTGACATCAGGGAAACGGCAGATGTGGATGGGATTATTGATACAATAACAGAGAGATTGGAAGAAGCGCTGGAATCTGGAGGTGAGGGCTAATGTATGATTTTTATATCGACCGGATGCAATTACCGATTGCTCCCTCGAAACTACAATTAATACTAATATCCTATTAAAAATTCACATATAACCAACTTCTATAAGTTATTTT
>JAUNKE010000060.1 GCA_030532905.1 Peptostreptococcaceae bacterium
GCCACTCCCAAATAACTCTTTGCAAAAGTGGAAATAAACTTTTCACTTCAGCCATTTATATGAGAGCTTCATTCCAATTTCCAATTTCCATTTCGTTTCGTCTTTTGCTCCCAATTTTTTCAAAAACAATTTTCAAAACCTAATCGTTTTCCGAACATTTTTTTGCAAATTGAAATAAACATTGGCGTATAATGTGGTTGAATTTGAACACAACGCAAAAAATTTATGGTATAATAGCTAATGATAAATAAATGGAGGTACCCCATGAGCAGAATATTGGGCACAGTGGTTAGAGGTTTGAGAACACCGATTTTTCAAAGGGGCGATGATGTTGCGCAATTGGTAACGGATACGGTGAAAAATTTTTGGTCTCAAGAAAAAATTGAAATTGGCGAAAAAGATGTACTTGCGATTACGGAGTCTGTCGTTGCGAGGGCGCAGGGCAATTATGTCAGCGTGGATGATATTGCGGCGGATGTTCGTCAAAAGTTCGGGGATTCGACGATTGGTGTGATTTTCCCGATTTTGAGTCGTAATCGTTTTGCAATCAATCTCAAAGGGATTGCTCGCGGCGCATCCAAAAAAATCGTGTTGATGTTGGCTTATCCGTCGGATGAGGTGGGTAATCATTTGGTTTATGTGGATCGTTTGGATGAAAAAAATGTAAATCCGTGGACGGATGTGCTGAATGAGAAGCAGTTTCGCGAGCATTTCGGTTACGAAAAGCATACTTTTACGGGAATTGATTATATCGAATATTATAAGGACATCGTGCTGGCGGAAGGAAAGGAATGCGAAATTATTTTTTCCAACAATCCGCTGACCATTCTAAATTATACGGATGCTGTGCTTCAATGTGATATTCATAGCCGAAAGCGTACGAAGAAGTTGCTTACGAAGTCGGGTTGCCAAAAGGTTTTTGGGCTTGAGGATATTATGTCCGCCCCGATAAACGGCAGCGGTTATAATGCGGATTACGGTTTGCTCGGCTCGAACAAGGCGACGGAGAATGAAATCAAGTTGTTCCCTCGTGATTGTTTTGATTTGGTGAAGAAGATTCAGCAAAATCTTTTTGAGATTTCGGGCAAGAAGGTGGAAGTTATGGTGTATGGCGACGGGGCGTTTAAGGATCCGGTCGGTCATATTTGGGAATTGGCAGATCCTGTCGTTTCTCCGGGTTATACGGAGGGATTGGAAGGTACACCGAATGAAATTAAGTTGAAATATATCGCGGACAATGAGTTTGCGCATTTGCAAGGCGATGAGCTCAAGCAGGCGATTTCGGAATATATTACGCACAAGTCGAAGGATTTGACCGGTGACATGGCGAGTCAGGGAACGACGCCGAGACGGTTGACGGATTTGATCGGCTCGCTGTGTGATTTAACTTCGGGCAGCGGTGATAAAGGAACGCCGGTAATTTATATCCAAGGATATTTTGACAATTTCACAAAACCGACTTTCTAGCGGCATTTTATTGTGTGTGATAGAATATAATTGTATCTGCAAATTTAATAAAGATGAGAAAAAACGAGATGCTGACACGAAATCGGCATCTCGTTTTTAGATTGTCTATTTGGCTTCATCCAGCATTTGCAAAAATTCGGCTTCATCGATGACTCGTATGCCGAGTTGGTTGGCTTTATCGAGTTTGGAGCCCGCTTCTTCGCCGGCGAGTACGATGGATGTGTTTTTGCTGACGGAGCTGACAACTTCGCCACCGTGTTTTTCGATGAGGGCGCCGGCTTCGTTTCGCTTCATCGTCGGCAGCGTGCCGGTGAGTACGAATTTGAGTCCGCTGAAGAGTTGAGATTCGCTCGCTTGATTTTCGGATGTCATATTGACGCCGAGATTTTTCATTTCTTCAATCAGATGGCGATTGCTTTCGTTGGCGAAGAAGTCAACGATGCTGTTCGCCATTCTCGTGCCGAAGTCGGAAAGCGCGCAGAGTTCTTCGACGCTCGCATCCATCAATTTTTCCATTGAGCCGTATTGTTTCTGGAGCGTTTTGGATGCTTTTTCGCCGATAAAGTCGATGCCCAATCCGAAGATGAGACGGTAAAGCTCCTGATTTTTGGATTTTTCGATGGCTTGAATGAGGTTTTGGGAGGATTTTTCTTTGAAGCCTTCCATGCTCATGATGTCATCCATCGTGAGTTTGTAAATGTCGGCGATGCTTTGTATCAGTTTTTTATCGTACAATTTGTTGACGATGGAGATGCCGAGTTTGTCAATGTCCATCGCTTGTTTGGATACGAAGTGAATGATGGAGCGTTTGATTCTTGCCGGACAGGAGATGTTGAGGCATTTGTATGCCGCCTCGCCTTCTTCGCGCACGACTTCGCTTTGACATTCGGGACAATGGCTCGGCAGATGATATTTCTGCTCGCTGCCGTCTCTTTTGTCAAAAACGACTTCCAATACTTCGGGAATGATCTCGCCGGCTTTTTGGATGATAACGGTGTCGCCGATGCGGATGTCTTTTTGGTCGATGATGTCTTGGTTGTGCAAGGTCGCGCGACTGACGGTGCTGCCGGAAATAAAGACGGGCTCAAGCACGGCAGTCGGGGTGAGCGCACCGGTGCGTCCGACTTGTACTTCGATATCAAGAATTTTGGTTTCTTTTTTTTCTGCCGGAAATTTGTATGCAATCGCCCAACGCGGCGTTTTTGCCGTAGCTCCCAATTTTTCGCGTGCATCGATGTCGTTGACTTTGATGACGATGCCGTCGATGTCAAAGTCGAGCTGATTTTTCCGCTCGCCGATTTGTTCTATCGCTTGCCACACTTCTTCCATCGTTGCGCATACTTGTCGATACGGGCTGACCGGAAATCCGAGCTCGTGCAAAAAGTTGAGCATCTGTTCGTGCTTGCGATGGCTCTGCAATTCATTTTCCACATTGAAGATGAATATGGAGAGCGGTCTTTTGGCGGTGATTTTGGAATCGAGTTGTCGCAAGGAGCCGGATGCGGCGTTGCGCGGATTGGCAAAGGTCTGTAAGCCGTTTTTCTCTTGTTGCTCGTTCATTTTGGCAAAGGCTTTTTTGCCGATGTAGACTTCCCCACGCACGATGAGCTGTCCGTTGTAGTCGATGGTTTTCGGAATTTCTTGTATGGTTTTGAGATTTTGGGTCACTTCTTCGCCAACGATGCCGTTTCCTCTCGTGCCGCCTCGAATCAGTTTACCTTGGTCGTATTCGAGGGATACGGAGAGTCCGTCGATTTTGTATTCGACGACATATTCGACTTGGGGCGCAATCGCTCGCACTCGGCGGTCGAATTCCATCAGCTCGCCTTTGTCGAACACATTGCCGAGCGAAAGCATTTGTCGAAGATGTTGATATGGTGCAAATCCATCGACGGCTTTCCCGCCAACTTTTTGGGTCGGCGAATTTTTGTCGGCGAATTGCGGATATTTTTCTTCCAGCTCCGTCAATTCTCGAAGCAGGGCATCAAACTCGAAGTCGCTGATAACGCTGTTGTTGTTCTCGTAGTATTCTTTGTTGTAGTAGGTCAGCAGTTCGCGAAGTTCTTTGATTCGCTGCTCTGATTGCTCGATGGTAATTTGCTCCATGTTTTTCTCCTTAAATATATTCGTATTCTTGATTGTGATTTGAGATTTTCAATTTTGTTTTTTTAATTCGTTTTTAATTTTCAATTGCAGATTCGAATTTTATTTTCAATTTTTGAATTGGCCTTTCGGTTCTTTTTGCAATTTTGATTTTTGCTTTTATATCATACCACAAAAATGCTTCTTTTGCCTTTTCGGATTTGAAATTACGCTAAATTTTTTACGGCAATAAAAAAGAATTCAGGTTGCCCCAAATTCTTTTCGTCTTATTTTGCGTAGTCGATTGCTCGCGTTTCGCGAATGATGTTCACTTTGATTTGTCCCGGATATTCCATTTCGCTCTCGATTCGTTTGGTCACTTCTCTTGCGAGCAATGGTAGGGTTGAATCATTGATGTCTTCCGGTTTAACAAGAATTCGAACTTCTCGTCCCGCTTGAATTGCGAAGGATTTCTCCACGCCTTCAAACGAATTGGAAATTTCTTCGAGTTTTTCAAGTCGCTTGATATATGCTTCAAGCGTCTCGCCTCTTGCGCCCGGTCTCGCTGCTGATATTGCATCCGCCGCCGTTACCAACACCGCTTCCACTGTCTGCGGTTCGTAATCACCGTGATGGGTTGACATCGCGTGAATCACTTCTTTCGATTCCTTATATCTTCTAAGCAAATCCATTCCTATTTCGACATGGGTTCCTTCCATTTCATGATCGACCGCTTTTCCGATGTCATGAAGTAGCCCCGCTCGTTTTGCAAGTTTCGGATCTGCACCAATTTCTGAAGCCATAATTCCGCATAAATGTGATATCTCGATAGAATGTTTTAGAACATTTTGACCGTAGCTGGTTCTGTATTTCAATCTACCCAGCAATTTAATCAACTCCGGATGAAGACCGAATACACCGGTTTCGAAGGATGCTTTTTCTCCTTCTTCTTTGATGATGTTCTCCACTTCGGATTTTGCTTTTTCCACCATCTCTTCAATTCTGGATGGATGGATTCGACCGTCCGCAATCAATTTTTCCAATGCGATTCTCGCAATTTCTCTGCGTATCGGATCGAAGGCTGACAATACGACCGCTTCCGGTGTATCGTCGATGATGAAATCTACCCCCGTCAAACTCTCCAATGTCCTGATATTTCTTCCCTCGCGACCGATAATTCTACCTTTCATTTCATCATTCGGTAGCGTCACGACGGATACGGTTGTTTCTGCAACATGGTCTGCCGCGCAACGCTGGATGGCAAAGGATACGATGTCTCTCGCTCTCTTTTCCGCCTCGTCCTTCGCTTTCGCTTCCATATCTTTGACCATGACCGCCATTTCATTTCTTACTTCTTTTTCAGCAGCAGTTAAGATTTGCTCTCTCGCCTGCTCTGATGTAAGCATCGAAATCTCTTCTAATTTAGTTTTTTGCTCTTCAACAAGTCTTGTAATTTCCGTCTCTTTTTCTTGCAGCTTTCGGAATTTGTCGTTGTATCGACTGTCTTTGTCTTCAATCTGACTGATTTTGCGATCCAAAGTTTCTTCTTTTTGCATCACACGCTTTTCAAATTTTTGAACTTCCGCTCGGCGCTCTTTGTATTCTTTCTCCGCTTCTGTTCTGAGTTTATGCGCCTCTTCTTTTGCTTCAACAAGTTTTTCTTTCTTTACCGCTTCCGCCGCTTTTCCCGCATCTTCCACGATTCGCTTCGCCAGTGTTTCCGCTTCATTTATCTTGCCTTCCGCAATTTTTTTACGATAAAGATATCCCAAAAAGAATGTAATTGCCGCTACAATAAGTACGATTACAAGAATTGCAAGCATTTCTTTTAGTCCGATTTCAAACTCACCTCCCTTTCTCCTATTTTCTTTTTTCATTTCGTCATAAAATATGTTTTACAAACATATATACTATTGTAATATTTATTGATAGGACTGTCAATGAAATAATGATGTCAAGTAAAAAATAAAGGACATCCGCTCGGGATGCCCTCTTTATTTTTTAGTATTCTTGTTCAAACTTTCGCTCAAAATCTTCTTCCGGCGGAAGCGTCTCGTTGAATGCAAATTCGTTTTCCACTTCCAAGTCTTCCGGCGCGATGTCGTAGTTCTCGTAGTACGCGTCCCAGAATTCCGCTTCTTCCTGTTCTTCAATTTCTTTGAGCATTTTGCGCTCTTTTATTTTATCCGCTACAAGTTTTGTCACTCCCGTCGCAACCAATGCTGCAATCGCAACACCGGCAAGCACCTTTCCTGTGCTCGGGCGGGAAAGTTCGCGATCCAAAATTTTCTTTTTCTCATCAATTGGCAGTTTTGATTTTAGAATTTTTGCTACATCTCTTGATTTCATTTTGCATCCACCTTTCACTTTTATTACTTAGTTATACCCTAAAGAATTATTCAATAATCAGATGACTATTGATAAGTCAAAAAATTATACAGCATTTTGATAGCGGCATCGTGGGTCGCCTGCTCTTTCGGCATGAACTCTCCGCCCGCCGACACATCCAAAAATCGCAATGCTTCGGCGATGGCGACATAGCCCTGATAGCCGTCGGTCACATCTTTGAAGTCGTACAGATTGCTTTTGAAGATGTCTTTTTTCTGCGCGAGTTTTTGGTAACCCATCGCACGAATCAGATATTTGGCAACATCCTCTCGTTTGGCGGGCATTTCATCAACGGTTTCACCTTCGAGCAGAAGTCCCGTTTGAAGCCAAAGTTTTTCCTGCGCTTCGTTTTGCTCTCGAAGCCCGACTTCATAATCGTAATCTTCAAATGCCGATGTAATCAGCGCAAGCAATTCTCTTTGGGTGATTGGAATATTCGGTTTGAGCTCGCCGCCCAAAAATCCGATGCCGATTTGGTGCAGCAGCTCCGCTTCGTATTGATATTTGCTCATGTTCAAGTCTTCATATTGCTCGATGGTTTTCTTTTGCTCCGGCAAAATGATTCGTTTGCCGGTCGTGACTGCAAATCGCAGCGGAAGTTGCTCCTGATTGCCTACAATGTAGTACAGATTTGCGAAGAATTTTTGTTTTTTGTCATCCCATTTGAGTTTGTAGGCAAGCTCCAACTTATTTTCATTAAAGATTTTGTCGTACACGATTTTTTCGTCGGCAACCTTGGTCGGCTTCGGCAATCGAATATTGCTCCACAACAAGTTGAAATGCGATATATTTTTGCTCTCGAGCGAGTAGCTGATGAAAATCATATCGTCGAGCATATACGCATCGCCTTCTTTTCGCTCGAAGCTGAGTCGCACGACATCGTTTTGGGTTCCTTCAAGTGATTCAAGTTCGGCTTCATTGAGCACAATTTTATCTTTGTATTTTCGCGCATATTTGTCGATAAAATCATTCGCCGCCTTGCGCGCCGCATCCAAATCGTTCTTGGTAATTTTTTGGTAGCTGCCGAAAACATTGTAATCGTAATATCCGATTAAATCCAAAGTTTTGGCATCCAAGTCCACCGAGTAGCTGTCCGCTTCACTGTTGAAGCTGAGCGCCCAGATGTATTCCGATGTCGAAAAATGTCGCTCGTACAAATTGGCATAGGAAATTTCCAAATTATTGCTCTCGAACAATTTGAGTTTTTCCACCTGCAATTTGGCTTCGTTCAACGATTTGAGTCCGGATTTCCGCTCAATTTCCGCTTGCTCCAGCGGCTGAATGCCCTGTTCGGCTTCCTTTTCTTCCGCCATCTCCATCTTCAAGAGCGCCGCGTCGTTGAAGTTGTCCGTGTATTCTCTTTTTCCGGTCTTGGCTCTTATCGCGTAGTATCCGTCGAATTTCGGAACATAAGCCGTTCGGACATTTTCAATCAATTGTTTTTTCTCGTTGAATTGGTAGGTGTAGATTTTTTTGAGTCCGATTTCGTCTTTGTAGGCTTGTTGCGCCTTTTGCTCGTCCAAAATTTCCTGATTTGTTTCATATTCGATTGCGGAAAAATATTCGGTATTGTAGTTGGATACTTTTCCTTCGATGTAATTGACGGTTACGATGGCTTCGACACCGACGACGCGTATATTGTCTTTGTAGTAGTGAAATAAAAAAGTGTAGCTGTCGTGGCTGACATCGGGCTCTTCCTGCAATTTGAAATTTTGAAAGTCCCCCGGAAACACTTTGCTCATAAAATCTTTCGCAATGGTTCGACTTTCTTCCAGCGAATATTGCGGAAGTTTTTTTACCCGCCGCTCGCTTGAAGTCGTCTCTTTGCGATAGTAGCTGTAGCTGTAAATATTTTTGTCCTCGCCGTAGCGTACGCTCTGGCTGTGGCTGTCACTCTCCCATGCCAAATCATAGTAGGTTTGTCCGTTCATCAAGCCGAGTGAATAATTCAGCTTGGCATTTTCGTCATTGATAACCATTCGCTTTTTGATATCGACGAGAATATTTTGTAAAAGTTCTTTTGAAATTTCCGATCCCATTTTCTTATCCGTCGCTTCGTCCGTCGGCGCCTTTTCCGAATTCTTTTCGATATTGTTCTGCTCCGCATTCGGATTGTTTTGCTCCGAATTTTGCTTATTCTGCTCCGCTGCGGAGATTGTTCTTGCACTCGGCGGATTGTTTTGTCTGTGAGCAAATGCATCCATAGGCATCTGCAAGCATAACAAACCGACAAGAGCTGTTGAAAGTGCCTTTTTCATCTGCTCATCTCCTTTCACAAATCTTTTTTTATTGTACTATATCTCAGCTCAAAAAAGGTTACATAAAGTTTACAGTTTGGCAATATGTAGCGGATTGCAAAGCAATCCTTATGTATGGGGCAAAGGCCCCTCTATACTCATTTACAAAACAACAGTCTTACTTAGATGTCTGCTTCTTTCAGTTTGGGAAATTTTGCGGTAATAATTTTGAACAAAGGGATACCAATTATTGAAACGACAACAAATTCTCCCAAAGCAACATAAAGCATTGATTCAAGCAAAGGCAAATCAAAGAGATACCATAGCTGAATTCCTATAATTATTCCATTTACAATCGTCGGCATAAGTGATGCCGCAAAAATATTTTTGATTTTAGTCATTGCCAAAACGGCGATTGCCGTCGCAGTCGTTCCGAATATCATATCCGGCAGACCGAGCGGACTGTAAAAATTGGCGATAAGGCAGCCGACAATCAGTCCCGGCGCGAATCGCGGATTCAAGAGCACGAGCAATGTCATGATCTCGGATACTCGAAATTGAATCGGACCATACGCAATCGGTGCGATGGCTAAGGTAATTGCTACATATACTGCAGCGATAATTGCATTGTATGCAAGTTCTTTTGTTTTCTTATTCATATAAATCCTTTCTTGTTTTTGTAGTGGCCCCAAGAAAACACTTTAGTGCTAAAACCGGATGCAAGAGTTGTTTTGTAAATTAAAGTAACGATTTTAGGCGTACATGACGAATACTCCGACCAGTCCGCCGCCGGCATGAACGGATACCAAGGTACCCAAATGTTTTATTTCAATCGGTGCATCGGTGACGGCGCTGAGTTTTTCTTTGAGCATTTGCGCATCTTCTTCACGCGCACCGTGCAACACATAAGTTTTCAGAATCTGTCTGCCCGCTTTGGCTTCTTCGATAAATTCGACGAGCTTCGCCAGCGATTTTTTTCGCCCGCGCACTTTGTCTTTGGCAACCAACTTGCCGTCTTGTGCCAGTGTCAAAATCGGTTTGATGTCGAGCGCCTCGCCGATCGTTCCGGAGAGTTTGCTGACTCTTCCGCCGCGAATCAGATATTTGAGCGTTTCGACCGCAAAGAATATATCTCTTTTGTGAACTTGTTCTTCGGCATATTGAACGATTTCGTCAAAGCTTTTGCCCTGCTCAATCATATCCGCCGCAACGAGCGCGACATGTCCGATGCCCCAAGTTACCGAGCGCGTATCGATATGCGCAATCTGAAGTTTGTCGGCATACAAATCGCAGGTGTTTTTCACCATGCCGAAAGTTCCGCTGAGCGAATCGGACAAAGTCATCGTGATGACATGTGTATATCCTTCCGCGATAAAAGCCTCCAGCGCATCCACGGTGTCCTGTATCGTCGGCAAAGAAGTTTTCGCCTCATAGGTGTCGAGCGCGGCAATCATTTCGTCATAAGTGATTTCAAATTTGTCGCGAAATGCTCGACCGTCGTTGAAAATAATCTGCAACGCAATGATTTTGATATTCTTTTCATTTTGAATTTCCAAGTCCAAGTCGCTCGTCGTATCTACCAAAATTCCAATTTTTTGCATAGTTCCTCCATTATCAATCAAGCTGCTTGAGCAAATCGCCCAATTCGTTAATCAATCTTTCGTATTCGCTGAGCGAGCCTTGCTTGAGCGCCGCCTGCGCCTGCTCATACAATTCGTTGGCACGCTTGATTGCTTCTTTCGTATTGTCAAAACTTACTTCGTTCTCTCGTATTGTCTTTGTTTCCTGTTGCTCCTGTGTCTTTCCGAAAATTTTCTCCAGCGCCAAATCCAAAGTCTCCGCCATCACGATATTGCTGTTGTGCGCAACGATGATTCGTTTGACTTCCGGAATCGCGGTTGTCGAGCTTGCGCGAATATAAAGCGGCTCAATATACAGTATCGAGCTTTCCATCGGAATCGTCAAAATATGCCCTCGAATTACTTCCGAGCCTTGCGAATTCCATAGCGATAAGTCGCGCGAAATCACATCGTTGTTGCTGATTTGTGCTTCAATTTGCTGCGGTCCGATAATCGAGCGGTCTTTTGGGAATCGGTACAGAACCAACTCGCCGTAATGCTCGCCGTCATTTCGTGCGACCAAAAATGCCGTCAGCGTCTGTTTGTTCAGCGGCGTAAACGGCACGCTGAGCAGGAACTCGGCTTTCTTCTCTTCCGGCAATTTGAAGGTGAAATACAGCGGGCTCATCGTCGTCTCATTGTTTTGATAAGTCTCCGTCGGAATCGCCCATTTGTCCTCGCGATTGTAAAATACATTCGGGTCGGTTGCATGGAATGTGAGATACATTTTCGCCATTACATCGAATACCGTCTTCGGATAACGCATGTGCGCTTTGAGCGCCGGCTCCATCTGTTCCATCGGAATAAACATTTTGTCAAAAATCTTGTTGTAGGTTTGGATAATCGGGTCGCTCGCATCGGAAATATAGTAGCGCACCGTTCCGTCATACGTATCGACCACCGCTTTGACCGAGTTGCGAATGTAATTGTTTCTCCCGTCAAAAGGCTCGGAATACGGATAGTAGCTGCTGGTGGTGTAGCCGTCCAAAACAAAATAAATTTTGCCGTCGAGCACGACCGCATAAGCATCATTTTCAAATTCCAAAAACGGAGCTATCTTCTTTATTCTATCAACTACATTGCGGTTGGTCAATATTTTTGATTCGGAGTTGATGCCGTTGGATATCAGCAATTTAAAATCGCTGTATTTGACAGCATACATCAAACGATTGAAAACACCCAATCGAATTCCCGCATTTCCTTCGTATTCGTTGATTTCGTTGGTGTCGCCTTTCGGATAATCAAATTCATCTTCCGCCGTGCCGACGATGACATAGTCATTGGTCAACTCGCCGAAATAAATTTGCGGTCTGTCCACGCGCAATGCCGGCACGGATTGAACGGGCATATCCTTGACGACCATCTCGGGTTGTCCCGCACGATTGATTTTGCTCGCCGGTGCAGCCGCCAGTCCGTAGCCGTGAGTATATTTGAGTTTCGTATTTATCCAAGACTGCGCATTTTCATCGAGATTTTCCTTGTTGAGCTCGCGCGCCGACAAGAACATCTGCTGAATTTCGCCGTCAATCATATATCGGTCGATATCGACATCGTGGAACTGATAATAGGAGCGGAATCCTTGCAGCTGATTGAAAGCTTCAAGCGCCGGTCGCTCGTCGTTTATCGAAACATTGGATAGGGTTTCCGCATTGTTCGCGATATCTTCAACCGTCAGATTTTGCTCCACTTTGAAATCCCTCACATCGATTTTATCCAAACCGTATGCCAAATTCGTATATTTGATGCTGTTTTCAATATAAGGTTTCTCCATGCGCAGCTCGTTCGGACTCACGCGCAAATTTTGTACGGCAAATTCAACGCCTTCGCCGACCAAAGAAGTCACCGCCAAGATGGAAATGCTCGCCAACAGAATGATTTTTTTGTTTTTCATTCGCATACCGAAAAGCATCCATGCCGCGATGAAGAGCGAAAGCACCATTTTGATTCGATTGAGCCACATTGTCACATTGACATCGGTATAGCCTGCGCCGAAAACCGCACCTCGATCGGAATACAGCAATTTGAAAGATTCCAAGTAGAATTTGACGGCGAGTATCACAAAAAATATTGCGCCCACCACCAGCAGAACATTTGAAAGCATCGAAAATGCGCCGGTCGCCTTTTTGCCGAATGCGTGAATATTGTCCGTCGCATCGCTTGTTACCGCCGGCGGATAAGTGCTGTACAGCAATCCGAAATACGCCAGCGTCAACAGAATCAGCACGAGCAGTCCGTTCATCGCAAAGCTGAACACCGAATTGATAAGCGGGAAGGTGAACATATAAAAAGACAAATCCTTGTTGAAAATCGGGTCACTGATGTCAAATTTGCTCTGATATAGGAATTTTAGAATCTCCATCCAATATCGATTCGCAATCGAGTAAGCGAAAACCGCCGATACGCCCGCCGTCACCCAGAAGAAAATCTTTGTCGCCGTCTTTTCATCTTTGCCCGCGATTTCCACCTTTGCCAGCTTTTGATATTTTCGTCGAATGAATCGCAGATAGAGATATAAAATGCCGAACACTATAACAAACAAAGGTAATGCCAGCACCACCTTTGAAAATAAAATTTTGTAGTAGGTGTCTAAATAGCCCACTTCTTTGTACCACAAAACTTCGGTTAAAAAATGAATGATGGTTCTAAAAAACAGCACCATCAAAATGAAGGCGATAAGCAATGTCTTTATCGCCATTTGAAAACCTGATTTTATCTTCACCATAATCTCTCCTTCTCCAAATTCGTAACGCAAAGTCGCTACACCCGATTGCTCTGCCGAAATGAATGCTGACCGATTGTCCGAGCAAAAATCTTCAAAGACTTTTGGAAAACCCCGCGAAGTCGTCGCTTCGGTTCGCAAAAACATTCAGCATAATATACTTCGCTCCGTCTAACCGAAAGTCGCCGCTCGATTTTCAGAAGCATCTCATTTTCTTTTTCTTCACAAATATTATACCATTCATACCGCTTTTTCACAAATAAAAAGCATATACATAAAAACGACTGTCCGCCACCCGCTTATGCAAGCAACGAAAAGTCGTTTGGAATTATTGATACATTGCGGACGGCATAACTTCCAACACGCTTTCTCGCGGTGAGGTTACTTTGCCTTCTTCCATCAACGATGCGTAGCTGACGGCTTGTTGTCCGAAGCGGTTTCGAATTTCATAAATGGTTTTTTCAACCTGCTCATAGACGGCATGCTTGCTTGAGCCGTCAAAAAAATTAAGCTGCATCGCTTCTTCATCGCCGACGAGAGCAATCGCCCGAACAGTGAGCGCGCGGATATTTTGCTCCCAACGGTATCTCTCTTCAAAAAGTTGCATCGCCGCCTTTGCCATTTCAAAAGAGCTTCTCGTCGCATAATGCAGGCTCGTTTGAAATTCGACGGTTTCCAATTTGTTGTTTTTGACGGCGATTTGTATTTTGCTCGCCTTGCTTTGATTCTCACGCAGTCTGGCGGATACATCCTGTGTCAAATCGAACAGCACTTTCCACACTTCTTCTTTGCTCGTCAAATCTTTGGGCAAGGTCGCACCATGCCCGATACTTTTGGGAAAAATTTTGACATCGCGATGGCGAACGCGCGACTCGTCTCTTCCGTTGGCATATTCCCACAGCGCCAAGCCGTTTTTGCCGAGCAGATGTCGAAGGATGTCGGGATTGCTTTGTGCAAGCTGACCGATGGTGCGAATACCGATGCTCTCCAATTTTTTACTCGTGCTTCTTCCTACGCCGAGCAATTCGGATGCGGGCAGTCCCCAAATTTTTTCTCTGAAATTTTGTTTGGGAATTTCGGTGACGGCGTCGGGTTTTTTCATATCGCTGCCAAGCTTTGCAAAAATCTTGTTGAAGGATACGCCGACGGATATTGTAAGATTCATTTCTTTTTTTATCGTCTCTTTGATTTCATTGGCGATGACGGCGCCTTTTCCGAAAAGATTTTGACTGCCGGTCACATCCAACCAACATTCATCCAATCCGAAGTTTTCTACATAATCGGTGTATCTTTCATATATTTTCCGAACATTTCCGGAGTATTCACTGTAAAGCCGAAAATGTGGCGGAACGATGATGAGATTCGGACATTTTCTTTTCGCCTGCCATACGGGCTCCGCTGTTTGAACGCCGAATTTTTTGGCTTCCTGACTTTTGGCAAGCACGATGCCCTGTCTTGCTTCGACATCTCCGCAGACCGCCACCGGTTTTCCGCGCAGGGACGGCTCCACCGCACATTCGACAGAGGCATAAAAATTATTCAAATCGCAATGCAATATCACTCGCTCCATAGTTACCTCTCATTTGTTAATTTCGTGACCCTTCCTAATTATATATTCTTTCTCAGAGTAAATTTTGTGTGGATGTTTTTATTGTTCTTGAAAACATTTCTCAAAGTAAATTTTGTGTGGATTCTTTTATTGTTTTTGAGCAGTTTCTCAAAGCGCATATTTTTTGACGCGCTATTGTGGAAGAAATATCTTCCGGCAAAATTTTTCTGTATGTAGAACTCAAATTGATTTCCGACTTCCGTTCTGTTCTGTT
>JAUNKE010000003.1 GCA_030532905.1 Peptostreptococcaceae bacterium
GGCTTGCTCTTATGAGTTTGCCATTTTTTTTAGGGGCTATTTTGCAACAGCCCCCGTTTTATTGTTCTTTTTCATCGTCTCGCTGAACTTTGTAGAATTCCGCTTGCTTCAAATACATATCCGCTTGCTGCGTATAGAAATCCAACTGACCTTCTGTAACCGACAATTGCTTCTGGTAGTATCCCATCTGCTTTTTGTAGAAGTCAATCTGTGTCTTCAAGAAATAGTATTGACTCTTATGATATTCTTCCTGCTGATTGCAGAAGATATCCATTTCGACGGATGCCTGCTCTGCAGATTCGCCGCTCGCATTCAGGAATTCTTCTTCCAGTTCAATCATCTCAGCAGCCGGATCAAACTCGTTGATTGGTGCGGACTCAACTTCAACGCCTTCCGCAATATAGTTGTCAATCGAAATTTGATTTTCAAGCTCCGCAAATTCATTTTCTATCGCTTGCTCGGATTCTGAAGCTTCGATTACCGGTTCCTGAATTTCTTCAATCATCGGCTCTTCGACAACCGGCTCCGGCATTTCTTCAACAACTTCCGCTGCCGGCTCCTCCATTTCGGATGTGATTTCAATCGGTTGTACTTGCGCTACCGATTCTTCCATTTCAACAGATGTCGTCGCAGGCTCCGGAATTTCAATCGCTTGAATTTCCGCCACCGGCTCTTGCATTTCCACAACCGTCATTTCAGGTGCCGAAACTTCAACCGGTGCTACTTGAGCCGCCGGCTCCTGCGGCAATTCTTCCGCCGCTTGTGCCACCAACGAATCTTCGATAATCGCTTGCGGCTCTTCGTCATTTGTCATGGAGTCCGCAATTTCGTTTTCGTCATCTTCATTGAGAAGGTCGAGCCAATGACTGAAAATCGTTTCTTCCGATTGCGTCTCTTCCACAATCTCCTGAGATTTTTCTTTTTCCGCCATTGCTTCCATCGCCGCCAAAATTTCAGGCGCAATCACAAACTCTCTTGTTTGCTCGAGTTCTTCCGCCGTCATCGGAGTATCCATCGGTACTACATTGGATGCAAGCGGTTCTTCCATAACCGGTGTTTCCACATCCGTTGTTTCCGATTTCGTAATTTCAGGCGCAATCGACAAATCCGCCTTCGCCACCATCGGTGTTACAAAAGGTGTTACCGGTGCAGTCATTACCGTTGGCTGCGGTGCAGGTTCTGAAACCGGAACCGCTACCGGACGATAAGTCGGTGTTTCCGCAACAAATTCTTTCGGTGTCTCTTGCACAACTTCTTTCGGCATTTCCGAAATCGGCTCCTGTGGTTCTTCGGCGGATTTTTTCTCCACCACCACATTGTCAACAATATATTTTGACTTGTCATTGGACAGTTTGATATTTACAACGATGCTGTCCGACTCTGAATCAACAAATGCTTCCGTTTCTCCCAATCCGTCGATATTGATACGCACCGGTACCTTCTCTTCTTTTGGAACTTGGTTTTCTTCTACCGCTTCTTTGTTCATTAACGCAATGTTCATCTCGTCAACCTCTCCCCCGATTTCATCCGCAGCAATTTCCGCTACGGCAAATTCAACTGGTGCCGTTTCAAGCACGATTTCCGCATTCTCCTGCGCAACTTCCTTAATATCCCCTAAGTTTTCCTGTGCAGAAGCAATCGCCGAAGCCGCTTCTTCGCTCGCTTTTTGTTCTTCCGCCAGCTTCAACTCGCCAATCGCCCGATTGACCGCGCGCATGATATCTTCGATTGCCGCCGGTCTTTCGTGAATCGGCTGTTCCGTCGCCACTTCCTGAACAACTTCTTCGATAATCGCTTCCAATTCATCCTGCGTTACTTCGGTAACATTGCTCAAAGTGTCTTTCGCAATCTCCGGTGAAATTTCTTCCTCCGCTATAATAATCGGTTCTGAAATCTCAACTTCATCCACAGGTTTTATAATATCTTCAACAGAAGATTCTATAACCACTTCCGGTTCAACAACCGCTTCAATGAGCATCTCTTGCGGAGCTTCTCCCACCTGCTCAAAATCCACAACGGCCGTCATCGGTTCTTCAATTTCTTGTGTAAATACCTTTGTCTGTGCCAATTCCGCATTCGCCACGGAAATTTCTTCCGTATCCGCATTGAAATCCGCTACATTCTCAAGCGCTTCCGATACCGAAACATCTTCCGTCACTTCATCCGCTTGTTTTGAAACTTGAGCAATCAACTCTTCGTCCACTGCGATTGTTTCTTCATCGATCAATATGTCCGCAGTCGGCACTTCGTCCAAGAACAACGGTTGTTCTTCCGAAGCAACCGGCTTTTCCTCTTCGATTTCTTCTTTGTTTTCGACAGCATTGGCTCCCATCTTGGTAAGCTTGTTGAAATAATGGCTTTGGAAGTCCGTAATATTGTTGCGCTCGAAGCTGAAACTTTGCGTAAAGTGCACCGACTTGACCGCGTCCATCGCCACCGACGCGTTCGCCGCAATCGTATGAGCAAAGACTTCGCCGTCTTCCAATGCCGCCTGCTCGTTTTCTTCGCTGATTTCTTGCGCAATAGCCTGCTCTTCCTGAGCAATCTCAACTAATTCTTCGGCAATAATCTCTTCTGCGGATTCTTCCGTCAAAGAATTCTCCTCAATTTCATCCGAAAGCGTTGAGAACTCAAGATTTTCTTCCGCAACAAGCAATTCTTCATCCGATGAAGATTGAATTTCAGCTGCCGGACTTTCAGAGACATCTTCCAACGAAGGAAGCATCTCGTCCGCAGGCTCAAATATTTCTTGCGCCTGTTGCTCGGCAAGAATTCTCTCCTGCTCTTCCGCAAGCCGTTTCGCTTCTTCCTCTTGGCGTCGTCTTTCGGCGTTTTCACGCTGAATTTGTGCAAATTTGCTGGTTTCGCTGATGACGGAGCTGTAATCCACATGAATTTCTTCATATTCGTCCTCGTCATCCAAGCCGTCTTCGGATTGGAACGCATCCAATTTGTCAAACAGACTCTCTCCCGCCGGCTCCTGTTGCTCAGCGACAATTTCTTCCGTCATTTCCGAAGCGGTTTCTTCTATTATATTGTCTCTATTTTCAATCTCGGTAGTATTTTCCGGCTCAATCATTTCATCCGGCAATACCGCTGCGATTTCTTCCGCTTGAATCTCTTCAATCGGCGCTTCAGCGATTTGCTCCATCGGCTCACTCACTTCATCCGAGCTGTCGCCGAAGAAGTCAATCAACTTTTCTTTCTTTCCAAGCGAAGTGTCATTAAACAAATCAAATTTCTTTTCTTTAATTTCAAAAGGTCGAATCGTGGATTCTTGAGCAATCGGTTGTTCCTGAGGCTCTTCGATTTTTTCTTCCGGTTCTTCCGGTAAAGAAGCTTCGATGGTCTCAACATTTTCACCAAGGGAAATTTCTTCCGCCTTCACTTCTATATTATCGGTTGAAACTTCATTCTCAGTCGGAACTTCCGGCACAACTTCATCAAGTGAAACTTCCGGCACAATTTCTTCCGCCTTTTCCACCGCTTCCATCGACTCGGTTTTTTCTATCGATTGAACAATAGGTTCAGCCTGCTCTTTTTTCTTGCCGAAGATTTCCGCATAGATATCTTCCTCATCCGCGCCTTCGTTGAACAATTCTTCCAAACTGCGCAATCGACCGGTCACATCCAATCTCGAATCCGCACGCTGCTGGTCGAAATTACCGACAGCGGTTGCCGCTTCCGCACTCGCAAGTGCCGCCGCATTGGACATCGGTGTCGCCCAGTTCTCATTGTAGTCGTCAAATGCTCCGTCATACGAAGTCAACTCTTTACGCTTACGACTTCTGCCAATCATAAGCGACATTAAAAATATAAATAAAGGCGCCAGACTGTACACTCCGTTTCGAATCGGATCCAGCTCCGAAAAATAGCTTGTGCTCGCCGCCGGGTCATTGGAGTATGAAGAAGTCGAATTGAATTTCATAAAGGCAACAAAAACAGACGCTAAACTGATTATAAATCCGGAAACCAAAGTCGCAAATTGGAAGTTGCGATATTTCTGTCCCGGTGTCACCTTGTTCATCACGAGATTGACAATTAAAATAATCACGATGAAACTGAGCAAACCGATTTCGCGCATAACGAACCATGCCGGTAGTATCGCAAAAAGAGCTGCCGTTCCCGCCGCGTCTGAAGTAATGTAATTTTTTCTTGAATAAGCAATCAGACCGATGATGCTCAAAAGCAAAATCATAATTGCTATGTACGAGCCGTACTCGGTGTATTCCATTGCTTTTGCAAGGTTAGAGCCGGAAAGTGTAAGTCCAACCCAAAAACTTTTGATAGTTTGTATTAGATTCTCCATATTTCCCCCAAATCTATTAAAAAAATCATTAAAAATCAAGTCTGTCCATCTATTTTACCATACTTGGAACAACATTTCCACAATCAATTATAAAAGATGTGTAATTTTTTTAGTTTTAATTATGTAACTTCACCACTTTAAGCAAAGTCGCTCTTTCTCTTTCTACCCTAAAAATTACTTTTTTATTCTTTTGATAAAAAAATTTATTTCAAAATGCAAACGAAAATTAAAACGGACTCAAAATTTAGGACATGAGTATCTTTATCCTTCCCTTTTTTCGACATTTTTAATCAAGAAATAAGGATTTTCTATTTAAAAAGGCAGTATATTGGGGTATGATAAAAGAGCAATACAAAGGTAGCGATTTTTATTTCTATTTTGATTTAATATCATTAAGGTATTTGGAAAGGGAATGTATGGCAAAATTTGAAAGGGATTTGACATCTGGGAGTGTTGTCAAAAAACTGATTTTATTCGCTTTGCCCTTTATGCTGTCCAACTTTATACAATCGATGTATAATATCGCCGATATGTTTATCGTCGGACGCTTTATGGGGAAAACGGGGATTTCGGGAGTATCCATCGGCGGACAGTTGATGATGATCATGACCAATGCCGCAGTGGCAATTTGCACCGGCGGCGCCATTATCATCGGACAGTTCATCGGTGCGAAGGAGCGTTGCAATGCGGTGAAAACCGTAGCGACCCTGCTCACTTTTTTATTGGGAATCGCGGCTTGTCTAACGGTCTTTATGCTCTTCGCTTCCGATAAGATTCTTGAGCTTATCAAAACTCCGCCGGAATCGTATGAATATGCCAAGCAATATTTGAGCATCACGATTCTCGGCTCGACTTTTATCTTCGGATACAATTCCTTGACTGCCATCATGCGCGGAATGGGAAATTCAAAAACACCGCTGTATCTCGTATCCGGCGCTTGCATCATCAATATCCTGCTTGACCTGCTCTTCGTCGGCGTTTTCGATATGGGCGTTCGCGGCGCGGCAACCGCAACCGTCATCTCGCAGGCATTCAGCATGAGCGCATGTATCTACTTTTTGACGCATACGGATTTTATGTTCGATTTTCGTCCGTCGTCATTCAAAATTCATCGCGATAAATTAAAATTAATTCTATCGACCGGATTGCCGATTTTGATTCAATCCTTGGCGATGAGTTTTTCATTCTTGATGATGACCGTTATCTCCAACACTTTGGGCGTTACGGCATCAGCCGGTTTGGCAATCGTGGCGAAATTTAACGGCTTCGCACTCATGCCTTCGATGGCGGTCGGCGCATCCGTATCCGCAATGGTCGCGCAAAATATGGGTGCAAATCAAATCGATCGTGTCAAAAAAACAATGCATGCCGGTCTCGGCATCTGCTTTCTCGTGTCGATTCCGATTTATATCTTCGCACAATTCTTTTCAGCAACATTCATCTCTTTATTTGACAAAGACGCCGATTTGATTGTCGCCGGTGTCGAATATCTCAAATATTTCAGTTTGGACTATTTGATTATGGCATTCTTCTCACCGGTCATCAGCCTGATAATCGGCTCGGGACATACGAAGTTCTCGTCTTTCTTGGCGATTTGTTCTTCCGTGCTCATTCGATTGCCGCTCGCCTATTTCTTTGTCATGGTGATGGATTTGAACTTGGCGGGAATCGGACTTTCCGCTCCAATTGCCAGCTCCATCGCAACCATTGCCGCATGGTTTTACTATTCAAGCGGGCGTTGGAAAGAAAAGGTGATTACCAAAAAAGTGATTCCAAGCACATAATTTCACAAAAATACCAACCGAGCTGTTCGAGAAAACGAACTTTGACGGTTGGTATTTGAATTTTATCTCAATTATTCATGCCAATTTTGCAGAAATTCCTATTCATTTCCAAATCCCGAAGCAAACGCTTCATTTATATATCATCCTTCCAAATATCTTCTCGTTTGAATTTCAAATATCTCAAATCCTTCGGTTTTTTCTCCGGGTCGTCGATATTCGCATAGTTGATGGCTTTCGGCAGTCCGAACACCCAAATGAATCCCGTACATCCGAAAGACAGCATGAAATCCCATAGATAGATTGCCAGCATATCGATTCCGCCACCGAAAATAATGCTCGGCAAGCGATTGAAAACCTGCCAATAACTCATCCCATGCGACATCGTAACATCCGTATGGACAATCGCCGACCAACCCAACATCTTTCCCAGAAACAATCCGAAGAAAGAAAGCCCGTAAATCGCAATCGCTCCGTAACCGCTGACTTTTCCCGAACCGAAAACCGTGTATCCGATAAAAGGCAACCAGCCCATCGCCAAAGCGATAAAAATACATCCCGCATAAAATCGAAAATTGAGCGGAATCAAAAGTGTGATAAAGGCCGTCAGTCCGATTCCCAAAAACATCCCGATAATCGCACCGAGCGTTGCCAAAGTTTTGTTCTCGATGATCTCGCCGTCTTTGACAATAGACTTCTTCTTTTTAGTTTTTACTCCCCCGCTTTCATCCTTCTGCACTTCAACATAAGGCTGTATGTAAGCATTTTTCTTCATATAAGCGATAATCTTATCGATCGTTTCGGCAATCACAAGCTCCATCCCGACTTCATCATGATGTGCCATCAGTAAGAAACATCCCCGCTTATATCTTACCTGATGAATGCATTTCCCATCGACCAAACTCTCCATGAATTCCGCCTGCTCCAATTCATCTTCCATACTCGGAATGCCGTCAATCTTCATCCACAGCTCATTTTGGTCGTTGAGCCGAGCAGTGAAAGGATAATTATCAATCTTGCCGGCTATATCCCACTCACCCGAATCCGCTAAATTGTATCTTTCTTTCAAAAAATCAAAAGTAAACATCTTTCCTCCTCTATCCCCGTTCGACTACTTCTATGATAGCATATCCGATTATCGAATTCAATCAATCAATTCTCTTTTAATTTACCCAAAAAAGCCACCGGACTTTCATCCGATGGCTCAATTTTATAAATGATACATGTGATTGAGCGGCCCGCGACCGCTTCCGATAGCCAAACCGTCCGCAATCGCCCCAGCGACATAAGCCTTTGCCGAAGCGACCGACTCTTCCAACGATTTTCCTAAAGCCAAGTTACTTGCAATCGCCGATGACAAAGTACAACCCGTACCATGAGTGTTCGGATTTTCAATCAGCTTTCCGTCAAAACACTTCCACTGACCGCCAAACAAAATATCCATCTTGCCGCTTTCCAAATGACCGCCCTTTATCAACACCGCCACCTTGTACTTCTCAAAAATCTTTTGAGCCGCCGACTTCATCTCATCCACCGTACGAATGGAAAACCCCGACAAAATCTCCGCCTCATATAAATTCGGCGTAATCAAGTTTGCAATCGGAAACAGCTTTTTCTCCAGCGCCGCAATCTCATCTTCCGCAATCAAGCGGGTGCCCGATGTCGAAACCATCAACGGATCCAAAACAATATTCTTCGCTTGATACTGCAACAGCTTATTCGCAATGATTTCTATCGTTTGGATATTTGAAACCATGCCGATTTTTACCGCATCCGGAAAAATATCCGTAAATACCGCATCCATCTGCGCCGCAATCACATCCGGCGAGACATCCTCAATCGCCGTCACCCCCAAAGTATTTTGAGCCGTAATCGCCGTGATGACCGACATCCCGAACACCTTGTGCACCGTCATCGTCTTCAAATCCGCCTGAATACCCGCACCGCCCGAACAATCCGAGCCCGCAATCGTCAACACTTTTTTCATAAAAACTCCTTACAATAAAAACCAAATCCCTGTTGATACTTTCAATTCATACATTCCAAAACCATCATCTGCCAAATCCGATTTGCCAAGCAAAAAACGAGTTTCTTCCTAAAAGCTTTGTTTTGCTTTATCTTAAAAATCTTAACGAGCGAATCCGACAGTTTATTTCTCGCAAGCTAAAGCAAAAAGAATGCAAGCTATGATATGAGCATCGGCAATGAAAGTTAATCGGCTTTATCACAAAAATCCCAATGCGTAAGTTCGTAAAAATTCAGACCCGGACGCACGATGCGGACGGGAGCTTCGTGAAACACGATGTTTCTTACGAAGCGCTCGAATTTTTTGAACGCACAAATTTGATTTTTCATAAAGCCGATTCGTTGAAAGGCGATGTTCATAACTGCATTCATTTTACGATGTGCAAGTTTGATTTTTCTTAAAGCATAAATCTGAGCGTCAGTAATGTCTTTCGAAAAAGCTACACCCTATTCCGCGAATACTCGAATGAATACAATTTCGGAATGCCCCAAGCATTCCTACTTTTTCCCTTCCCCGCAAGAGAGCGTGTTCACCGGAATAAACATACTCATAAAGCTTTTAGAAAAGACATTATCTGAAAGCTTTGTTTTGCTTTATCTTAAAAATCTTAACGAGCGAATCCGACAGTTTATTTCTCGCAAGCTAAAGCAAAAAGAATGCAAGCTATGATATGAGCATCGGCAATGAAAGTTAATCGGCTTTATCACAAAAATCCCAATGCGTAAGTTCGTAAAAATTCAGACCCGGACGCACGATGCGGACGGGAGCTTCGTGAAACACGATGTTTCTTACGAAGCGCTCGAAACTTTACGATGTGCAAGTTTGATTTTTCTTAAAGCATAATCCGAGCGTCAGTAATGTCTTTCGAAAAAGTTACATCCTATTCCGCGAACACTCGAACGAACTATTCTGCAAGCTTTATCTTCTCCCCGCTCAAAATTCGATTCGTCGTACGCATCGCACACATCTTTCCGCACATCGTACAAGTATCACGCTCACTTGGCGGCTTGGACTCAAAATATTCCCGCGCCTTCTTGCTGTCGAGCGCATAAGAGAACATTTCTTCCCAATCGATTCGTCGTCGCGCATCACTCATCTTATTGTCAATATCGCGCGCACCTTCAATGCCTTTAGCGATATCTCCCGCATGCGCCGCAATCTTGGACGCGATAATTCCGTCACGAACATCCTGAAGGTCAGGCAAACGCAAATGCTCCGCCGGTGTTACATAGCAAAGGAAATCCGCGCCCGCACTCGCTGCCACCGCACCGCCGATTGCCGAAGTGATATGATCATAGCCTGGCGCAATATCCGTTACAAGAGGTCCGAGAACATAGAACGGCGCTTCATGACAAAGTCTTTTCTCCAAAATCATATTTGCCGCAATTTCGTTGATCGCCATGTGACCCGGTCCTTCAATCATAACCTGCACATTCTTTTCCCATGCTCTTTTGGTCAAAATTCCAAGTTCAATCAACTCCGAAACCTGAGCCGCGTCCGTACTGTCATGAATACTTCCCGGTCGAAGCGCATCGCCCAACGAAATCGTCACATCATATCGATATAAAATATCCAGCAATTTATCATAATGCTCAAAGAAAGGATTCTCATTGCCCGTCATTTCCATCCATGCAAAAAGCAACGAACCGCCGCGCGACACGATATTCGTCACCCGCTTGCTCGCCTTAAATCCTTCAATCGCTTTACGATTGATGCCCGCATGAATCGTCATAAAATCCACACCTTGTTTCGCATGATATTCCACAACTTCCAAAAAATCATCCGCTGTAATGTCTTCCAATTCTTTTTCCAAATAGCCCACCGCATCATACATCGGAACCGTACCAATCATCGCCGGCGAAAAATCAATCAGCTCCTGTCGAAATTGATTCGTCTTTCCATAGTTTGACAAGTCCATAATCGATTCCGCACCAAGCTCAATCGCCAATTTCACCTTTTCAAACTCTTCCTTGTAATCCGGACAATCACCCGAAACGCCTAGATTCACATTGATTTTGGTACGAAGCCCCTTACCAATCCCCTCCGGACTGAGCGATTTGTGATTGATATTTGCCGGAATCGCGATTTTCCCTTCCGCAACATAACGCATCAATAAATTGATGTCCATATTTTCTTTTTGCGCCACGGTTTTCATCTGCTCCGTCACAATGCCTTTTTTGGCAGCTTCCATTTGTGTTTTATAATTCATATTCCCTCCTAAATTTTAGGGAGAGCGGCAAGAGAATAAAAAAGCGCCCGAAAATCGGACGCTAATCAACGGATTGTTCCCTTCGTTGGCATTACCCACATCAGGTACGGTCGAAACTTTTGTTTCCTCTCAGCCTGCATACAAGCTCCCGAATATGATTTGATTATATATTAGCGCTTAGTATTTGTCAATTATTATCCCGCCGCGCGTCAAACCGCAAACGAATAAAATTTTTGGAATGCGTCAGCATTCCTACCTTTTTCCCTTCTCCCGCAAGAGAGAGTGTTCGCCGGAATAAACATACTCATAAAGCTTTTAGAAAAGACATTATCTGAAAGCTTTATTTTGCTTTATCTTAAAAATCTTAACGAGCGAATCCGACAGTTTATTTCTCGCAAGCTAAAGCAAAAAGAATGCAAGCTATGATATGAGCATCGGCAATGAAAGTTAATCGGCTTTATCACAAAAATCCCAATGCGTAAGTTCGTAAAAATTCAGACCCGGACGCACGATGCGGACGGGAGCTTCGTGAAACACGATGTTTCTTACGAAGCGCTCGAATTTTTTGAACGCACAAATTTGATTTTTCATAAAGACGATTCTTTGAAAGGCGATGCTCATAACTGCAGCCAAATAAAAACCAACACCCAACAAATACAATTTAGGAATGCGTCAGCATTCCTACCTTTTTCCCTTCTCCCGCAAGAGAGAGTGTTCGCCGGAATAAACATACTTCATAAAGCTTTTAGAAAAGACATTATCTGAAAGCTTTATTTCGCTTTATATTAAAAATCTTAACGAGCAAATCCATAAAGTTTCAGACCCGGACGCACGATGCAGACGGGAGCTTCGTGAAACACGATGTTTCTTACGAAGCGTTCAAAACTTTACGATGCGCGAGTTTGATTTTTCTTAAAGCATAATCCGAGCGTCAGTAATGTCTTTTACAAAAAAGCACCCCAGTCATTCCGCGAACACACGAACGAATAATTTTTAGATTGGTCATTCCCGCTTTTTGTGCTACAATATAAAAAGATGTTGCTTGAAAAAGCAATCCAATCACGAAGGGAGATGAAATGAGCAAAACCGTCCTGATTACCGGCGCAAGTCGCGGCATCGGCAGAGGAATCGCGGAGCATTTTGCAAGACATCAATACAATGTCGTTATCAACTATTGCCACAGCGAAAAACTTGCCGAAGAGTTGCGGGACAAAATTATTGCGAGCGGTACCAACGCTATCGCCGTTCGAGCCGATGTTTCCAAGCGAAACGAAGTCGATGCGATGATAAGTCAAACGATGGAGCGTTTTGGCAAAATTGATATTCTAGTGAACAATGCAGGGATTGCAGAAATGAAATTATTTACCGATATTCAGCCTGATTATTGGGAACGCATCTTTGAAGTCAATGTCAAAGGCATTTTCAACTGCTGCCACCAAGTCATACCCCACATGCTTTCGAGAAAAAGCGGAAAAATCATCAACATTTCTTCCGTCTGGGGCATCGTCGGTGCCGCAATGGAAACCCATTACTCCGCAACCAAAGGTGCCGTCAATTCTTTTACAAAAGCTCTCGCAAAAGAATTGGGACCATCCGGAATTACCGTCAACGCAGTCGCCCCCGGCGCTGTCTATACCGATATGATTTCCGGACTCGGCGATGACATTCTGAATTATGTCAAAAACGACACACCGCTTGGAGAACTCGGAACCGTTGAGCAGGTTGCTCAAATGGTGTATTTCTTAGCGGACACCACAGGCGATTTTATCACCGGACAAATCATCAGCCCCAACGGCGGCTATGTGATATACTAATCGGCAAAGGAGATTTTATGAACCATCTGTATTATTTCTTCCGCGGCGTTTCGGATAATGCGGTGTATGATTCCTATTCACCCACGCACATTATCTTGCTGATTCTGACTGCAGTCATCAGTTTATATATTTATTTCAATCGGGAGACTCTGCGAAAGCCTTCCGCGGACAAAAAACTGAAAATATTTTTTATCGTTTCGCTGCTTACTCAGCAGGTGATGCTTTATTCATGGTATGTTTTTTCGGGCTATTTCAAAATCACCGAAAGCCTGCCGCTGTATCATTGTCGAGTCGCAATCATCTGCACGATTATCGGATTGATTACCAATCGCTCGATATTCCGAAGCATCGGTTGCATGTGGGGAAGTGTCGGAGCCGTCATCGCTTTGATTATTCCGAATCCGGATCCTTTCCTCTTCCCGCATTTCACATTGCTTTCGTATTTTGCGGGTCACATGATATTGCTTTGGGCAAATATGTATGTTCTCTTCGTTCAGGAATTTACATTGCAAAAGAAAGAATTGCTCAAGACATTGGTGATTACGAATGTATTTCACCTTTTCGTACTCGGATTCGATATGCTGACCGATGCAAATTATTGCTACTTGATCAGCGCCCCTTTCAATTGGGCAATCTTCAACGATCCGATTGTCAAAATGATTTACACGCCTGCGATTTTCGTGCTGTTCAGCTTGGCAATCATCATATTTTACGCACTCACAAACATTCGTCAGGCAACTCACCAAAGAGTAAGCTTGCATCAGATAAAATCATACAACAAATACAAATAAGGAGAATTTCATGGAAAAAAAATTGGAAAAATATGCACGATTGTTGGTGCAAAAAGGAATCAATGTCCAAAAAGATCAATTGCTCGTAGTCAATGCGCCGATTGAAATGAGCGATTTTGTTCATTACATCGCTAAAGAAGCGTATGCCGTCGGTGCAAAAAATGTTCATGTCGAATATCGCGACGACTCACTGAACCTTATCCGATATCAAATGGCGCCTTTGGAGAGCTTCGGCGAGGCTTTGCAATGGAAGGCGGACGGATTTGCGCAGATGGCGGAATCCGGCGGTGCTTTTTTGAGCTTGACGGGAACCGACCCGGATTTGCTCAAGGGCGTCGATTCCGATAAAATCGCTTTGAACCAAAAAACACATGGTAAAGCGATGGAGCCGTTCAGAAAATTGATGATGGCGGGTACGGTTTCGTGGTGTGTGGCGGCCGTTCCGAATCCGGCATGGGCGAAAAAAGTATATCCGAATCTGTCCGAGCAGGATGCCGTTGCCAAACTTTGGGACAGCATCTTCAAAATGACGCGAGTCGATGCGGACGATCCGGTTGCCGCATGGAACGAGCATGTTGCGAATCTGAATGCAAGAGTGGAGAAATTGCAGAACTACAATTTCAAATCCCTTCATTATAAATCACCGATTACCGACCTTGTCATCGACTTGGTACCGAATCATGTTTGGGTATCCGCGGAAGAAAAAAACGGCAAGGGCGTTCCGTTCATCGCCAATATGCCGACGGAAGAAATTTTCACCGCGGCAAGAAGAGACGGCGTAAACGGCTATGTCGGCAACACGATGCCGTTTAACTATTCCGGTACGCTGATTGACGGTTTCAAGCTGACTTTCAAAGACGGAAAAATCGTAGAGATGACCGCAAAGGTCGGCGAAGAAGTGTTCGAGAAATTGCTTGATACGGATGAAGGCGCTCGCTATCTCGGCGAAGTGGCACTCGTTCCATACGATTCTCCGATTTCCAACACCAAGACGATTTACTACAACACTTTGTTTGACGAAAATGCGTCCTGCCATCTCGCATTCGGCGCGGCATATCCGACCAATGTCAAAGGCGGCGACAAGATGAGTCAGGAGGATTTGAAAAATGCGCAAATGAATGTTTCGATGGTGCATGAAGACTTTATGATCGGCTCCGCGGATATGAATATCGACGGAATCACTCATGACGGACAGGTCATTCCGGTATTTAGAAACGGAAACTGGGCATTATAATAAAAACGAAAGCAGAAGTTCCATCGAGCTTCTGCTTTTTCATTGTATCTTTGTTTTTTGGTTTTTGGTTTTCTATTTCTATTTCTATTTCCATTTCGGTTTTGGATTTTCAATTTCCGTATCGGTTTTTGTTTTTATGAATGAATCCACACTAATTATCCAGCAAGACGGATTCGCCATAGCGAAGTTTTCGTCGGATTTCCTGAACCTGATTGTCCATTTTTTCCAAGTCTTTGAGTCTCTCTTTTTCTTCCTGAGAAGTCTCCAGTACCTTGCTGATTCCGCCATTGGAAATTACGATTCTTCTGTCCGCCATCAGCGCAAGCAGAGGGTCATGCGTCGCCATCAATACGATTTTGTCCTCCGACACGAGCAAGTCCAACGCTTTTTTTCGGTCGATTCCCGCATTTTCAATTTCGTCAATCAACACGATGGGAGATGTACTCAAAATCGCGGTATCCGCAATCATCAGCGCGCGCGACTGTCCGCCGGAAAGCGAAGTGATTTGTGTCTCGAGCGCAAATTTTTCGCCCGCCAAATTGTTCGCCGCTTCATGAATTCTAAGCACCACATCCGAAATATTGTTGACCATTCGGCTCTGCGCATGCAGCTCCAAGAATTCCCGAACGCTCAAATCCATGACGAAGTTCATATTTTGCGATAGCTGCGCCACCAATTTGTTGTTGGATGAAAAACGCCATTTTTTGTCCGGCAACTCATTGTTAATCAAAATTTCACGATTGGTCGGCGTATCTCGTTGCGCCGTCCATTCGATATCCGCCAGCAATCGCGATTTTCCCGATCCGGTCGGTCCGACGATGGCTACAATTTCGGATTTTTTGATTTCCAAACGCTCAAAGCCTTCTTTCTCACCGGACTTGTTTTGTCCCGACAAAATCGTCAGACTGTGGACACCCTTGTCCTCATCAACGCCGAGAAAAGCCTGCATCTGCGTGATGTAGTCAAAGAAATCCTGCTCCAACTGAGCGATGTCCATCGCATTGTCTTCAATTTCCTCCTCCGAAAAATGAGCCAGATATTCGCCATAAGTTTTGTCTTCATAACCCGTGATGTCAAATTGATTATCTTCAAAATAAGTGGTGATATACGGATAGAGATTGAGCAGTTCACTGATTTTTTTATTTTGCATTTTCAGCCTCCATCTTTTCCACCATATTCATTTTACGCACATTTCCCATCTGATAGTTGTCTCCGATTCTTCGCTCACCCAAACAGTAGGAGCAAAGTGCCGACGGCATCGGGAATCGAAGCTCCATGCCCTGAACGGTTTCGACATTTTTTTCTTCATCATAGAGCAGAGTGCTGAGCTCGTAGGCTCCCTGTCCTGTCAGTCCGTTCACATGCATCGTGATTGCACGCGGATTGACCGAGCTTACCTTCGCCGCAAAAACTTCCCGCTCCGCCTGAGATACGATATCGCCTTTGGTAATCACGACGATGTCCGCCGCGCGAAGCATCGGCCCGATTTTTTTCGGCGTGTTGATGCCGGATAGATTGTCGATAACACAGATTCCTTTTACTTCCTTGAGATACGGAGAGCAACGGTTACATAGTCCCGCCGATTCCGTAATCAGCAAATCCAATTTGTTTTTTCTTCCCCACTGCACGACTTCTTCGACATTCGATGCGAAAAAGTGGTCGGGACAAAGCGCTCCGGACAGACCTTTCTGCACGGGAATCCCCGCTTTTTCATATAAAATATCATCATCGGTGTAAAGGCAGTCGAATTTCACAACGCCCACCGTAATATTTCTTTGCTTCAGAGCCTCCGCCGTTTTGAGTATCAAACCCGTTTTGCCGGATGACGGCGGCCCTGACACAACAACAAAATTCATATCATTCTCCTTCTATATTAAAAAACTGCCGGCATACTTATACCCATCATCCGAATTTTATACGCCTACAATCTCCTTAAAAATTCCTTCCGCATGCTCCAAGAGTGCACCGATGTCGTTATTGTGGATGAAATCCCATCCAATCCACGCAAATCCCTGGTCTTCGCTCAAGCCGTTTTCAACATTCGGATTGGTTGACGGGAATTTTCCTCCGCCCGAGAAAATTTCGCCCACTTCTTTGGACATGAAGTAATCCAAGAAAGGCTCCACTTCTTTCGTATCTTTTTTCGCAATCAAAAATATCGGACTCACAATCGCGCCCTCTTTCGGCCAAACCGGTTTTACCGGCCCGTTCTCCGGCAACATCTGTGTGAAGAAATAAGGTGATATGCTGATTACCGGATCCACCGTTTCTCCCGCAATCCCTTTCGTCTTTACCATCTGCGCAGGGTGAAGGCTCTTTTTGAAAGAGCGTGCCAAATTGTAAATGCCTTCTTCGCCGAACATTTTATAAATATGAAGGATGACGGCATTGAACAAGTCCAAGTCATGCATCGGCAATGCCATCGTATTTTCAAACTCCGGCTTCAGAATGTCCGCCCAGCTTGTCGGCATCGGTCGGTCGCCGAGCAACTGCTCATTAACCATGATAATCGCCGGCACCACGCCGATGATGGCATATTCTTCTTTCGGGTCGCGCAAATCGATCTTGTCATTGCAGAAATCTTTGTTGAATCCTTTGTTCAAGGTACGGAAAACATCCTTATCCTTAAATTGTCCCATATATTTTTTGTCAAAGAATAAATCGAATCCCGCAGACAGCATCATATCCGGCAATTGATTCACATCGCCGCTTTTCACCTGCTCTTTTATCCAATCCAAGCCCATGCTCGCCGCGCGCAAATCGTATCCGATTTTTTTGTCGGTTCCGTTTTTGAGCGTATCGAGCGCATTGGTAAAATTCTCCAAAAGCGGAATTCGAATCGGACAAGGGAGCACCCCTTCAATTCGAATATCGCCGTCGGCAAAACTTCCTTCTTCACGAAGCGTTTGGTCGATTCCTTCACGGCTTTGGCTGATCGCGTCGTTGAGTTTTTCGACAAACAAATCGACATTGACATTTTTCATTTTGAGCGCCATCTCCAGCGTCACCGAATTTGCCATCGTCTTTCGCATAATCGGATTTTTAAGTTGCTCAAAACCGTTTATTAAAAACACTTCCAATGTTTCAGGATATTTATCAAGAATTGCACCCACTTTATCTTTTGTACTGAAATATTTTGACATAGTAATTTCCTTTCTCTGCGTCCATAGTTTGTTATAACTAAACACAATATACCATACAAAGCGCTTTGACTCTGTAACATTTGATACTATCGTTTCAATCTATAAAAAAATTGTGCACGCGGCACAATTTTTTTATTTTCCATATCAAAGTCGAATTGACTAATTGACACGCTCATAATTTTCGAAATGCTTTTTGAGAATTTTGGAGCCGATATAGACGCCGATAAATGCCAGCACGAAGGTGACAACAACCGCCGATACGCCCATCAACCCCTTGGTTGCGGCAATCATACTGTCCATTCTCTCCGGTGTTTGTCCGCGCGCAATCCATTCGCTGCGATAGGATTCGACAAAGAACCACACCGGCAAAATTCCGCCCAATGCCTGTCCGACCTGCATCAATCCGAAGCTGACGCCAATCTGAAGAACCGACGGATTGTCTTTTGACGAAGTGATGAAATCCGCAATAATCGCCGCCGCCATCGAAGAAAGAAACCACGGCAGATAGCCGGCGCCCATCAGAGTAAACATTCCCATAATAATTGCCGTCAACACCGTAAATTGCCACATCTTCCCGATTCTCTTCGCCGTAAAATAGATAATCGTTCCGCCCACCAATCCGAAGATGCCCGGACTGATTGCATGACCGTAAGCGCCCAGCGGGAAAATCGCGAGCATGATGACCATATACAGCACCTGATATAAAGCGGTCACGATTGCCAAAAAGACAAAGTCTTTGATTTTCAACATTTTATTTCTTTTCATCGAATGCCTCCTTTTCCATTGCTCTGAAAATCTTTTCAATCTCCACGACGGAAGACTCTTCCACCTTAAAATCTCTTTTGATTTTTCCATTCTCCAGATAAACAATTCTCCCTGCGACGCGACGGATAAATTCATAATCATGAGAAATCACGAGAATTCCTTTTTCATTTGCCAAATTCAAAATCAACCGACTGACCCTTTCCATCGATTCCAAATCCAAACCCGAAGTCGGCTCATCAAAAACCAATACTTCGGCGGGCGACACATAGGCGGTTGCCACTTGCAGACGCTGTTTCTCGCCGCCCGATAAATTGAACGGATGCGACTTGGACAATTTTTGCAAACCGACCATCGCGAGCGCATCGCGCACTTCTTCATCCGAAACCCTCTGCGGACTGATATGGAGTTCATGCTCCACCGATGTGCCGAACAACTGATAATCCGAATCCTGCAAAATAAACAGAGGCAGACCGCCCTGCTCAATTTTTCCGCTGTCCGCTTTTTCCATCTGACAAATCAGTTTCGCCAGCGTCGTCTTGCCCGCTCCGTTTTTACCAATCAAGGCGAGCACTTCTCCCTGATGAAGCTGCAGATTCACTTTGTCCAAAATATCTTTGTAGCAAAGCCCTTCAATCGACAAGACTTCTCGTCCCGCCTCCTGCTCGAGCGGTAAAAATTCCTGTGCAAACAGCTCAAAGCTGCGCAAGCGATAATCCGATTGTTTGAATTCCTCTTCGGTGTAAATTCCCTGAATTGCACCTTCCTGCAACAGAATCACTTTATCCAATCGGTTTTTAAGATAAAAATAGCGATGATCCGCGACAATAATCGTATAGCCCTGCGCTTTAAGCTCGGTGATGTATTCCCCCATCTTCATCGTCATCGCATAATCCAAATTGGATGACGGCTCATCCAAAATCAAAATGCTCGGCTCCAAAGTCAATGAGCAGGCGAGACTCAATTTCTGCCGCTCCCCGCTGGAGACAGAGAAAATGTCTCTGTCCATAATCTCTTCCAGACGAAATTTTTTGCCTAAAAATTGTATTCTTGACTTCATCTCATCAAGCGGAACGCCGAAATTTTCCATCGCAAAGGCAAACTCGCTGCTCGTATTCGTTGTAAAAAATTGACTGCGCGGACTTTGAAAAACGCAGCCGATCGTTCGACTGATTTCCTCCATGCTCATTTGAGAAACAGATTTGTCCCGCAATCGAATCTCACCCGTCAGCTCCCCTTCATACAAATTCGGAATCAAGCCGTTGAGACATTTGAGCAGAGTCGATTTGCCCGAGCCGGAAAGCCCCGTAATCAACACCACCTCGCCGGGCTCAATTTCAAAATTGATGTCCCGCAAACTGTACTGATGCGCTCGGTCGTAACGAAAAGATACATTTGAAAATGAAATCATGATGAACCTCCATATCGAATGACAAAAAACATCCCGAGCAAAAATCCGCCGAACACGACGGTATCATACCAATGCCATCCATGCTCAAAAATACTCGTGCGTTTACATTTCGAATCGATTCCCTTGGTCAGACCGGCGGAAGTCAACTCCTCCGCAAGCAAAGAGCATCGGAACAACTGCGGCACGATAAAATAAGAAAAGCTCTGTATGGGCTTTTTCCACGAAAATCCGATTCCGCGAAGGTACATGCAATTTTTAATCAAGCGAAACTCTTCCCGAAAAGTCGGAACATAGCGAATCGCAATCGTAATCGCGATGATGATTTTTCGCGGCAGATGTATCGATTGCAACGCGGATAAAATTTCCGAAGTTTGATAATCAAAGAACAGCAACGAGCCGATCATCATCATCGGAAGAAATTGGTAGATAATAAAAAAGGTCATCGAAAAAAAGCTCAACCACATCGCAGATTCCGGTATGGGCATGGTTGCGAGAAATCGGAATATGACGAATGCAATCAGATATTTGAAAAATCGTCTCGTTTTTTTGTAGTAGAGCATAATCATACTCGCGAAAACAAACACATAGGGTATCGTCCACTCGCTTCGATACATCGAAAGCAGTATCGGCAGCAGCAAATTGACTCCCAAAAGCACGAGTACATTCAGCTTATTATTTTTCTTCACCGCTTCTTCGTTTGAATAAATCATTTTTCTCTCCAATAAACAGTTAGTATGAGCTAACACAATTCTACTCTTTCTGATACATTATGTCAACAAAACAATCTCATTATTTGATTGAAAATATCGCTTCCGAAATTTTTATCTCCGGCAAATCTTTTTGCACAAAAAAAGACCCGCTTCAAAAGAGCGAGCGCAACATCCGTTTTCAAATCTTTCTGATTGCACGGAGAGCAAAAAGAATGAAAAAACCGAAAACAAAGTTCTATTGACAAACAAAGCATTAAAATTTAGAATATCTTTATCGCAATTTCCGAACAGTTTAAGGAAATTGATTGAATTGACAACCATTGGTTTTTCATCCGCGAATGGAGGTTGTATGAAAGAACCGAATTTTGATAATCGTGCCGTCATGCTTTCCGAAAGCCCGACAAAGTTGATGATATCTCAAAGCTTTCCGGCAATTCTCGGAATGATTGTGGTGGGGCTTTATTCTTTTATGGATGCGGTTTTTGTCGGGAATCTCGTCGGCAAGACCGCGATGACCGCCACCTCGGTCGCCTTTCCTTTCACGCTGCTGAACAACGGTATCTCAACGCTGATCGGAATCGGTTCGGCATCGATTTTATCTCGCGCAATCGGACGAAAAGATAAAGAAATCATCGAGCACATCATGGGCAATATGATTGCTTTGGTCAGTATCTTTTCTTTGCTGCTGAGCGTCTTAGGCATTACTTTTACGCGTCCCTTGCTGATGATGGCGGGTGCGGAAGGCGAAGTGCTGGACGGTGCGGTGCGATATTTGAGAATAATCTTTATCGGCGCTGTTTTTGTAAACTTTGCACTCGCCGCCAATATGATGATGCGCGGGGCGGGCGAGCTCAGAAAAGCGATGCTTTATATGGCTGTCGGAGCCGTCATCAACATCGTACTCGACCCGATTTTCATCATTCTTTTCCGAAGCTCCGGCAAAGGATTGGAGGCGGCCGCCTTCGCGACGATTTCAGCACAATTTATACAGGCGGCGATTACGCTGCGATATTTTATCGTTGAGAGCGAGGATGTAAAAATAAAAGACATCGCCATCTACAAAAAAATTGTACCGGAGATTTTCGCCATCGGGCTCTCCGCAACATTGATGCAGATTATGACGATGCTCCAGCAGACCTTTATGTATCGAATCGCCTTTTTGTACGGCGGTACCGATTGGCAGACCGTCTTGGGTGCGTCCTTACGGATTCAGGCATTCGCCTTTATTCCGCTGTGGGGAATCAGCCAGAGCTTTCAGCCCATCGTCGGTACGAATTACGGCGCCAAAGAATATGCCCGCGTGCGAAAAATCACATTGACATTTATCGGCGGCGCTACGCTTTTGGCTCTGCTTTTCTATATTCCGATACAACTTGCTCCGGAAAAAATCCTTGCGCTTTTCATCAACGATCCCGCCATCGTTGCGATGGGGAAGAACGATTTTCGGCTGATGTTCGCCATGTATTTTCTCTTCGGATTGATGCTTATCAGCATCACCTTGTTCCAAGCGCTCGGCAGACCGGTTTTCGCAGGAGTCTTGGCAGTACTTCGACAAGTGTTGCTGTTGGTTCCGCTCGTATATTTTTTACCTCGGATTTCCAACTTGGGCATTCACGGCGTATTTCTCGCGCCTGCGATTGCGGACGGGCCTCTCGCCGTCATCTGCATCATACAGGTTTCGCAAACACTCAAAGCGCTCGGACGATACGGAAAAAATATTGCACATGAAAAAACCTAATCGTGACTTTCGACCGATGACCCGAAGAGTCTATTCGGTCAGTGTCATGATTAGGTTTCATTATTTATCATTATATAATCCATTGTTCTTCAGAAGTTTCACTTTCAATTATTCGGTTCGGAATCTCGAGTCGGATGCAAAACCGCTCATTCATATTCAATTCCATCTTTCCGTTGAGCAGCTTGACATTTTTTCGAATACATCCCAAACCGCCATGCTCGGTAATTTGCTTCGTCGGTATAATTCCGTCATTTTCGATTTCAATTCGACTTTTATTTTCCATTCGACGAATATAAATCCACAAATTGTTTGCACGACCATGTACGATGGCATTGATTGCCGTCTCTCTGAAAATCTCAAAGAGAATTTGCTGAACATCTTCCTGAATCGGCATCTGTCCGTAAATATGAATCGCCAGATCCAACGGCTTAAAAGAGCAAATCAAATTTTCCGCTCGTTCTTCCATGATTTTTTTCCGCATCGCATCCACTTCACTCATTTCGTCGATTTTTTCGCTTTGTCTTCTCACCTCGTCGAAAAAACAAATTTTGTCACTCATTGACAATCGATTACCCATCGGATCATTTTCATCCGTTTGGATGGAAAGAATGTCCTGATTTCCATTCACTTCGGCTTTGTCAAAAATCAACATGGAATGAGACGAACTCGGATACATACCGTTTTTCGCATGATTCCTCGGCGCCTCGTTTGGAAGCTCGGTATAATAATCGCCCATCGCGATTTGTTTGTTTTTCATCTGCTCCAATCGACAGCTGAGACAAATTTTTCTTGCCGCCGCAAGAATATGCTGCAATTTATATTCATCGCGCACCCGATTCGGCATTTGCAGATGCAGTTGTTTGGAGTTGCAGTAAATACATCCTTTGTTTTCCTGCTCCGGATAAAATACAAGATGCGAAAAATGCTCCACTCTCCGTTTGACAAAATAAATCGCCAAACCATTATATGCTCTCGCGCCATTCCAAGAAATCCACGAAATTGTTCGTATCGATATCAAAACAAGAGCACTTATAAAAAGCATTTCCTGTAGAATCACGCGTCCTAAAAAACTATAATTCGTTAACATAGTCTCACCCCCATGTGCAGCTCATGCTTATTTAGAATATTTGACTCCCCCGCAAATTTTCTAAAATGAATTTGTACTTAGTTCTATTATATTGAAACTCTATTCTCCGATTTGCCCGAAGAATTTTTTCAAAAGTGTGCTCTTTCGAATCGTCGAGAGATGCTTGGAGCATCCTTTTCTTGACGAACAATTCTTCGATTTGATTGAAACGCTTTATTCTCTATTTTGAAACATGTCTGTCTGTCCTATCAAGAAATTGATTCCCAATAGGACAGACAAAGGAGATTACTCTTCTTACACATTCATATCCCATCGCCGAAAATCCTTCAGCGATTCTCCCTGAATATAAGATATCATAAATCAAATTTTTTCACATGGCCCATTTGGGCCATTTTTGAAATTTGTTCATATTTTTGTCGGCATTTTCTATAAAACAACTTTCGATTTTTGTATTTTGCCATCACTCTTCTATCGGATTTTAATGCTAAAACGGCTGAATCGCAATCCTTACATCAAAATATCCGAACCGAGATGGATAAAACGGCGCGGGCTTTACAACAAAAATTTTTTATCCGCTTGCGTTGCAAGTCATAAAAAAACTGTTGCAGAATCAATTTTTGTTCCGCAACAGCCCTATAATTTCTAAACTTTTTTGAAATGCGATGACAATACAAAGACATTCTCCTTGTATTGCTCACTTTGAAATGCATTATGATTATTCATCGATTGTTATTACCGGCTTATTTGAAATTGAATACCCAATCCTTCCGATACCGCTTTAACGGACACATAGTATTTGCCATCCAAGTAAATCGGCTTGGTCGGTGTTACAAATATCGTAATATTCTCAAGCTCGTCAGTCGCAGCAGTACCGTGGAATCCCATATTAAAATCAAGCGGAAAACCAGCCAGTCTGTCATTATCATAATTTCCGATTACACATCCCTCATACTCCGTCCCATCGACACTCGCACGAAAATAATAAAACAGCCCGAGAACCTCAAAATCAGATGCACCTATCATGATATCGCCATTTACCTCAATAGTATCCAATTGTGCCGTTTTTCCATTATAGCTTACATTCTTCTTCACCTTTTGGATTTTGCTCGTATCAACTATTATAGGTGAAGGAATATTCCCGTTCTCCATCCTAAATTTCTGCATTTTCGACACAACAGGTTTCTTCGGTTGAACCGGTTGAGTTGTCTGTCCGGATCCGGTAACAAGCGGTGCCGACTTCTTCAGCTCCGGTAAAGAGACGATTGTTCCACCCGAGCCTGAAGTATTCGGTTGCATATTTGATTGGGAAGAACTCGAACCGGCCGACAAAGTTCCGCCGAGATTTTCCACCGTATAACGAAGCGGAACATAGGTGCGTCCGTTTCTCGTTGTGGCAACCACCGGTGCTTCCTTTATGATGATATTGTCTGAATTGCCGTCGGTAATCGCCGCCGCAATCTTTTGTTTACTGTCCACACCGAATGCGATTACATACCGCTCTTTGCCAAATCCTACGACATTTATTCTTTTTCCGTTTTTCTCAATCGGCTGCACAACCAAAACCGCTCCCAACGGATCAACCAAGTCGCGAGCCAATGCCATCGTCGTTCCTCTTTGAGTAAAAACTTCAATCTCCGCTAACTCTCCATTGATGTAAAATTGCTTCTTGGTAATTGCCGAAGCTTTTGAAGATACCTTTTTCTTGCTTTTTTTCTTCGCCAACTGCGTGTAACGAATCGTATTTTCCCGCTTCAAATTTCCCGATTGCGCATCCGCATAAGAAAAAGAGGATAAAAACAAGACCCCCGCCAAACAAAACGAAAATATTTTTCTTCTCATAGAACCTCCTATGTATTTTTTCTTTAACATTCTTCTACCCAATTCTGATGAAAAATATCTTTTGAAGCGAATTTGCTTAACAAAAAAACATATTATAGCTCCGCCATCCGCTCGGTTGTTATATCAACAATATCGATTGAACAGTAACGAAAAAATCGCTTCCTTATTATATTATCTTGTCGGATTCTTCTCCGCATTGTTTGTTCTCCAATCTTTTTCTTATTGTTCATCCGGTGTTCACAATGAAGCTTTATTATTAAGTTGTGTCAAGGACTTCTCTAAGCACAAAATATAAGAACTTGGCAACATTTAATGGAAAAGGAGTACAGAATGAACAAAAAATCTATGGCTGCATTATTCGCTGCAGGATTGCTGTCCACTTCAGCTTTCGCTTTTGCGGCAGATGCAAATAACAAACCGAATTCGTCAACACAATCCGTTACGACGACACAATCACAAAAACAAAAAAGAGAATTGACGGAGACGGAGAAAAAAGAGTTTGAAGCTCGACGAGAAGCGATGACTCAGGCAAAAAGCAAATGGAATGCCCTGTCCGATTCGCAAAAACAGGAGGTGTATGCACTCGAAGAAAAAATAATCGCTCTGGAAAAGGAGCAAATCGACAAATTGGTTTCTCTGGGCGTAATGGACAAAACGAGCGCCGATGCTCAAAAGAAAAAATTGGATGAGCGATTCAGCCAACAAAAACAATCCGGAGCGCTCCCTTTCGGCAAAGCTCACAAAGGCGGTAAAGGCGCAAGACCCGGCGATGCCGCTAAGAATGCAAGCACAAAATAAGCGACGACGAAGCGAGCAATAACTCGGGAGATTCGTTCTCCTGAGCATCACTTGACCCAATACCCGCTTCCGAAATTGCAGAAAAGCATCCCCCTATAACTCACAACAAAAAATTGTAAACCCACTCAGCAAAAGCAGCCCTTTCGGACTGCTTTTGCCAATTTATTCCATTATACAACTCAAAAGCACAAGTTCAAAGAATGCGTACATCTCTCCACTCAAAGAAAAGTTGGAGAAGCCGGTTGATGTTTTGAAAGAATTTCAGTATGAACTTTTCACATGCGCTCTCAAACATTATGACAGCATAATTTTTTCCAACTGAAGCGGCTCCACATATTCGCCTTTTCGATAAGCTCTCATATTTCCGCCGGAGATTTCATCAATCAGCGCAATCTGTCTCTTTTCGCCGACACGACCGAACTCGAATTTGATATCATAAAGCTCCAATTCTTTTTTTGCTAATTCTTCCTTGACGATAAGCGCGATTTTTCTTGTCATCTCCGCTAAAGTTTTATATTCTTCTTTGCTCATAATCCCGAGCATCTCAAGCGCCTCGTCGGTAATGAGCGGGTCATTGCGGTCATCATCCTTTAAAGTAACTTCAACATAGGCATCCAAAGGCTGTCCTTCTTGCGCGTATTTCCCGTAGCGACGAAGGAAACTGCCCACCGCTTTGAATCGGCAAATCACTTCGACACCTTCTCCAAAGACAGTTGCAGGCAAAACGGTCATTGTGCGATTCTCGATGTCGGCATCCACATAATGCGTCAGGATTCCGGCGGCATTTATTTTTTCAAAAAAGAATTTGGTCAACTTGAGACCCGCTTCACCGGCGCCCTCCATCGTCAAACCGACGGTATTTGCGCCCGGGTCGAAAACACCGTCCACACCGGTCACATCGTCTTTGAATTTCAACAGAAAATTGCCGTTCTCCAAATCAAATACATCTTTTGTCTTTCCCTGATATACCTTTTTCATCCGTTACCTCTCATTTATCACAAAAATTTTACTCCAAAACAATAATAACGAAAAAAAGAAAAATGTTCAAGGTTTTTTGGATAAATTTCTTGTTTTATCGTTGATTTTTTCAAAAACAAGCTTTATTCCCGAACTTATTTCAAATTCATAAAAACTTATATTCGGATATCACTTCTTTCAACTTCAAAAAATCCGCTTGTTAATTCTTTTTTCCCTGCATAAAAAAGCGTAGCCCTGATACAGCTACGCAAAAAATTTCTATACAATCTTTACTCGAAGTCACTTCATCCGATTTCAAAGCCGAGTCTTTTAATATCGAACCTGCTCTTCTTTTTTCCGCTTCTTATCCATATAAAGCGCATTGTCCGCCCGATTCATCAAATCTTCAAAACGATGGTCTAAAATGGAATCGTAATAAGCGACACCACAGGATGATGAAACCGTGAATCCTCTCTTTTGGCTTTGCATATTCATTTGCTGCTCGACCAATCGAATCCTTTTTTCCACGATGGATCTGTCAACATTTTTGAGTACGCACAAAAACTCATCTCCGCTCATGCGATAGCACTCTCCGATGTCGGAAAAATTATCGAACAATGTCGATGCGACCGTTTGAAGCAACTCATCCCCTTTGGAATGTCCCAAAGTGTCATTGGTCAACTTGAGATTGTCCGCATCGAAAGCGATGACCGTCAGCGACATAAAGTCCGCTTGATATTCCACCAAATCTTCCATAAAAGATGTACGATTTTTCAGAGCCGTCAAGTTGTCGCGACCCGCGAGCTCTTTGTAGTATTCCATCGACTGCCCTTTTTCATAAAGCTCCGAATAGAAACGAAGCTCCTTGAGAATCAGAATGAAAAAGAACAACGCGACGCCGACCGCTTCGAGCAATGCCGCATGTCGAAGATTCATATTCTCCTGCATTCTCGAAAGCAGCAAAAATACCAAGAGTACGAAATATCCGAAAATCAAATTGTTGCTGCTCGGTTTACCCTCTTTACTCTCAACCATCAAGAGAAGCAGATTGAAAATGACAAACAGAATAATCAGCACCTTCTCCGATATCAATAAATCCAGCAGAATACCGACGCCGAACAAATATCCGGAAATTTTGACCGCGATGAACAAGGCGATGAGAGCCATCTCCGTAAAGATAATCGCTCGGCAATTCACCACCTTGGATTTTAACATATAAAAACCGAAGCTGAAGCCTGCCAGCAATTTGGACATCCCGTATATCTGGTCGAGCATCGCCGCATCATAAAAAATATAGCGCAACACACCATTTGATGCCATCTCCGCCAAGCCCATAAAGATCGTGCTGAGCCCTAGATATTTCAAATGCTGATGATTACCGATATTGCGATACGGAAGAAATCCGAAAAACGCAACGATAAAACCCATTGTCGCAATCACCGCACCAATCGCGAGAGAAAAAGCTTCTCTGGTAAAAATGTAGCTGAACATATCTTGTCGCGATGCCAGGTAGATGTCTTTTATCTTAATCGTTTTGGAAAAATGCGGCATATGTTTTTGCTCGTGCAGATATTCACCAATCGTTCTCTCAATCGGAGCTACCGATTGCAGAAGCGTTTTGCTTTCTTCATCATCCAAAATAAGATTTTGCAAATTTGAAATATCGATGCGAATCACATCACCGACGGATGCCTTGCCGCGCAAATCGATAAAATTCCATACTTCACCGCCAATCGTTGCGAGTTTGCTCCCTCTGTCCCGATCCAACGAATAAATCAGTCGCCCGTTGACATATACTTTCACCAACTGATCCTTCGTCGCGAAAGCCATGCCGCCATAGTATGAAATCGCATTGTCCACCCGCCGACGAATCGTCGCTTTGTAGCGATGCGGTGCTACCGTAATCGGCAAATCAATCTCCTGGGTCATGTGCTCCACATCGAGCTGCCATTTCTGAGAATATGACACGACTCCTCGGGACAGGGTCGCCGTCACATGATCGCTCATCACCGCTTCCACGATGCCCGCGATGCTTAAAATGACCGCAACAATCCCCAGTATGATATTCAAATATTTTATTTTTTCAAATCGTCTCATACTCTATCCAATCTTCATTGTAATTTTTCTAAGATACATATTCTCATCCGCTCGGTCAATCAAATCTTTGATTTTTAAATCACGACGGGAATCATACACGGCGACGCCGGTTGCGATTTCAAGGGGACATTCGTTCTTTGAATTATATTTATGAATCTTGCTGTCCATCTCCCAAATCAACTGATTGAGCTCGTCCTCGGTTTTTCCGCTGCACAATATCGCAAATTCATCGCCGCCCAATCGAAACTTTCGATATTCCTCATTAAATACCTCACGCAGCACATCCGCCAGCGCAACGAGCAATCTGTCGCCCGCCGCATGCCCGAAGCTGTCGTTGATTTGTTTCAGATTGTTCACATCGATGGCGATGATGCCGATTTTTTGGATGTCGGTCAGCGTTTCAATCTGCTGCAAAAATGCCGATTGATTTTCCAAATTCGTCATGATGTCAATTCCGGCAATCGCTTTGTAATGCTCCACCCACATACTCAATCGTTGTGCCAGTTTGATTTCGCGTATCGCTTCCAAAGTCATCAACAGAAGAGAAATCGCCATCCCAAGCTCAATCAAGGAGGCACTCAATCTGTCGGGATCGATTTGATGTAAAAAAGTATCCAGCGAAATCAAAAAGAAGAGCACGAAGGATGGTAAAATCATTTTGCCGACGGAGGAGTTTTTACTCTCATTGTAATCTAAAATCAGCAAAAGAATTAAAATCGCTCCACCGAATAGCTTGACGATCATCTCCGCATCCGCATACTGATACACGTCAAATCCGATGCTGAAATATAAGACCAGACGCAAGATCGTATAAACCGAAAGAATCAGCAGCATCGTCATCATCGAATTTTTGTATTTAAAATCCGGAATCAGATACATCGTCCACAAAACCGGCATACACATCAGACAGCCCGCCGTAAACGAAATCATTTTGATGACCTCTTCATCCTTAATCACGAATTGTATCCAGACATTCTTTGAAAAAAACCAAGCAAAAGAAAGCAAGGCAAATACGCCAATCCACAGAATTCGATCGGGTATCTGAGACTTTCTTCGATTGACGAAATAATAAGAAATGGCAATCAGTGAAAAAATGAATACCCCGAAGCTGTAAACCATCGCGAATTGATTTTTGCCCAACAGAAAGCCTGCAAAATCATAATCGTCCGCCGAATACATCTTTGGCAATTTGTTACGCCACAGCGGATAGTTCGGCGTCAACACCAATTTGATTTTGTCGCCCTGCTTCGCATATTCGGGAATATGAACAATATTCCATTTATGTCCGTAATAATTTTTCGTGTTGAAGACATGACTCTCATTTCCGAAGCGATAAATCTCGTAGCTGTCGAAAAATGCCGCCACCCCCATGTCCTTCGTATAGAAAATCAAACTTCCCTTGTTTATCATACAGGATGTCAACTTTCTTTCCAGTACGATGACCTGCATATCTTCATATTTATACGGAACCGTCGTGGTGATTTTTCGAAAGCGGTCTCCATCCAACGACAATCGCCAATTTGCGGATACATCCGAAATATTGTGACTGAATCTCGAGCCGTCAGCCACTTCACGATAAGCGAAAATCGCCATCGCGATACTGATCAACAACAGGAAAACATCCAGTCTTATATATTTAAAAATCCTTTTCGATTTTATCTCCATTTCAAACTCCTACCGCAAATAATTTTCTGAATCCTTCGAGCTGTTTTTGTCATCGTACATTTCCTTGTCCGCACGAATCATCGTATCCTGCAAATTTCTGTCCGTATCCTCGGAAAAAGTCGCCAGCCCCGCGGATATCCGAAGAAGATAAGGCTTGTTGTGATCCAATGCTCGAATCGCCTGCTTGAAGCGGAACAGATGATTGGTAATCACAAAAATATCCGCATCCGAAATGCACAAAAATTCATCACCGCTGATACGATAGCAATCGCCCAATCCGCCAAACACTTCATAAATCAACCGGCTTGCGGTGATAATCATATCATCTCCCAAATTGTGACCGAAATTGTCATTGACCGTTTTCAAATTGTCCACATCAAAACTGATGACCGAAAGCCCTTCTTTGTTCTGATTGAATCGCTGCAAATCCTCCACGAGAGAAATTCGATTCTTCAGACTCGTCATCTGATCCGTTCTCGCCAGATATTTATAGTAATTGGTCAGCTCCGCCCATTCATACAATTTCAGCGTGGTTTGAATCTCAGAAACCGCATTGATTAAGAAAAAAATCACCACACCGAGCAAAGCAAACACCGGACCGCTCACGCCGGTTCCGTAATTGAGGAGAAAATCCAGCATGACCAAGCCGAGTAGCTGAGAAAAAGAAAGTAAAATCACTTTCAACTCGCCGCGTCCTTTGCTGAAAGCATGCGCGAGCAGGAGCAAAGAATATACCAAAGTCCCGACAATCAAAGTGACAAAAACCGCATACTCCCAAGATTCAATCAGGCGATGACGCGTCAAATGCACCGCTGAAAAAAGCACCACCCAAAGAACCGACAGCCGCATCAGATAAACCAGACTCCTTCGCTTCGACAAGGATTCGAATTGGGCGATATATCCCGCAACCGCCGTAACGGAAAGTAGGAGCGAATTATAGCCGACGATGCGCAAAGTGTAGGCGCTCAAATAATCAAAAGATACCACATTGCTGATGCTGAGCACCGATGCGGCGGCAAACAGGGAGCCGAATCCCAACATCACGATGGACGGATGCAGACCGATGGTGCGACGATACAAAAGACGGAACAGCAAAACCGAAAGCCCCATCATCATCAATAAGAGAATCACGATATATTTATAATAATCCAGCCCCAAAGCAATCGAGAAAATTTCCTGCTGCTTTCCCATATAGATATTGCCGATTTTCACATTGCCGAATTGCGCAAAGGAAGTAAATTCCAATTTGATTTCATCCACTTCCGGACGATAATCGCGCAGCTCAACATAATGCCATAAATCACCGATATCCATTCTTCGCCCTTGATTGTCATAGTCAAAATTTGAATAGATGAGCTGATTGTTGACATAAGCCTGCACATAAGAATTGACGGCAAAGAAACCGATTCCACCTTTGCTGACCATCTCCTCGCTGATCGGACGCATGATGACGGCAACGCCGTCCGTCGTCGTAATCTGTCCGGGCACATCAATATAGCTGTATCCCCATGTGGAGCTTTGATGCCAATGGTCATTTGCGGTCGATACATCATTGTCCCGATAATAAGTTTCGTCCGCAAATTTTTTGGTCAACGCGGCGAAAGCCAATACCATAACAAGCATCAGCACAAACAAAAGCCAATTTATTCTATTTATATGTCGCCGAATCCATCCCCACATAATATCCTCTACAATTTATTGGTAATCTTTTTGAAATACATATTCTGATCTGCTCGATTGATAAGCGAATCGATATTCGCATCGCGCTTCGGCTCATAGATCGCATAGCCGGTCGCAACACTCACTTTGTAAGCTCTCTTTACATTCAGATGACGAATCTTACTTTCAAAATTCCACAAATCATCTTCAATTTGCTTGCTGTGCTTGTTGAAAGCGAAGATGGCAAATTCATCGCCGCCGATTCGAAACAATTCATAGCCTGAAGTACCGAAAGCTTCCACAATCATCTTCGACACATCGACAATCATTCGGTCGCCCTCCTGATGTCCGTAGGTATCATTTATTTTTTTGAGATTGTTCACATCCATAATGATGACGCACAGATTGCTTAAATCCGTCAGCGCTTCGATTCGTCTGGAGTAGCAGTTACGATTCTTGAGCCCGGTCAGGATATCCGTTTCAAACAAAATTTGATATTTCTGCGCATCAATCGACTCTTTATAAATCGAAGCTAAATTCCCCGCAGCATTGTTCGTCACATACACGATTCCGAGAATCAACAAAAAGCTGAACAGATTGACGGAATAGAAATAATGACCCGACTTCACGATGACCAAATCGATCATCATCGCCACATACATGGCAAACAACGGCAACATCAGACGAAAAATATCCCGATTGTCGGTTCGGTGGTAATCATCCACCAATGCCCAAATCATTGCAAGTCCCATCAAAATCATCACAAAAAGGTCAATCGGATAGATGATGAACCAATTCCCGTAGCCCATCAATTCGAGAACGACACGACTTGTAATGAAAATCATCTTGAAGAAAAGAAGAATCCGGAACAATTTTATATGATTGGTTTGAACCATCTGACTGCAAAGTAAAAGAAGCGGCAAAATCATCAACAGACTGGTATAAGTTGTCAAAACCGACAGCAAAATTCCGTCGTTAAACACCCATCCCGTCCAAGTGATGCGCATCGAAAAGCTGACCGCCGCCAAAAAAGCGAACAATCCGATATTGAGCAGCTCATAGCTGTTTCTCTTCCAACTTTTTCGAATAAACCACAGACTGATGATTCCCATCGAAAGCACCAGCAGCAACGCACAGGTTATCATCGAAAAAATACTGTCGCGCAATACCAAGTCAAAAAAATCGACCACTTCCGCCGAATACATCATCGGCAAATTCCCGAATTCATTGGCTCGCTCATAACGAAACACGATGCTCAGATTGTCGCCCGGCGAAATATCGTGGGGCAAATCCACCACATTCCATTTCCAGCCACTGTACCAAATTTTAGAATCATTGTTATCGTAGCTGTAAACTTTTTTCTGATTGAGAAAAACCTCCACATCGACACCGACGCTGTTAAAAATCAGCGTCCGCGTCTGCAACAAAGGCGCATCGACATATCGCCAAATCCGAAGCGAATCCTCAACCGGAATATCCAATTTTGTATCAACCTTCGTCGGAAAAACTTGGTTTTGAGATTGATATAACCAATCGTTCGTCAAAACAAAAACCTTGCTTTTCAAATCATTGCTCTTAACGGCTTTTGAAGCAAGAATAATCACAATCAAAATCGAGAATATGGCAAACAGAGCAATAAAACCGCGCAAAGCATTTTGTGTTTTTTTCTCTAATCTCTCATTCATAATATCCCGTTTCGAATGAAGCGCTGCCGCGTTTCACTCAAAAATAAAATCCTTTCAAAAATAGACATCCAACCGAATCGAAAATCTCGGTTTTAGGATATGTATATTATAACAGTTTCACAACAAAAATGTAATGCCTTTCAACAAAAAAGACGCTCTAAAGCGTGTTAAATTCCATATTTTTATCTCAGATATTCATTTTCCTGTAATAATATCGTAATTTTATGCTTGATTCTTAATACCGAATTTGAATTTTAACTCAGACTTACGCCGCATAAAAATCGATTCCTATTCTGTTTTGTAAAAATTTGTGCGATTGACGACGTTTGAGATTATCTTTTCAATTTTCGGGTACATATTATAGTGGAGACAAAATTAAGGAGGTTATGTATGATTGATAAGAAAGTGGCCGCTCTGTTGAATGAGCAAATTAACAAGGAGTTTTTCTCCGCGTATCTGTACTTGGATTTCTCGATTTATTATGACAAAGAAGGACTTGCCGGTTTTGCAAACTGGTTTCGAATTCAAGCGCAGGAAGAGAGAGACCATGCGATTATCTTTTTAAACTATATGCAGGAAAACGGATTGGATGTGACATTGGAGGCGATCGACAAGCCGAATGTAAAAATCAAAGCGCATATCGACCCGCTGAAAGAGGCGTTGGCACATGAGAAATATGTGACCGCTTCCATCAACGAGATTTATACTGCGGCAAACAAGGCAAAGGATTATCGAACCATGCAGTTTTTGGATTGGTTCATCAAAGAGCAGGGCGAAGAAGAAGCAACCGCCGACACCAATATTCGAAAAATGGAATTGTTCGGCGTGGACGGCAAAGGACTCTACATGTTGGATTCTGAGCTGGGTTCCAGAACTTACAACCCTCCGACGATTTTATCGGAATAGCAAACAAATCATTTCATAGATTAACACCTTTCAAAAAATCATCCTACGCTCATAGGGGATGATTTTTTCACGAGTGAAAGATATGCAAATTACAATTACAGAACAAGCCAAACAATATTTGAATAAAAAAAATATCCGGAGCATCTCGGTACTTTTTCCCGGATGCGGAAAATGCAACAGTCCAGCTCGGCGCGCTTCAGTCGGAACGATTACGCCGGGCGATTTGTCGCGATACGAATCCCATCTTGTGGACGGCATCGAAGTTCATGTGCGCGATGATGTGCGAAAGCATAAGGATTCGCTGACGATTTCGTTGAGCAGATTTTTATGGCAGGTAGAGCTCGTTGCGGATTAGTAAAACAAAACCTAAGCGAAGGCATATCTCAAAGTCGGATTGACATCGGGCTTTTGAGAGTACGCTCTTGCTTAGGTTTTTGCTTTTTATTACAAATCTTTTCGATATTGCTTCATAATCGCTTCGAACAATTCCGCAGTCGTCGGCGGCGTGTAGGTGATTGCATTCGCCCCCGCCTCAATCGTTTCGATAATCGATTCCTCCGTCGGCCCGCCGGTTGCGATAATCGGGAAAGTGGAATGAAGCTGACGGATTTTGCGTACGATTTTTGCCGTATCCGCCCCGCCCGAAACATTGAATATCCCGACACCCGCTCGAATACGCGCTTCAAAATCCTCTTTCTCCGAAACCACCGTTATCACAATCGGAATATCGATTCGGTCACGCATCTTGCTGATCAATTCATTCGGCGCGGGCGCATTCATCACCACCCCGTAGGCGCCGGAAAGTTCCGCATGAAAGGCAATGTCCAGCGAGCGCTGACCCGAAGTCAGACCGCCGCCCACTCCGCAAAAGACCGGCATGGGCGAATTTTCAATAATCGCTTTTGAAATCGCCAAAGTCGGCGTGAACGGATAGACCGCAATCACCGCATCGGCATTCGTATTGTTGATAATCGCCAGATCCGTCGAAAATACAATCGCCTTCATCCGCTTGCCGAAAATTTTGATTCCGGACGCGCGATGAATCACGCTCGGCACTTCCACCGTTCGCTTACGAAGCTTGGATTCGATGACGGGCACATTTTTGCCGCCGCTCGTTTCCACCGTATGACTTACATTGTCAAAAAAATTTTCCATCTGTTCTCCTATCTCAAACGGACGATGTATGACCAATCGTCCTCATAAATTTCACCCAATTCATAGCTCAGCGGCTTGGAAAAAATTCCACCGTCAAATACGACGGTATGGTATTCTCCATTCTCTCCGCTCGCGTCCAATCCCAAGTTCTCGATTCTCTGCACCAGCTCTTTGGTGAGTACCTTCCCGAGCCACTCCTTACCCAATTTCTTCTTATCCACTTTTTTGATTACCGTACAGTAGCCCTTGTCCAAAAATTCTTCGACCAAGGCTTTTCGGTTCCCGTTCCAAAGCGGAAATACCGCTTCGACCTCCGCAGCTTCGGCGATGCTTTCGCACCATTGACGATGCGGCTCCAAATCGATATCGCCGAAGATGATGCCCTCCGCTCCGGTCTGTTGCGCGATTTTTTTCAGTTCTTCTTTGAAATCCTGTGTATAGTCCGCCCCGCCGCGCGTTTTGATTTTGAAAATCTCAATGCCGATCGCTTCCGCCATCTTGTCCATAAAATCGCCGTCAATTTCATGAAACCAGCTTTCCTTATCCTTGAAGGTCGTAATCAATCCGACAATTTCATGCTCCCGAATCGCTCTATCAATCGACAGGACGGAATCCTTTCCGCCCGAAAAAGATGCAAGCAGTTTCATATTCTCTCCTTTTCAAAATAAGGCGCAACCTTGTGATTACACCCCTTTATCCGATTAACTCTTTGATTTTTGCCATCTGCATTTCATCATCAATAATGATATGCTTTGTTTTGCCATTCTCCGTTATGCTGATTTTGATTTGGTCGCTCGGCAGAATGCGCTCCGAAAAGATTTCGTCGATATCCTTCATCGTCAGCGATGACTTGAGCTCCTGTGCAATCTTGCTCGGATATTTGGACAGCGCCGACATATAGTGCTGAACGATATGCTCCTGCACCCTGCTTTTGAGTCCGGCAATTTTGGATGCCAGCTCCAAAGAGATTTTCCCCTGATAAAATAATTCCAGAAATGCATCGTCAAGTTTTTCCAATCGCTTGTAACGGTCGATGTGACGACCGCTCAATTTGAAATCCTTTGCGACGATTTCGCGAGTCTTCAGCGATTTGTACTGTGCATCCGCGCTCTTTTTCCGCTTATCCTGAATGATGCGATATTTTTCAATGACCGAGCGCGTAATCAGCTTCGGACTGAGTTGTCGCTGAATGTAGTTCGCATCGATAATAATCTCGCGCGCCTCATCATCCGAAATATCCTCTTTGACCACACACATGATTTGCTGAAAATCCGTCAGCTTCAGCTCATCGCTCGGCTCCAAAAGAAATCGCCCGTTCTCCCCCTTGCTCAGATTTTCGATATCTTTGGCAATCGCGCGGTAGGCACGCACTCGATTGTGTCCCGACAAAATAATATTTTTGTTGTCGATTCGGCGAATAACCACCGGATGAAGCAGACCATGTTCCAAAATCGACAGTACGAGCTTTTCAAATTCATCCTCGGAAAGCTCCGGGTAGAAATTCCATTCGCTCGGCGCATGCGTAAGCTGGTCAATGTCGATTCGCACAATCTTGTCATCTTCCAAAATCGGCTCTTTGATCTTCTCCATCGAATAGGAAGTTCTGCTGCGGTTGTTAAAACTCATATTGGAGCCGATGTCCATTTTCTTAGCCTTTGACACGCTTTATCACCTCTTTTGTTAAATCCTTATATTGAGTCGCCGCCCTCGTCTTCGGTGCAAATTCGTACGCCGTCACATTGTTCCACTGTGCTTTTTCAATATTCGCATCGATTGAAATTTTGGTTCGGAACAGCAGCTCACGCCCGAAGATATTGAGCAGCAGATTCTCCGCCCGCTCATTGATAATCTTGTTGTTGTGACGATACATAGTCATCAAAATCCCCATAATTTCGAGATTCGGATTCATCTGCGTAAATTGGTTGAAGAAGTCGATGAAGGTTCGTATGCCTCGAATCCCGAACATCGCCATCGGCACCGGAATGATAACCTTGTCGGTGATATTCAAAATATTCGCCGCCAAATCTCCGAGATGCGTCGATGTGTCAAAGATGATGAAGTCATACCGCTTCTCGTCAATCAACTCCTGCATGATTTTTTTAAGTACCGTTTCGCGTTGGAACTCATGATGCAATTCAAATTCGATGCGACCGATATAATCATCGCCCGCAATCAAGTCCAAGTTGCGATATTTCGTTTTTACAATAAAATCTTTCGGATTTCCCTTTTGTCGAATCAGTTGATAAATCGTCTTGTTGAAATCCGTCAGCGTCAAGCCGAATTCGACCAATGATTCGTCCACCGTAAATCCCAAAGTGTTGGTCAAGTCCATCTGCGAATCGCAATCGATTACGAGCACTTTGTAGTTCCTCTCCCCGAGCGAGCGCGCAAGCATCGATGCGGTCGTACTCTTGCCCGAGCCCCCTTTTGAATTGGCAATCGCCAACACACAAGTTTTTTCCAACTTGATCGTTGCCATAATCCCTCCTAATCGTTCCCATCTATAACCGTCAAGAGCCTCGATAACTCTCTTAAACAATTGAAATAAAATTACTCTTTCCTATTATATCAAATTATAACAGCCGATGGCAAATGAAAGAAAGTGAAGTTCGGCATTTTTATAGTAATTTTTTAGAATGACGCGAATATCCGATTGGAAAAACTTCTTTTTACATAAATTTTTTTACGCTCTCAGCCAAGTTTTTAATCTCACTTTCTAAAAACTGCCATTCATTAATATAATTCTTGTATAATTTTGTTTCATCTTTCTATTTGAAATCAATACTTCTATTTTTAATTTCAAAAATCACAAAATAATTTTATTGACAAATGTAATCGGTTAGATTACACTAACTTTGGTAATGAAAAATTTAAATTTATGCGCATGAAAAAGTTTTTCATTTCATTTGTGTTTTCGGGGTAGAAGAAAAAATGTGAACTGAGTGAGGGGTAAGAATTCAGTTTACAAAACGCAAAGGAGAACAGGATGAACAAAAGAAGTATCAAAAACTTGTTATCATCAATGCTCGCTCTGCTTATGGTTTTCAATTCATTTAATTTTGCCTATGCGAACCAAAGCGGAAATCAAAAAGCAAGCGAAAAAACAAGACAACAGGTTTTAGAAAAAGCAAATCAACTGCTCGCTCAAGAAAATTTGACGGAGCGTTTTTTGGGGACGGTATTTTTACATGGTGCAACTCGAGAGCCCGGTTATGTGATCGGCTCGGACAAGTATCCTATTCCAAGCGATGCACTGTCATCAACAGCTTGGTACAATATATGGCAGGTCGCTGCCGAAAGCAAGGTGATGCTCAACAGCTACACGGAAAAACTTGCGCTCAATCGCCTGAACGAAATGGCGTATTACGAGATGCTGTACGGTTTTAAGATGAGCAATCATTTGGCAAAGGACGGCTTCTACGAAGGCAATTTCAAAATTTACGATATGAACTTCAACGGAGGAAGCGTTCATCACCAATCTTTTTACAAAAAAGGCGCACTCAACCCTGCCTTGAGAGAACTATTTTCCGATGTTGCCGTATTCAAATCCGGTAACGATTTGGAAATCACTTTTGCACTCAACAAGGCAAAAGCAAGAGAAGTTCAATATGTGAATGTCAATCAGATTGCAACGATTCAAGCACCGGTTGAACTCGGTCCTCAGGATAAGGAGAAAACTTTGTTCCTCATCAAAGTGCCCGGAGAAGTCGCTGTTGAGAATCTGGTGATTTCTCGAATGAGTTATGTCGACGCGACGGGAAAGGAACAAAAAACCGGTCCATTCGGAGTTGAAATCGACTATAAAACATTGCAATTTGACAAAGACTATGTTTTGCCGAACTACAAACAAAATATGCAAACTAAAATTCAAAATTGGATCAATCGCGGTGATAATCTGGTAAGGGGTTATCTTTCGGATAAAAAACAAATCGATCGGGTCAATGCCGTCATTGTTCAACTTCAAAAAGCCAAAGTTCAGCCGGATTTGACATTGAATCAGCTTTATACAATGGTAAAGCCGATTCATACCATTGAAAACGAATTGACCTTGCAGGATTTGGTCTTGAAGAAAATAACCGACCACAGAGAATCCTTGGAAGACGGTTTTTACTCCAAAGAGGTTTATACCAAAGAAAGTATTGATGCTTATCAAACATTCCTCGATAAGACGGAAAGCAAAATTCACGAAAAAAATCTGTCCGAGTTGATGGAAATCAATGCAATGCTTGACAAGGCAACACTCAATACGATTTTGCGATTCAATATCGCACCGCTGAAAAAACTGTTGCAAATCACAGAGAACAAGAATATCAATGATTATACCGAAAAAACACTTCCTGCGTTTTTGAAGGCAAAATCCGATGCGAAGCAATGGATTGAACTTAATGAAGAAATGCAACCGAGCCTCAATGAGACGGATACACATCTTTCCGCATTGCTCAAAGCCACCAATAAATTGGTTCGCAAAGACGGCAAAAAAGAAAAGCCGATTGACAAAAAAGACTTATTTGAGCCGGAGAATAATAATCCGAGACCTCAGGAAGAGAAAATTTACACCGTCATCGGAGAATTTTTGAACTCAAACAACTGGCGACAACCTTCCGATTTAAAGGATATGTTTGAAACCAAGATCAAGTTGATCGAAGACGGAACAGGAAATGCCAAAATCCATTTGGATTTAAATCTTATCAAAGATGCGGCGGGGCTTCCGCATAAAGCGGCAACCAGAGTGGACTTTAACAAAGATGGAAAGATTACCACCGCGGAAGCTTTAGAGAATTCGACCATTGAATTTGAAGGCAGTGCAACCGTACCGAGTACCATTGTGAAGATTGTAGAGAAAGCGGAAATTACAAATATCGATACGAAGAGTACAAAGCCGATCACCTTATACATGTACTACTTTGACAAAGACGCTCATCGAGTACTGTCCAAGGATGTTGCACTTCGAATCAATTTTGATGACAAAAAACCGGGCTTTGACGAATATGCTCCGCCAAGCGACAAGATTTACACCGTCAATGTGCGGTTCTTAAACGCAAAGGAACTCGACAAAGAATCCCATGCCAACGCAACGCTTGTTCCACGAGCGAAGTTGGAAGTGAAGGGAAATGACCAAAAACTCACCCTAAAACTCAAACCGATGATGAATGGTCAAAATCAGGTTTCCGGCGTGCTGACCAATCTATTCTATTACAACGACAGATTCGACAAAGTTCCGGCAACCAAGCATGATGAAAAGACAATCGAGATTCATTTTCAAGGCAAAAGTAAAAAATACACCTATCCGACAGCAGTCAGTTTGCCGGTTGACGGACATTCCGCATTGGTGAAATGCAGCGTCGAATCCGGAACTCCGGTATTCGACGAACCTCATGTCGATGATGTGTACTTGGAAATCAACTACGACTCAAAGCGCGAAGGTTATAACGAAAACGAAGCCGACAAGTCTCTGTTGACCGATTTAATCAATATTTTGGACGGTTCATATTACAAAAGCATCGCGGACAAAATCCCTGCTGAATTGAAGCGACAATTAGAAAATGAGCTTGAAAAAGCGAAAAATATTCAAAAAGACCCGCAAGCAAAAGAGCAGGATATTCAACTTTCCGTTATGACATTGAGTCGTTTGAAAGAACAAATCGACTTCTTCATCATTTTGGATACAACACTCAAGCAAGTCGATGCCGATTTCAAATCGGACGAAAGAAATCAAAACTACTCCAAAGAGAGTAAGGACAATGCAAAAAAATATATCGAAGATAAAAAGAAAGAAATTGAGAACTATCTGAAGCAAGATAATTTTTCAAAAGATGTTGCTCAAAAGATGCTCAAGGATTTAAGCAACTACCACTCCTTGCTTCGATATGACATTACAGAGCTTGAAAATGTGATAAAACAGGCCGAGGAAAAAATCAACAGCAATCAATACAGCGACGAAACCGTTCAAGCGCTTCAAGCGGTGTTGTTGAAAGCAAAAGCCTATGTTGAGAAAGCAAAAGAAACCAAGTTTATCGCTGACGAGCGTGCAACGCATATCAAAAACTTGAACGAAGCCATCGGCAATCTGATTGAAAAACAGAAAAAACCGAATCTGATTACCGCCATGCTGGATGCAAAATTAATGCAACCAAGCGGCAAAGAATCCATGGCGAGTAATTTCTTAGAGAATAAAAAAGTGAAGGTCATCTACAACAAAGACCTGAACAATACCACTTATGAAATGACCTTTAATGTAACCGTTCTAAGCTCTGCCGACATTGATGCGCCGAAACAAACAGCGGACGCACCGATGATGCTACCTGAAAACGAAGAGCTGAAAAATGATGCACTCCTCAAGAAATATACCGCTGCTTTTGATTCGGAAAATCAAAATGAAAATCCAAAGAGTGACATCTCTACCGTTATTGAAGAAAGTCATGCGGACGAGTTGGCATCGGAAAACATGGCGGATCTCTCCAAAATCGCCAGAGAAGAAATCCTGCCCGTCGCGGAGAGTTTTACATCCGAAAATTCAGCCGAAAGCGTTCAAAGCAAAAAGCCGCTTGCGTTTTGGTACAAAGACGGCGGAGAATACAAAGAAACGGAAGTTGTTCATCAAGATAAGCAAAAAATGACCTTCCGATTCACCGTTGCCGGTAAGGTACAGCAAAAAACCGAAATGAAAGTTTATGTCGGAATAATGAATTCCACCAACGAAGTGAATTTGGAGCTTACAATCCCGGATGATTTCTACGGCAATGACAATGATAAGATTAAGGAAGCCAAAGACGCTCTTCAAAAACTTGTGGATAAAGCGAAGACATACCAAGCCGAAGATTTTGACAAGGACTCTTTTGACAAATTGACCGCAGAGATTCAAAAAGCTGAAGAGCTGCTCAAAAGAGATGCGAGCGAGCAGGAGTTGAGCAATGCTGCGAACAGCTTGCAGACGGCAATCGACTCACTCAAACCGAAGACGGACAACAAAATCAAAGAAGCCAAAGACGCTCTTCAAAAACTTGTGGATAAAGCGAAGACATACCAAGCCGAAGATTTTGACAAGGACTCTTTTGACAAATTGACCGCGGAGATTCAAAAAGCTGAAGAGCTGCTCAAAAGAGATGCGAGCGAGCAGGAGTTGGGAAATGCTACGAACAGCTTGCAGATGGCAATCGACTCACTCAAAAAGAAAGATAATTCGAATTCCGGCGGCGGCTCAGGCGGTTCAGGCGGCTCGAATTCCGGCGGTTCGGGCGGTTCTTCAAACAGAAATTCCCAACGCCCTGATAATAAGAGCAATTCAACCCCAAGCACTTCCAAAGCGGAAGAAATTAAACCGTCCATCGTTCCTTTGGCGGCAAAATCTTCTTCCACTGCGATACTGACTATCAATTCCAAAAACTACACCTTGACAGTGGATGGTAAGGTGCAAAACAAACAATTGGATGTAGCACCGATTATCGAAAAAGGACGCACCATGCTTCCGATTCGTGCGATTGCAGAGCTTCTGAACATTCAATTACGCTATGACCATCAAAGCAAGACCGTGCATTTTATGTATGCCGACAATGGTGTAAATAATACGATTGAAATTAAAACGGGAAGTATGGCGATGAAGGTGAACGGCAACGACAAGATGATGAGTGCGAAGCCGATAACGAAGAATTCTCGCATTCTTCTTCCGCTCAGCGATATCCAAAAAGCTCTGGCGGAATTGGGATTGCAATCTGAAATTTCATGGAATCCTTCCTCCAAGCAGGTTAAAATTGTAACTCATTAAAATGCTCGACAGGTTTTACCGACCTTCTCATCAAAACACCGGATGTGTTCGTACATCCGGTGTTTTATTTTTCCATATTTTATTTTTCCGCTTTAGCGTCTGCAATAATTTTTTCCGCCATCTGTGCCGGAACTTCTTCATATCGCACAAATTCCATTTCAAAATATCCTCGTCCCTGCGTCATCGCTTTGAGGTCGATTGCATATTTGAAGGTTTCCGCCTGCGGTGCTTCCGCATGAATGATTTGCTTGTTGTTCTTATACGCTTCCATTCCCAGAACGCGACCGCGCTTTTTATTGATGTCGCCCATGATATCGCCCATGTACTCTTCCGGCACATAGATATCGAGTTTCATCACCGGCTCAAGTAATACCGGTTTCGCTTCCTCCATTCCTTTTTTGAATGCAAGATTCGCCGCCAATTTGAACGCCATTTCCGATGAATCGACATCATGATAAGATCCGTCATACAAAATCGCCTTGATATTGGTCACCGGATAGCCCGCAAGTACGCCGTTTTCCATCGACTCGCGCAATCCTTTTTCAACCGCCGGCACATAGGATTTCGGAACGGAGCCGCCGAACAGCTCTTCACCGAATTCAAATGCCTCGGTCGATGGAGAGAATCGAATTTTAACATCCCCGTATTGACCGTGACCGCCCGATTGCTTCTTGTGTTTTCCCTGTACATCGGAAGTTCCTTTTATCGTCTCGCGATACGGTACTTTCAAATCTTTAAGCACCACATCGACGCCGAATTTCTCTTTGAGTTTGTCCTTGAGCGCGTTGACATGAATCTCGCCCTGCACGCCGAGAACGGATTGCTTCGTTTCCGCATTTCTCGCATAAGTGAAAGACGGATCTTCGTCCAACAAACGCTGAATACCTTGTGAGATTTTGTCCTCGTCGTTTTTGTTGACCGCTTCGACCGCCACGAGCATTTGCGGTTTCGGGAACTCAAGCGCTTCCTGATGTCCGTAATCCGCCTTGCTGGAAAGTACATCGCCGGTCACAACATCGCCCAACTTCGTAAAGACAACGATATCGCCCGCATTTACTTTTTCAACTTCTTTCAATTCCTTATTGATAACGGTGAACATTTTATTGATTTTTTCCTTCGTTCCCTTGTTGATGTTGAACACTTCCATATCCGGCTTGAACTCGCCCTCACAAACTTTGGCATAGCTGACGCGTCCTAGGAAAGGGTCATAGACCGTCTTATAAATTTGCGCAACGGAATCCGCCGAATAACGAGGCACGCCTTCATCAAGCGGCGACGGCAGATAGTCCACCACCATGTCGAGCAGCGTATGAATACCGATATTTTTTGCAGTCGAGCCGCAAAGCACCGGAATCACATCGCCCGCCAAAACGCCCGCTCGAAGTCCGCCGTGAATTTCATCCCGCGTAAACTCTTCGCCCGCAAAGAATTTGTCGAGCAATGCTTCGTCGGTTTCCGCCACCGCTTCAAGCAACATCTCGCGAATCGGCTCCACCTGATGCTGAATATCTTCCGGCATCGGTACGGTTACACATTCCGAGCCGTTGTATTCGCGCGCGAACATATCCACGACATTGATAAATCCTTTGAAATCGTCCGCCTTGCCCCAAGGCACATGAAATGGAGCAATCTTTTTGCCGTATTTTTCGCGAAGTTGCTCCAAAATCTTTTCATAATCCGCTTTTTCACTATCTATCTTATTGACGAATATAAATTTCGGCATCGCCAAATCGTCAGTTATTTCCAAAGCCTTTTCCGTTCCTACCTGAAGGTCGGTTGTTCCGTCCACCATGATGATTGCACCCAGCGCCGCCTTCATCGCGGAAGTTACTTCTCCCGAAAAATCAAAATATCCCGGAGTATCCAAAAAATTGTATTTACTGTTGTTGTACTCTACGCAATAGAGCCCAACCGTATTGGTTAACTTGACCTCATCTGTCGGTTTTGAAATTCTGTTTGCCAGCCCCGCTGTAAAATGGATCGCTTCGATAAGATTACTCTTACCGCTACCCGCATGTCCCAGTATCGCCACATTTCTTATCTTGTCGCTTTCGTAAACCCTCATTGTCAATTTCCTCCTTATTTTTGAGTTTGTTTTTTCGCCGATGTTTCTCGGTGGAGAAGTTCGCGTCGGAACTTCGTATCTAATCGTATTCTAAAAATTAGATATTTTTTTAATTATACACCATCCAATTGATTTATACAATTGTTTTCCCGTACAAAAATAATTTTTTTGGTGCTATTCGACAATTTAATTTTTGTTTTCGTCCAATTGCTATCGCTTAAATTTCAAAAATGAATTTCGAATCGGCGCATTGTAAGATTCGGGGTTGAAATTCCGCTTACAAGGAATTTCATTTTCACATGCGAACTGTGATATTGAATACTTTTTGATTGTTGATTGTTGATTGTTTATGCCGTTTTTATCGTCCGTCGGATTGTTATCGAAATTCTACGCTATTTTGGTGTCGTATTGCACAATAAATTCTTGTGAAAAAAATCTACAAATAGTTTGTTCCAAAAAGAGCTTGAAAATTTCAGTTGAATGTGTTTTGCATTGAAATATTGTCGATTAAAAAATCCCAAAAAAATCATTATAATTTATTTAATTTCTTCTTAATCCGGTCGATATACTCTCAAGACTTTTAATGTCAATTTATAATGGAGGAAAAAATGAACAAAAACAAAAAGATAAGTTTAATCGGTTTGGCAATGGCATTGATGCTTGTATGCAATCTGCTTTTGCCTCCACAATTTTCATTTGCAACCGATGCTTCGCCAACCGTAACGCTTGGCGAAAACTCGGGAACAACCGCGGGAGACGCAAGCGCAACTCAGCCGAGCGTTTCGCCGACACAGACAACTCCGGTGCAACCGCCGGCAACCAATGATACAACTAATACTGCAACCGGCGGCACACAAGCGAACAATTCACAAGACCCGCCGGCGATGGCAGTCAATTTACAAAATACCGGCACCAATGCAGCCGGAAAAACTTGGGAAGGTACTGAAGCATGGAATGCCATTTCAATTTCCGATGTACGCACACAAAACGGCGATCAGATTTATGCCGGCGAGTATATCAATCTTTTATTCGACTTTACGATAAAGACCGCTCCTACTAATACAAGTCCCGTCACAAAAGACGATACAATCATATTGGAGCTCAGTTCCGATTTTAAAGCACAGGGAGCTCGCGCAGAAAAAGATATTGAAATAAATAACAAAAAAATCGGAACAGCTCTCTTTGAAACAAAAAATGACAAGCTTTATGTGACCATTACCTTTGAAAAGAGTGCAAATTTTGATGGAAGCGATCTTAACGGAACTATTACTGCTTATCTGGCTTACAAAAATGATAAACTCGATAATCGGATTGACGCAAATTTTGACAAACATACTTTGACTGTTTTCCCGGCAAGAATCCCTGTTTATACGCTGAATAAGGAAGGCACAATCACTAAAAACGGAACAATCTTGTGGACCATTACCGCAGGCGCTACACTGAACGGAAAGCCATACTCACTTCAAGGAACAAAAATTGTGGATAATCTTAAAAAAGTTGGTGCTTTTGTAGAGAGTTCTTTTATGGTAGATGACCAAAAGGCTCAAAATTTTTCAAGAAGCGGGAACACACTCACTTATCAATTCGGTAATGTTACACAACAAAAAATTTCATTTGAAACCAAGTTCAACGAATATTACGCCCCTAACACATCCGTTATTAGTAAAAATAATTCCGCCATACTACAAAAAAATGTCGGCGAAGAAATTACAACTGCCGAAACAACCGTAAATTTTAATCCAATAAACTGGATAACAAAACTGGGCAGAAAAATTGACAACAAAAATGAAATCGAATGGACAATCACCATCAATGAACCTAAAGCGAATCTAACAGATGTAATAATCAGCGATATTCTCTCTACCGGTCAGAGTGTCCAATCTGCAAAGTTTAAAGAAAACGGACAACCGGAAAGAGACATTCTCTCCCTTATTCAATCTAAACCGAGTGAAATTAAACTGGGCAATATCAGCGATGTGGCTACGATTACCATCGTGACCTCTTATACTACACCGTCAAATTACTCCAATACGGCAACCTTAAAATCCAAAGAAATTACTGACCCACGGATTAAAGCGACCGCCGTTGTTCCAATGAGTGGTGTCGGCATATCGAAAGAACTGATTCCTAAATATCCGGATAGAAAATTAAAACATCCGAAAAGCATTTCACCTTTTGATGCGGACTTGATAACATCCACTTTGGAATGGAAAATCAGCGTAGATAACAGCACGGACGATAATCATGTCATTTATGAATTGTTAGTGTATGACGAAAAGAGTTGGAATCAACTTTCGGACACCGTGAAGAACAGCTTTAATCTTCCGGAAAAAATTAAAGAGAGCTTCGGTTTGAAATACTATACCGAATCTCCACAAAACTTCATAAATAAAAGAGAAATTATACACGGCGGAAAAACTATTGCAGAGCTACTCAGCATACGGGTAGGCGATATCCCTCTAGATGCAGAAAACCAAAAAATATTCAGCTATAAAACAAAAGTATTGGACAGAGATGCTGTTTTTTCAATGTATGGAAAAACGATGATCAATATCGCCCATCTGTATAACGGAAATAATTTGTTGAGTTTGGCTGAAGCAAGAGGAATTTTTCAGAACAGTCAAATCCTCAAAACAGCTCTTGAGCCTACAACATCTACTGCAACAAACCTTGATTTGAATCAAAACTTTGGAAATGTTAAAAACTATAATTTTGAAAATCGAGAAATTTTCTATCGCTTAAGTATCAATTCCGCCAAAGCGGACTTCACGCAGTATGAGAACAAAGACGGAAAACTGCCCCCTATCGTTATAAGCGATGAATTTCCAAAAGAATTAGAGCTGGTGAATTTTGAGGATACAAACACTCCATACAAAATTTTCCGCTCTACCGAAAGTATTTCCGGAACGGAATATTCAAATCTGATTAACGACTACAAAGATAAGCTTTCCGAATTGTTGGTTACAGATTTGACAACAGAAAAAATCAGCGTGAACACCAGCGAGGATTCCAAGGTTAAATTCACATTCGAGGAATTAAATAAACCTTATGTCATTGTAATTCGCATGAGATTAAAAGAATCTGTTTATTTGGATTATGTTGCCAAAGCGAAAGCGAGCGACACAATCATTGAGCCTCAGAAGGATAAAGCTTTACGAAATCGAATTGCAAACAATTTGCGTTTTAATTACGAGAACACAATAAAAGATAACGGATTCTCTCGTGGCTTAGCTACGGAATTTCAAGCACCCGTTCTAACCAAAGCTTCCGATGCGAAGAATGATGTAGTGCAATGGGTTGTCAACTACCAACCTTATCTTCTCGCAGCAACTCAAGAAAATGTAAAACTTGTGGATACGATTCCGGAAGGAATTGACTTACAAATGGATGAAAACGGTAAACCGATTATTGAAATTGAAGAACAAACCATGGGTGAAAGTTACGCTTATAAAAACCCAAAAAAACTTACCTTGGAAGAAGCAAATGCCCCGATTGTAAACTATAATCCGGATAATCGACAATTATCCATTGAAATTAGTGATAAGGCAAAAGCGTATCGCATCAGCTACTTTACACCATATTCCGCTAAAGCACAGGAATTATCAGGTAACACGGGAGTTAGAATCAGTAATACGATTCAACTTCTTCACGGAGAAGAAGTATATCGCTCTCAATCCGCATCTCATGAAATCAAAGCCGGTTTCAGCATTTCCGCATGGCTTTCCAAAATCGGCGGAGTGCAAATCACAAAGGTGGATGCGGATGAGCCTACCAAAAAACTGAGAGGGGCGATATTCGGGCTTTATCAAGGAAATCTGGAGATCAAACAAGGTGCTACGAATGAAAAAGGCGAACTCATTTTCGCTCCTTTGGCTGTCGGAGAATATACACTGCGAGAAATAACTTCTCCTAATGGCTATGATAAGTCGGAAGTTTCTTATACCATATCCGTAACGCAAAATGGAAAAGATAAACAAACCGTCGTTACTAAAACCGGCGAAAGCAATCCCGTAGAAAATAAGCCACTGATTCAAATCAGCAATAAGAAAACAACGACCACCCCACCTCCAACCGGCGGTGGTGCAAATCAAGGCAGCGGCAATACGCCAAAGGATCCGCCGACTCCACCGAGTACACCGCCTTCAACAAGCGGTTCGGGCGGCGGTACTCCGAACAATTCATCAAATGTGAGACCGAATCCGTCGACTCCGACGGAGAACAAGGACAAGAATCCTACCAATCCGGAGCAAAAACCGGCAGAAAAGCCGAATCCTACACCGGAGCCGGCACCGATTCCGGTAAATACGAATCCGAAGCCGGGAACAAATTTGAACAATAACAACTCGAATCCTTCTTCAGTCAGACCGTCGGGCACTTCGTCAGGCAGACGAAGAATCATCGGCTATACTCCGGAAGGCGAACCGATTTACGACGATGCTACACCATTCGACAATCGTGAAAAGGAAGATCAGGCAAAAAAATCCAAGCAGAATAAAAACAATCCGGGCAGAATCGGTTCCGCACCGAAAACCGGAACGGGACAGATTTCCCTATCCTCGATCGGCATGGCGTCGGGCTCCTTTGCTATTTTAATCGTCGCATTGCGCGAAAGATTCTTATCCAAAAAACGAATCAACAAATAATTTGAAAATCTTTTCAGCTTTCAAAATCAAGACCGGACGGGCTTATGCTCGCTCGGTCTTTCTTATACACAACTTGAAAGACTTTACGGTTATGCTGTTCTATCTGTGTTCTGCACATATCTCCGGTTTTGTTTTTCTATCTGCTTTCTACACCGGCCTCCGGTTTTCCTTATTCAAAGTCCATTCATTTTTTGCGTCTATTCTTCATTTAATGATGTCGATTTAATCTCTTTTTGTTTTTCTCATTCAAAAATTTATCCGGCATTTCGTTTTTTACTTTTTTCCCCCCTGCTCTTTCCTTATTTCTTCTATGATTAATTTTTTCATTTTTATACAGAATTACTGAATTTAAATTCTGCGCAGGAAAAAAATTTTTTTTCTCATTTTTTAATTGCTTTTTGTTTTTGCATTTCTTTTCAATGCTTTGCGATTCATACTCATGCTTTTATTTTTTATTGTAAACAAATAAATTGCAATTGTTTCACTTAAATTGTTAGAAGGAATTATTTTGTGGTATAAAAATAATGTATGGGAGATAGTGATTTTTTTGTTCAATTATTTTGGATTGTTTGCCACAATGCATTTTGTTAAGCGAGCACAAATCGAAAAACAAATTAGAAAATTAATTGTTTTTTACTTTGTGTCAATCCAAAAAAGAACAACGGTAGGTGGTTTATTTTTTTAACCCGAAAGGAGGGTGCATTATGCAAAGAGATAAGAAATTATCTTTTGTCAGCTGGTGGATGGCGGTATTTTTAATACTGAATGTCTTTATGCCGACCAACTTGGCTTACGCAGACGATCTTGATCCTTCTGTTATGAAAGAGGTCAAAGTCGAACTGAAACAGGAAGGCAATGTCATTTTGGAAGGCGGCGACATCGTCGGCAACAAAGAATTTAGATTTGACGGCGAATTCAAATTAAAGCTCGGGCCAAACGGCGATGTCAAAATGAAGGATACTCTAACTTTTGAAGTAACCGATGCCTTTGAGCTACTCGGACCGTTCGAACTTCCGATTTTTATGGATCGTCAAAAACCTGACACCAAAATCGGAACGATGGCACTAAAAAGCGAAAACGGAAAAATTGTTGCGACCATTACTTTCAATGGAGATAAATCCAACTTTGATACGGATACAAATGCAACAATTCAATTCGATGCGATGCTTAAGTACGGTGGTGACGCTTTTGCAATTCCAAAAGAGGGACAAAAGGTAAAAATTTTAGACAAAGAATTTAATCTTGTTCCCCCGCCGGATGTATTGGAGCACAAAATAAGCAAAAAGGGCGAATTGGTTGACGGCAAAGTGACCAGTCGAAAAATCAAATGGACGGTCGAAGTTTCCGCAATCAAGAACGGAACGCCTTTCGATTTAAAAGATTATATTTTTACCGATGACTTGGATTCGGTAAAAGTCGGTTCTTATGTTCCCGACTCATTTATGGTGAACGGAAGTGCGACTACTCCAACAATCAACGGGGATAAAATCAGCTACACATTCCCGGACGGCGTCGGAGATAAAGCAACATTGACATTTGAAACGAATATTCCAAGCGACAAGTTCCATCTTCCTGCATCATCCGTTACCAACAAGGCGGTTTTGACCGACCCGCAAGGAAATGCAAAAGATGCGGAAGCCAAAGTTGACTTCTCGGTACCGTGGATAAGCAAAACCGGAAAGAACAACGACGTTCCGGACAGCGCATACAATCCGAAAGACAGAACGATTGAGTGGCAGATTACCATAAATCATTTAGCTCAACCGCTCAACAATGTCAAAGTCAAAGATGTTTTAAAAGATAACAAGGACTTGGGTCCACAAACCTTCGTAGAGGCATACTACAATGTCATCGACGAAAAAGGTGTTTCGGGGCCGAAATTCCCAATCAAACCGGACAGCAATTCTGTATATGACTTGGGTAATATCGACAAAAAAGTTGTGCTTACCATCATCACGAAGGTGCCGGATGCGAAGGATGATTATACCGCTTCGGAATTGGCTTACGAAAATGATGCGATTATCACTTCCGATGAAATCAAGACGCCGATAATTGCAAAGGCGGAAAAAACTCCAATCGGATATAATCCTATCAGCAAGGATGTCGGAAAAGTCAATAGGAAAGATGCGACTATCGAGTGGAAAATATCTGTCAAAGAACGAGGACAAAACATTCCGAATCTCTCGGTTTATGAATTGTTCGTCTATGACAAAGCAGCATTGGACTTGACTAAGGTGCAAGGTCTTCCTGCGGGATTTGACACAACAAGTTTCCCTGCTGAGTATCAGGCACTCGGTCAAAAATATGTCGAAGGCTCATTTAATGGAAGCGGACTGGATGTACAGGTTTATCCGATTACCCTAAACGGTCAACGCGTTGCCGACTTTGTGCAAGTCAAAGGATTCAGCAACAAATTGTCCGAGCAATTTACGTTAAAATCTAAAATTGTTGCACCTGAAATCTTACTAGCTAATCTAAACGACGGCAACAATGTAAAAAATACGGCTGCGCTATACAGCAATAACAAAAGAATCAATCAAGCGTCAAAAGAAATCAATGTTCCGATGCGTTTGGTATATAAAGAAATGCTCCAACCGACAGCGGTGGCATCGCCGAATCCGGAAAAGGAAGTCGGTGCAAAATCAACCAATCCGGCTGTCGGATTCAACAACAAAGAGAAGGCGGTCATCTATCGCATTACCGTAAACTCCGACAATGCTCATTTGAACGAGCGAGAGTTGTCCAATGGCTCGAAGATGGGCGACATCACCGTGACGGACGAATTGCCGGAAGGCTGGGAATTCATCGCAATCAAAGGCACAGAGAAATTCCTGATTTTTGATGCTTACGAGAACAACGGATTGGATGCGGGCGTTGTGGATACGAATCCGGACACCGTAGCGGATATGGATGCTACAATCGACGGCAACAAAGCAAGTTTCGTATTCAAGAAATTGGACAAACCTTATGTCATTTTGCTCAAGGCGGCACCGACTGCTGAAAAAGCAAAAGAATATTTCTCGAAAAACGCGACGACCACAATTACAAATAATGTTTCGCTCAAGCCTCAAAATCATGTTCATTCTGCAAAATGGAAAATGGATACGAAGATTGTAAGCGAAGTGCTCAAAAAAACTTTCAATGATAAACCGAACGGCATTCTTGACGGAACGGTTATTTGGACAATCGACTACAAGCCGAATGAAATCGCGCATCCAAATGCAAAGATTATGGATGTTCTGCCACCGGGCTTGGATTTGCCGACGGATGACCACGGCGAATTGACATTGAAGGTCGGTAACGAAGATTTTGTTACGGCAAAAGAATTGTTATTGCAGCCGGACGGAACTTATAAGGAAGGCGATGAAGTTGTACTGACTTTGGGCGATAATATCCTATATGATAAGGTAACCCGTGCAATCACTTTCAAACTTCCTTCTACGGATAAAGGCTATCGACTCAACTATCGAACCTATATCACCGGAGATACCGGAGAAGTGCATAATCGCGCGAAGCTATGTGCGGATGATATTCAATCCGTTGAAGTCGTTTCAAAATTTGCGATCGACGACGCGCATGTACGGGCAATTCTGGATCGCGTACCGCATATCAAAATCATCAAATTGGATGCGGCAAACACAGCGCTCAAACTTAAAGACGCGGAGTTCACATTGTTTGCAAAAGACGGAACAACCAAGGTTCGTATCGCAAAAACGGGTCAGGACGGAATCGCTTATATGAAAGCCCTACCGGTCGGCGAATATATCTTAAGAGAAACCGCTGCACCGACAGGTTATGCCGCGATTACAACACAATACAAAGTGAAAGTCGAACCAGTACCGGGCTCCATCAACAAGCTTGTGACTATTGACGGCAATCAAACCAAAGAGCTGATTGTGAAAAACACAAAACTCGGAGCCGATGTCGGTAAAGTAAAGATTACCAAGATTGTTTCCGGCTCTCTTGCAAATCAGCAAAAAGAATTTGAATTCACAATCACTTTCAATTCATTCGATGTATATCCTTACACATTGGATGGCGTTGCCGGTCGAATCAAGAGCGGCGATAAATTAAAATTAAAACACAACTCGGTTCTTATCATTTCGGAGTTGCAAGACGGATTGAATGTAAAAATTGCGGAAGACCCTGAAAACTATGTACCGAAAAACGGTAAAGAGCAGAGTGTTATTGTAAAACCGAAACCGAATGCGCCGGATGAAACGCAGGATGTTGTATTTGAGAATGTTCTCAATCCGGGTGGGCAGGGTGCGGGACCTAATCCGCCGGGAACTAATCCTCCGGCAAACAACCCGCCTCAAGGACCGAATAATCCGGTTCGTCCACCGGCAGATAATCCGCCGGCAAACAATCCTCCGGGCGAAGACACTATTACGGACAATACCGTTCCGCAGGCGAACCCTCCATCCGATGTATCCAACGAAGAAAAGACGGATGAAGTGATTTCGGACAATACCGTCCCTAAAGCGAAAGTTCCAAAAATAAAAGGTGCACCGAAAACTGGATTGCAAGTGGCAAGTGCATCATTCGGAATGCTCGGCATGGGTGCGGCGGCAGCTTTGGTACTTGGACTATCCAAGAAAAAAGGTAAGAAATAAATCACAAAAAACGGAAACCCCTAACCGTTCACTTTGACAGCAGAGTTTATCCCTACACAACTGTACCCCTAACAGTTGGAAGAGGCTGAGAGAAATCTCGGCCTCTTTTATTGCTCTCTGTGTTTCTCAAAAAATCGCTTCCTATTATATAGCGCTTTTCATATAGTATAGCACTTTTTTATATAACAATTTTTATAACGATTTTCTGTAGCGCTTGTAGAAAATTTTTATTTCGGGTTTGCTATAATTGCTTTTCAGTTTTATTTTTTTGCAGTTTCATTTGTTACTTCCACATCCCCTTTTCAATGCTCCGAGCCGATTTTTAATTTTCTTTTCCCTTTCTAATGCTCAGAGCTGATTTTTCATATTCTTTTCATGTTCTGTTTTAATTTTTTATTTTAATTTTCATTCCCCTTTCATCTTTTTTATTTTCTTTCAAAACGCTAATTCTTATTTAATATTATATTCGAGTTCTTTATCACAAAGTTGATTTTTAAAAATTTACTAAGAAAAAAGCTTCCCTGTTTTTAGATTATTATTTTTGTGGTATAAACTTATAGAGAACGTGGAAAATATTTTCTATTGAATGAAATTTTTGATATGGATATTTTTCAATGTTTCGGGGGCTATATTCGTTTTGTTGGCAATCTGAACTTTTATTATTTTTTATCCTTTGTCAGCTTGCTCTTACTTTCAGTCGGTTTTCAAAACGAAAAACAGTCTCTTTTTAATTTTCTATGGGAGGATGCACAATGCAAAGAAACAACAAATTCAAATGGCTCAGCTATTGTATGGCGATGCTGTTGGTGTTGAATATTTTCTTTCCGCCGGAGTTTATCAACTCTTACGCAACGGTTTACGGAAAAGATAAATTGGAAGACATCGTAGTAACCATCAAGCAAAATGGAGCCGTACTCGGAGATAATGCCGAATTTGACGCGAAGTCTCCGTTGGATGTTTTCGTCCAATTCAAAGTACCTGTTAAAGGTGCTGCCGATGGCGGCGTGATGAAAGGCGATATCCTTGAATTGGAGATTGCGGATAATCTGGAGTTAATAGGAACGATTGAGAACTTACCTATGTTCCCTATTGATCAAAATAAAATTCGTGATCCGTTTGCTATCGCAAGTTTATCCGTTCGTAATCAGAACAATAAGTTGATGGCATTTATCGATTTTAACGGTAACGATAGTCATTTTGAGCCGGGCGTCAACGATGCTACACTCGATTTTAATATGAGTCTGAGATATTCGGGAGACCAGAACGGTGACCAGGACGGAAAGTATTATATTGAGATTCTCGATAAAACTTTTACCTTTGTAAAAGCACCGCCGAAAATGGAATATGCCTTGACGAAGTCGGGCGCTTTTGCGGATTCGAAAAAGCGTATCATCGATTGGACAGTCGTTGCGTCTGTTAAAAAAGATAATTTCCCTTCTACACTCAAGGATATGAAATTTGTTGACGAGTTGAGCGGAAATGTCGGAAGCTATGTTCCAAATTCATTTACTATCAATGGAGATGCGGTTGCGGATGCGCAGGTAATCCAAGGAAATACAATTCAGTATCTTTTTGCGGATGACATTATCGGCGATCGTACGATTAAATTCCAAACCATGCTTTCGGATGATGTATATTTCACCGACACAACGCATAAAATCAGCAACACCGCAAAACTTACCAATGCAAGCGACCATGCTGTAAAAGAAGCGGCTGCCGTTTTGGAATACAAAGGCGAGTGGATTAAAAAAGGAAGCACGGACGACCCTCAAGGAAGTTCCGCTATCTATAATCCGAAAGACAGAACGCTTACTTGGACAATCACAGCGAATGACCAGGAAGCGACATTGAAAAATGCGGTAATTACCGACCAATTGGAAGGCGGATTGACTTATCGCTCATCCACTTTGCAAAAATGGAACGGGACTGCTTGGTCCGCTTCGGAAAATATTGTTCCGCAAGGCGACGATTATATTCTTGGCACAATCGATACCAAGGTGATGCTGACCATCGTAACCAAGGTTCCGGATGCGGATTATTCCGCTGAGCAGAAAGTATTCAAAAATCGTGCGACACTTCGTTGGGACGGCGGAAATTCCGGCACCGGCTATGTCGATGGACGAGTAGGATACAATGCGTTGGAAGTAAAAACCGCCGGCGTGAATATGCAAACCGGTCAAATCAACTGGAATGTAAAAGTGAATCAGAAGCAGCAGAACATTCCGGATCTTCGTCTTTACCATGTATTCGTGCATGGCGATAAGCAACTGGATTTGACAAAGGTTGACGGTGTACCGAGCGGATTCAATCCGTCCTACAACGCAAATTATGTTCAAAATTACGGACAGCAATATATCGACGGAACTTTTAACCGCGGCGATTTGACTTTTACGCATCACAAGTTGACCGTAAACGGTAAAGTTGTCGGCGACATACTCGAGATTACAGGTTTTGCAAAAGACAAAGTGGAAGAAATGAATTTCTCAACAAAAGTCGTTTCTCCAAGAGTCGTTTTGAAAAACTCAAACGAGTATTCGAAAAATACCGGTGTGTTGTTCAGCGCGAATACCGGAATCAATATGTCAACGGCAAATGCAAGCTATGCGAGCCGTATGCTTTATAAAGAATTGCTCAACCGCGATGTAATCAGCAATCCGTCGGTTGGCGTAAACAGCAAGAAAACCAGAGAGATAAAACTCGGATTCGACTATGCGGAAAAAGCTGCGATATTCAGAATCAGCTTGAACGCAAACGGAATCGATTTCAAATCTCGACCGATATTTGATGAAACAACGAATGATTTTACAACTTTAGGAAAAATAACATTGAAAGATACGCTTCCTGCGGGTTGGGAATTCGATAAAATCAATGGAAAAGATTTCCTGATTTTTGAAGGAAATATTAACTCGGGCGGAATTGACACCCTTGCAAAAGACACGACGCCGGACGAAGTGGCGGGATTGAATGTTTCGTTGCAGGGCGAAGTGGCGACTTTCACATTTGACAGTTTGGACAAGCCTTATGTTGTTTTGATAAAAGCCAGACCGAATGAAGCGAAACAAAAAGAATACTTCAGCAAAAACGGAAGCACCACGGCTGAAAACACGGTGAATATTACGGCTGAAAATTCAAAAGCAACAGCGTCTTATACGCAGGTTGTGGAAGTGGACAGCCAGGTAATCAGCAAGGATAATATCTTTGAAAATGCAGGCAACTCGGTAACATGGACAGTCGATTACAAACCGAGCAATGTCAATATCAACGGACAGAAAATTACGGACACATTGTCCGGCGGAATCGATTTGAGAACGGACAGCAAGGGTCAACTTCTATTGGAAGAAGCAGGCACAAAATATTTCACAATCAAAGAATTGGTATTGCAGGCGGACGGAACTTATACCGAAGGTGTCGATGTACCGGTCGTGATTGGACAGAATGTGTCTTATGACCTTGTAAGCAGAACATTGACTTTCAAAATTGCAGAGCCGCAAAAAGCATATCGTTTCAAATACCTAACGGATATCACCGGCTCACCGAAGGAAGAAGCGAGCAACTCCGTTAAGCTGACCGGCGCATTGTCGCAGCCGACGGAAGCGAAGCGAACTTTCATCATTACCGAAGCACAGGCGAGTGCAATGCTCAGCCGTAGCGGATGGTTAAAAATCGTCAAAGTGGACGGTGCTACCAATGCACCATTGGCGAATGCACAATTCTCGATTCTGTTGGAAGACGGAACCGTATTCAGAACAGGAAAGACGCAGGCGGACGGAACTTTGTTCCTAAAAGCTTTGCCGGCGGGACAATATAAATTGAAAGAGACCGCAGCTCCTGCAGGATACGACTTGGATTCCACCGAGTACAGCGTTCTTGTAGAAAAAAATACAAGCGGCAGATTCACTACAACAATAAACGGCAACAAAAATATTCTTACGGTTCAAAACTTTAAGGACGATACCGGAAAACTCAAAGTTACAAATAAAGTAACCGGTAGCGCATCCGACCCGCAAAAAGACTTCCCGTTCAAAGTGGAATTCTCCGACGGCGGAACTTACACTTATATCCGTAATGACGGTACAACCGGAAAGGTAAAGAGCGGCGACAGCATCCAGCTTAAGCATGGACAGTCCTTTACAATCGTAGGAATGCCGAATGATTTACAAGTAACGATAACCGAAACACCGGGCGACTACAAAGTAACGCCGAATCCGGTTCAAAAAGCGGTCATCGTTGCAAAACAAACGAAAGAGCTTGAGTTTGTTAACACGAAAGACGCAGTTGTTGTCGGCGATTTGAAAATCAGTAACGAGGTAAGGGGAACGGATTCCGACCCTACAAAACCGTTCACTTATCAAATCACATTGCCGGCGAATTTGACAGGCGAATATGAATATGTCGGTGAAGGCGGCGCAGCAAACGGAAAAATCCGAAGCGGCGGAACTTTCACATTGAAAGACAAACAGGCAATCATCATCAAAGGATTGCCGGTCGGAACGGAAGTAATGGTTACCGAAACACCGGATGATTACAAAGTCACACCGGGCGCGGTACAAACCGGAACGGTAAAAGATCCGGCTCAACCGATTGAGCATCTTCACTTCATCAACACGAAGGACAAAGTTGCTCCGACCAAAGGACAGCTGACTATCAGCAATGAAATCAAAGGTGATGCGGCGGATTTGACCAAGAAATTCACCTTTACCATCACACTTCCTGCCGGAATGGCTCTAAACTATAAAGGAAACGGCGTACCGGACGGAACATTGAAAGACGGCGATACTTTTGAGCTTACCAATGCGCAATCCATCACCATCGGAGATATTCCATTCGGAACTGAAGTTTCGGTAACGGAGACACCGGATGATTATACGGTAACTCCATCCGCTACTCAAAAAGCAACGGTTGATGCAAACAATATTCATCCGATTCTGCCATTCGTGAATACGAAAAATAATTCCGGCGGTGGCGGCGGTGGCGGTGGCGGCACCAATCCTACCGAAAAAGGAAATCTTGAAATCAGCAATACGGTTTCAGGAGCAGGTGCGGATTTGAGCAAGCCGTTCCACTACAAGATAACTTTTGACGGCGACGGAGAATACACTTACGAGCACAGCAACGGAACCACCGGAAAAATTAAGAGCGGAGACAACTTCATTTTGAAAAACGGAGAGAAGATTCTTATCAAAGATATGCCGATTGATTTGGTAGTTACGATTGTGGAAGACCCTATCGTATCCACCGGATATATCGTGGATCCGCCAACCGGAACCATCGTGAAGAAAATTGAAAAAGGTACCGTATATGCACCATTTACAAATACGAAAGACCTTGCTCCTAAGCAGACGGGTGATTTGATTATCACGAATACCGTAACCGGACCGGGCGCGGATAAAAACAAAGACTTCACTTACACGATAGTCACCGGCGACGGAAAAGAATATGAATATGAGAAGAGTGACGGCTCAACCGGAAAAATCAGAGACGGCGAGACCATCACTTTGAAAGACGGCGAGCGAGTTATCATCAAAGATTTACCGAAAGATTTACCGGTAACCGTTACGGAAACCGTAGATCCGGACTACACACCGAATATTGTGAGCGAGTCCAAGGTAATTGTTGTCGGAGGCGCAAATCAAATTGACTTTGTCAATGTAAGAAAACCTTCCGTCGTACCGACTCCTCCACCAAGCGGTGGCGGAGGAAATACAGGCGGTTCTCCACAATCACCGGTAAGACCGGACAGAGATCCGGCTCAGCCGAACAATCCGAATCAGCCAACTACTCCACCGACAGCGAACACGCCAAATGATACGACAACCATCGAGGACAATCGTACACCATTGGCAAATCAGGATGTCAACTCCGGAAACAGAAATCCGCAAACAAATCAGGACAATGTAGCCGGCGAAGTGATTGAAGATAATGTCGTACCGAAGGCTGCTTCTCCAAAGAGCAGAGTACCGAGAGTAAGCGGTGCACCGAAAACCGGCATTCAATATGTCGGCTCGATGCTCAAGGGCTCCTTGGGAATCGCAGCGGCAATCCTGTTCATTCTGATTTTAATCGATGAATATCGTTTCAGAAAATACGGGCGCTAAGATACAATCACAAACAAAATAAGTTTTAATTATTGCAACCACCTTTTCTTTGGAATCGGTGGTTGTTTTTTTGTAATTCGGATGGGATTTTTTAGGAAATTTTCTCCATTTTAATAACGAAATCTTGGTTATAAACTCCATAATGGTGGTATAATGGATAAGATACGAAATTGAACCTATTTATTTGAAATATGATTGGAGGAGAAAAATTGCAAAGCAAAAAAAGAAAGAATCTGCTAAGTCTTTTGATGGCGACCCTACTTATATTTAATGTACTTTTGCCATCGGAAATTTCTTATGCAAAAGATTTGAACAAAAACGACATTGTCACCGAAGAAAAACTCATCTCGTTGACACAGGACGGCGTTGCAATCGGCGATACCATCGATGCCGGCAAGAGAATCAAAATGAATTCTCAAGTCGCGCTGAAATTGATCGATACCGCTTCGCAAACCATTTTGGCAAATGCGGGCGACCGATTGGTGCTTCCGATTCACAAAGATTTGAAAATCTCCGGAGCGCCGACTCCGAAAGAAATCAAAGACGGCGACACCGTCGTAGGCACCATCACCTATCAAAATGATGGGAACTTGGGCGCGGTCGCGATAATCGACTTCACCATCGACCAAACCAATTTGCCGGAAGACGAGCGCGTCGTCAGCATTCCGTCTCTTGATGTCACCGCCGAATTGGAATATGCCGGCGATGCAAATGCTTTGCCGACGGATATTACCCTCTTCGGCAAAGCATATCAGCTACTGCCCCCTACTCCGCAAACTCGACACAGTTTGACAAAGACGGGACAGCTTAATTTGAAAACACAAAGCATCACTTGGACAATCGACATCGTCGGAAAAGACCAAAATGACCGACCGATGAGTTTGAGCAACACGAAATTTTTGGACGAACTCGGCGCCGAGCTCAGCTATGTGCCGAATTCATTTAAGGTAAATCAAAATCCGACAAGCATTGCTGCGGATAACGGCGGAAACCGAGTGGAATACCTCTTCCCTGCCGGAACCGGAGATACCGTACAGGTGACTTTTGAGACTGAAATTGCGGATGACACATTCTTTACACAAAAAGAAAGCGGAAGCAATGTCACCGGAAAAAACAGCTATGAAACTACAACGATTACAAACAATGCCCGGCTGTTGAATGAAAAAGATGCTCCGATTGCGCAAAATGATGCAAGCGTAAGCTTTACGCCGGAGTGGATTTCAAAATACGGAATCTCTCATCACAATGAAATTGAAAAAACTTCGGATATCTACACGATTTCTTGGGTTATCGAAGTAAACAAGGACGCGATGTCGATGAGCAATGCCGTCGTTAACGATATGTTGCCGGACGGACTTGTTTTCGAAAAAGCGCTCATCGAAAAAATGGAAAACGGAGCTTGGACGACGGTTCAGGAAATCAATACCGACCCGAGAGGAACTTATACTCTCGGCAACATCGATTCCATGCACCGAATCACCATCGTTTCCACCATTGACAAGAACAGATTCGTAAATCAAAGAAAGTCATTTGAAAATCAAGCGACTCTCTCTTTTGGCGAATATGCAAAACCGATCAGCTCCAAGGATATTGCGGAAGCCGGACTCAATGCGCTCGGCAAAAGACCGGGCTTGGCGGATGAAAACGGCACGGCGCACAAGGTTGCGCTGAAATGGGAGGCGGACGGACTCTATGCTTACTGGCATGTCTCCGTCGATTTGAAAAACAGCATCCAGTCGAACAAGCTGAAAATTTTTGATGTCTTGACTTTCAATCATGAAATCTTAGACATGAACAACAAAAAGCCACTCGATTTAAAGAGCGTTGAGACGATTTCATTACCGCAAGAAATATTAGCTAATATAGAGGATTTCAGCACGCAAAATTATCAGGCGATCGGACAGCAATATGTGCCTTCGAGTTTTGAAAGTCCGGATAACTTGCTGCTGACTGTTAGTTATATTGAAAAAGAAGGAAAAAAGGTCGGTCAGGTTATGGAAATCTACAACATCGACCCTTCCAAGAGACAGACCTTCTCTTACAAAACTAAAATTGTAGATGTGAGCTTGCTGTTCCCGAATACTCAGGAGACCTATTCTCAAAACGAGATTCGAAATACGGCGGTTCTGCTCGACGGAAACAAAGTAATTACCCACGCTTCCAATCGACATTTCAACCAAAATTCAAGCATCTATAAAGAAGCGATACCGGCGCAGAAAGTCGTCGATTTGCAAACTCCTGAAAAATATGTCAATGCAACAGCCGACAACAAGGAGACCAATGCGGATCATGCGTATAACTATGCGGACGGCACCGTCGTTTTCCGTCTCAGCGTCAACGCGAGCGAGCGAGATTTTGACAATGCAACCGTTTGGAATACAAAATCCAATTCACTTATGCCGATCGGCACGATGACATTGACCGATAAACTGCCGATGGGCTGGAGCCTCGTTCCTTTTGAAAGTGGTGAGAAATTTATTCTTTTCGCCGGAAAAGAGCGCGCGGGACTCGGACTCAAAGCGGACGAAAACCAAAAACTCGATGCCGCAGCAACCGGTGTGGTACTCGATGAAAAAAATGAAGAAGTTAACTTCTCCTTCACCAAAGGGCTGAATACATCTTATGTCATCCTGCTCAAAGCGAAACCAAGTTCAGACACGCTCAAAGACTATTATGCTAAAAAACACAATGGCGGCTGGTCGATGGAGATTCGAAAAGACCATATCAAAGAGAGCAATCGCGTGGAATTAGGCTTGAAGGCGTGGAAAGAAAACGGCAAAGAGCACGGACTTCTTCAATATCAGGATGTCCACATGAAATTTGAATTATTGAGCAAAAAATCGACCTATGAAGGCAACGGATCGATTCGTTGGGAGATTGATTACAAGCCTGCCGGTGCGGATTATTCCAAAGGAAATGAAAATCCGAAACTGGTGGACAAATTACCGGCGGGTATTGAATTGCCGGTGGATGCGGATGGCGAGCTGCTGTTCGGCAATGAGCATATTCGAATTTATGAACTCCTGCCGAATGTTGCCGGCGAATTCGAAAGCGGGCCTTTCGTTCCAAACCCGAAAGACTATGTAAAATATGACAACGCAAGCCGAACCATCACATTTACGGTTCCGGAGAAAAATAAAAACTATCGATTCATCTACACGACGGATGCCGTTGAAAATGTAGGCAATGTTACGAATTCCGTCCGAATCGAAGGCGACGACAGTGCACCGCAAAATCCGATTTCCGCAAACTTCACCGTAGAAGACATTCATGTGAATGCCACTTTGGAAAGACTCGGCGCACTGAAAATCACGAAGGTTGATGCAAAAGACAAAACCACTTTGTTGCAAGGCGCGGAATTTGAGTTACGCAGCAGCACACAAAAAGTCATTCGACAAGACGCGACCGACGCAAACGGAAAACTGAACTTCATCTATTTACCGGTCGGCGAATACAAGCTTGTCGAAACCAAAGCGCCGGCGGGATACGATTTGGACACCACGGCGAAAAAAGTGGTGGTTGTAAAAGATGCCGGTATTCGAAAAATAAAAACTTTTGTCGATGACAAAGAGTTAGACAAGGCGGAATTGACGATTGAAAATGTAAAAACAAATTCAACCACTCCGCTCACCCCTCTCCAACCGGCTCAACCGGTACCACCATCCAACAGCGGTGGCGGCTCCGGCGGCGGTGGCGGTTCTACCGGCGGAACACCGAGCTCTCCGACTCGTCCGGACAGCCCGAGTACACCACAAAATCCGAGCACCCCGCAAACACCGGGCGGAGAAACCATTACGGACAACACCGTACCGCAAGGAACAAATCAAAGCAATCCTTCCGCACAAAATAAAGTACCGTCAAACAATGTTGCTGAGAGCGAGATAGACAACAACAGCGTTCCGAAAGTACAAGCGCAATCAAATTCAAAAGAAAAAACGGCGATACAAAAGATAAACCGCGTACCGAAAACCGGAATACCTTTTTACTATTCGTTAATTAAGCAGGCTTCTTTGGTCGGCTTGGCATTCCTTTTGATAATGCTCACGATGGATTGGGCAAATTCCAAGAAAAAACACTAATCATTTTGACGGATTCAGCATAGCGGCTCTTTAGCTGCTATGCTTTTTTATTAGAAAACAAGACTCGAATTTTTCAGACCTACGAATCGAAAGAACGATAAAAAATCCAAATCGCCGCTTCAACAGTCGAATCGAATTTTCAATGTAGAAAAAAACATCTTCCTCTTTCTGCCATATATCTCAAAACTCACAAAACACAAGCCTTTCCCGCTGAACTTGATAGCACTTTGTACTCTATGGTATAATGGGAAAGGAATTTTGATTGGAAAGGAAAGATTTATGAAAAAGTTATGGTCGATTGCCATCATCATCATCGTGACCAGCTTGCTGTCCGGATGTTTCGGCAAATCATCGAACAACCAAACGCTCGGCAATAAGGATTTCGGTTTTGTCGATGTAAAAAATACCGATTGGAAACCGCTTGAGCTGTCCGAGAAATCCGAAGAGATGTTGAGCACCCTTTATTTTGACGAAAATACAAACAGCATCGAGCTGGCGCTATACGCAAAAGAAGACATCACTGCCAGCGCGACATTGGAAAATATTGCGGAAGATATCCAATCCTATATCTCCCCCGCCACATCGGAGGGACAACCCGATTCGTCAGCGGAAAGCAAGGCGGTCATCGAAAATGTCGAATTCGGCAAAAATAAATACAAAGCGCTTGCAGTCACCGTAAATTATATATCCGATTTGTCCAAAGAAGAAATTACGGCGCGCGCTTGGATATTCTTGGACGAGAACAATCTGTATCGCTATGTCATCTTGGATGCCACCAAAGATACTGTTGACGAATTGAGCAAACAGATTATCAAATCATTCCGATTGGAAGCTTAGGGGGAATTATGAAAAGGGTCGCAATTGTAGTTATCGCATTTCTTGCCATGGTCGGCATCATTTTTTATTTTGGAGATGACCAAACGGCAGGCAGCGCAAACAAAGTGGAAAGAAAAAACGGAAAAATTCTCGGGGATGAAAATTTCGGCTATGTTACCCTCGAAGGAAAATGGGCACCTCTGTCCGATTTGAAAAGTCCGACCTCCGTTACTTATTTCAATGAAGAAAACGGCTCCGTCATTGAGCTCGCTTCTTTTGCCGATTACAACAAGTCGCTGTCAAGCAACTCCACATTCGGCAAAGGCATTCGAACCGTCGATGATGTCGCGGATTTTTTGCAGGGATATTTGAAAATGATTGGGCGCGGCGAAAATTTCAAAATAGAAGACGGGAAGTTTCAGCAATACGATGCGAAAATTCTCAAAGGCGGGTTCAAGGTCGAGCTTGACGACAACAAGCCGTATTTTCTCAGCGCTTGGGCATTCTCCGATGAAGAAGGCACTCTGCGCTATGTGCTGGTCGAGAGCCGACTTGAAAATGCACAAACCGATGCAACCGAAGTCATCGCCACCTATCGAACGAAATAACAAAAGCGACCGCCCGGTCGCTTTTTAGATTTGAAATCGCTCCCTCTGAAATTTTCAACCCGCAACAACGATAATCCGCTCATCTTATTTCTCCTTGCTGATAAATCCTAAAATATCTTCCAAATCCGCATTATCCAAAATACCTTCGTGAACCCGATTTCGATAAACCAATGCTTCGACGCCGAATTTACTTTTCTCAAATCCGATAATCGCCTGCTTATCCACTTTATCAAAATCCTGCTCGCTACATTTCAGAATCGCAAAATCCTCGCTTAACTCATCGATACTTCTGTTCAACACGACTCGTCCGTCATGCACAAAAACGATATAGTCACAGATTTTCTCCAAATCGGAAGTAATATGTGATGAAATCAGCACCGATTTATTTTCATCCTGCACAAAGTCGCGCAGAATATCCAATATCTCCCGTCTCGCCACCGGATCCAAACCCGAAGTCGCCTCATCCATCACAATCAGCTCAGTCGCATGTGAAAGTGCAATCGCGATGGAAAGCTTCATCTTCATACCACGCGAATATTCTTTTATCCTCTGCGAATAATCCAACTGAAAAGCTTGTGTCAACTCATAAAATTTATTGCTGTCCCATGTTTTATAGATATTTTCCATAATACGCTGAATATCATAAGCATTGTATTCATGGTACATATACAAATCCTCATAGCAGATTGCCAACTTTTCTTTCTCAGCGATAGGCAGTTTTTCAATTTCATAATCGAGCAGCTCGACTCTACCGCCTTCTTTTTTGATTGCACCGCCAATCAGCTTGATGCAGGTGGTTTTACCGGCTCCGTTTCGCCCGACCAAACCGACGATGCTTCCTCGAGGGATGTCAAAAGACATATCCAGCTCAAAATTTTCATAGCTCTTCTTTACATTTTCCAACGATAAAATATTCATTCTAATCCTCCTCATCATATAAAAGACTGAGCATTTCATCCATCTCTTCCAAACTCAGACTGATCGTTCTTGATTTTTTGATTGCCGCCTTGAGCAAATCCTCGACTTCGCGCAGATGCTGCTCGCGCAATAATTCAATATTTTTGGGCGCTACAAAACTTCCCTTGCCCGTAATGGAATAAATCAGCCCCGATTTTTCCAATTCCTCATACGCCCGCTTGCTCGTAATAACCGAAATGCGAAGCTCCTTCGCAAGCAGTCGCATCGACGGCAAAGCCTCCCCTTCCTGCAGCTCCCCCATCAAAATCAGCGTCTTTATCTGCTGATATATCTGCTCATAAATCGGTATCCCCGATGAATTGCTGATTAAGATATTCATATTGCCTCCTAAAATTCTTTCTTCTCAAAAATTCGGCATGAGAAAACCATCGAAATCACCCCGCTTAACGCCGCCAAAATCCATTCGAACACCAAGGTCTTTAGCGTAATATCCATATTCCCGCCCGAAACGACAGGATCCAGATAAAATATCATCGGTAAGATCGCAGCCGTATAAATAAAGCCCAGCCCGGTCGCTGTCAGATTGCTCGAGAATCGATATCGAAGCGGCAGATAGATATGAATCTGAATAAAAGCCGCACCCATCACGATAAGAAGCAGAAGCAAATCCTGCATTTGAAATGATTTTCTAAAAACAGTCGGAATCGCAATGCATAAAATGCTCAAAATCACAACTCGTATAAATGAAGTCAGATATCTTGCCAGCACCATGCACTTTCTACTCAAAGGCAATGCCATCGCAAAAATTTGCCATCCGGTTTTTTCATCGTTGAAAAACATCCGTTCCTCCATGGTGTTGATTAAAACAAATAAAAGGAATATCAAAAATGTGATTTTTATTTCTCCCGAGATGAGATAGCTTAAAAAAGAAACCCCCATCATCAAAATTCCGCTTACAAGAAACAACAAATGTTGCTCCCGAAAATTTTTTATCAATAAACCTTTCATATTCTCTCCCATCAACTCTTCTCTTCCCATCTGAAATCAAGAATTGTTGTCACAATGTCGAACGCTACAATCCCAAGCGCCATAATATATAGCAAGAACAATGCATATATCGGTGATTGTTCTCGAGCTATTCTCATAAAAATAAAACTCGGCTCCGTGACGGCAAAGGCGGAAAGCCCTGTCAAAAGTATATGCATAAAATTCAAAAACCTTGAGAATCCACTTTCGCCTACAGTAAAAATCATAGCGGTGCTTTGCACCATTAAATTCACGGCGAAAAGATAAAAGCTCATAAATAGAATGCTTTTCCAATCTGAATACGAAACCGCCAGTCGCAGCACAAAATAAAACAGATGCAACACCAAATTGATTGTCGTCAAAAATAAAAATTTGCTCATGACAGCCTTCGTTCTTGAAATCGGCAAGGAGACGAGCAATATTTTCCATTCACTCTTTCTGTCGAGTTCCGTATTTTGGAACATCATTACCCAAACCGAAAGAATCAGACAGATGGAAAGAACCTCTTGCGCCGACGGATTATAAAGAAAATATGCCGCACCGATACCCACGATAGCCGGAATAAACAAAAAACGCACCGAGCGAATTGTTGTAATCATCTCCTTTATAAACAACCCTTTCATTGCTTCTCCCTTCCAATTCGGATGTAAAGATCCGATGTTTTTATGATTTTCATCCCCAAATCGAAATATTGTATATGTTCAATATATACAATATCCGTTTCGATGTCAATATTTTTTGCAGATTTTCTTTTTGAAATCATAATTTCGGAATGAATTTATAAAATATAACGATTCATTTCGATTCCATATTAAATTTCTTTTAACTTAATATAAAAATCGCTCTGTAAATTTCTTCATGTCTTTGAAAATCTTTTTGGAAACTTGCCGGCAACTATAAATTTTTATAGAAATTTTGCTTTTACGAATCGAATCGGGTATATAAAAAATAAATTATTCAAAACAAAATGCTTCAAAACGAAATGAGGCTTTATGGAAAAGGTGACA